>NZ_BNJW01000008.1 GCF_015751045.1 Enterococcus lactis
GATTTGTGAAACGATAGCGCCAATCATCTTTTTCACTGACTTCTTTGTGTTGGATCGGTTGACCGTCGGCTAATAGATTCACTGTGATTGTTGTCGGTCGTTTGCCGTCTTGATTCTCATTGTCTTCCCATGTTTTTTGTCCTGAGACTGAAATGACTTCTTTATTCTCATTGGTAACGACTAGCCCGTTTTCAATTTTTTGATAACCTGAAGGGACGTAATCATTTCCGTTTTGGTCTACTTCTTGCACTTTAAACGTATATTCGTTTCCGCTATCATCATACTGTTGGATATCTTCCCAAGTCACTGAAGTTATTCCATTGTCTAATCGTTTTGTTTCTGCATCAGGAACTGGTTCCCAATTGTTTGTACTTGCTCTGAATAATTTGAAATAAATACTTGGTCTGGGAGTGGTTCCACCGTTCCAAATTTTAGTTGCTGTGATGTTCGTAACCTTTTTCTTGTTATAAACAGGTAAACTGACTCCCTCTGTATCATTTTCGTTTATGGAGAATTTGAGTTCATTTGAACTTAGTGGATCAAAATCAATCCAATTGGGTGCTTCTTTTTCTTTTACAACATAATCTCCTACTTGCAGACCTTTGATACTAACTTCTCCCTGTTCATTCGAAGTCAACAGGATACTAGACTGTCCTTGAATAGGCTGTTCATCTGCTCGTCTTAATTCGAAAGTCACATTTGGGATACCAATCTCTGTGCCATTGATATATTTGAAAATCTTCAATTCGCCTCTAACTGTACCGTTGACTCCACCAGAAGCTGAAATATTTTTAACTGTATGATTGAAACTTTCTCCATCAACAGCAGGTTTATTAACTTCTTTAAACCAAGCTTTCGAATGATTCTCAAAACTTGTTTGTTCTGGTTCTTCTATGATCGTCTTATAACTCACCATTATTGTTCTAAGATTGACAAAGTTTTTTGGTATAGTTATTTCAATGTAATTATCATTTACTGAAAAATCAAATGTAGCACCGGGGAAATCTTGTAAAAATTGTTGGATTCCCTCTTCTCCTCTGTAAACTTTCTGTTCACCTAAGTGTATTTGATTAATTTCAAACGTACTTGGATCTAATCTTTGTCCACTTTGGATTTCATCACTGATTTTAACTGGTTGTTCAACGTAAGTGCCGTTATTGTTAATATTCAAAAACCATCGAATGTGCTCAGTATCTTCAGGAAGCATGTCTCCTGTTTTATAATAAAAAACGCTAGAAGAAGAACCAGAAGCTGGCTTTGTCACATTTACAGTAGCCGTTTTGTCACCGCTCGTCACGGTGAATGGCCCCGTATTTTCTTCACCAGTATCGGTTACGTTTCTGGCCTGTATCTCAAATTGCCCCTAACCTTCTACTGAGTCTATGTTTTTAATATTTTCATTAAATACAACATGTGCAGAATCTTTTCTGACCGTTAAAGTTCCAACATTTTTATTTTCAATCATTAATGGGATTTCTTTTTGAAATCCTTCACCGCGAATATTTCCTTCACTTGGCCAATTGATCCAAAGATAATCACCTGGCTGGATGTCTTGTTTTTTTTCGTCAAACGAGAATTTTACTTTTATGTTTCCTCCATCTGTAATATTCGTTGGATCCACGGTCAACGAAGTGACATTACTGCTGATATCTCTGCCTGCATCCGCATAGACATGAACAGGAATCAGTGATGTTATATTAGTAATAATAAATAACATTGATAAAATAATATTTCTACACTTTTTCATTTTTTCTATCTCCCCTATTTTAACTAAAAATAAAACCTACCATATCATCTCTCAAAAATCCTTTCTTCAATTCCTCCCCCACTCATTTCCAATCTTTTAACTAAAAAATTGATAGTTATTTTACAAATATTTATAAAAAATAAATATGCCAAAAAACTGTTTTTACAAGGTTTTTCCTAATGCAAATTATTTTTTCGCATATATTCATTTTATTTTACTTATTGCTTTCATTTTTTCAATCTATATTTCCAATTTTTAACTTACAAAAATGCAACGTGCATAAATAACTATAGTTGCATAAAATATTCTTTTAATTAGCATTATTATTTTATAACAGCTGTTTTTATGTTAAATAAAGAATAAAACACAATATAAAAAATACAGACTTTGTTCAAATAAACGAACCTAGCCTGTATTCTGTGATTGACGCTACTTTTTAATTCATTGAGATGAATAATCCATTTTTATAAATGCCCAAAAGTAATCGGTGCCGAAGCCATTCCTCGACCTAATTCTTTTTCAAATTTTCCTATTGTTGATATCTCCATATAAAACGGTGAGACTGGTTTAGACAATTCTCCCTTGATTGCTAACGGACGTAAACTACGTTCCAAATTATTCATGACTTTAGGATAATACTGACCTTTTTCTAAGCCTGTTTTTGCTTCTATCAGAAGTATACGTTCCTTTTCATTGATCTCTGGATTTAAAACGAGATCATATAATTTTAGTACCATGTTTTCTATTTCTTCACTTTTAGACATCACGATTTCCTCCCAGAAATATATTTCTCCCCACTACATTCTATAAACAAAGTATACGCTATTTTTAATGGTTTTTAAATCACACAGACATAAATAAAAAAGACAGATACCCGATCAGGGTATCTGTCTTTTGCTTTATGCCAGCTATAGGGATCGAACCTACGACCTACGCGTTACGAGTGCGTTGCTCTACCAACTGAGCTAAGCTGGCCTTATCCAAAAGAAATTATATACTCTATTTGGCTGATTGTAAAGAGTTCGATGGAAAATTAGTTTAATTTCATGATATTTTTCATAAAACGTGGTATAATTGATGTGAAAGGCAGGTTTTATGAAAATGGCAACTTTTGGAAAATTTGATACAACTATCGTACCATCGGAAATTGGTGAAAAATTCAAGATCAATACTCACGTAATGTTCACGATTCACGGCAAGCCGCAAACTGGAACGATTTCAAAACAATTGAAAAATTCCGCTGTTGTTGAGATTGATGAAACTGCAGAAAATGCGAACTTGATGACGCAAAGCAAGGGTGTAGTAATCGTTAACTACAAAGAACTTAAAAAGATTTGAATTTGACCATCTCTGCATTTTTGGGATGGTTTTTTTATATACAAACGAAAGCTGTGAAAAAGCTGCTCTGCCTCAAACATTAAAAATGACCAAAAAAGGATGTGACAAAAGTTGTGTCACATCCTTTTTCATTTTCACTTATTTTGTACCAAACAAACGGTCACCCGCATCCCCTAGTCCAGGAACGATATAACCATGTTCATTCAATTTTTCATCTAGAGAAGCTGTATAGATATCAATATCAGGATGCGCTTCTTGCAAAGCTTTTACTCCCTCAGGTGCTGCTACCAAACAAACGAATTTGATGTTCGACGCGCCACGTTCTTTCAATGCATCGATTGCCATGATTGCTGATCCGCCTGTTGCCAACATTGGATCTACTACAAACAACTGACGTGCATCAATGTCTTCTGGAAGTTTGACGAAATATTCATGTGGCTCAAATGTTTCTTCATCTCGATAAAGACCGATATGGCCCACTTTAGCAGCTGGAATCAATTCCAAGATACCATCAACCATTCCGATACCTGCACGCAAGATTGGAATAATCGCTACTTTTTTACCGGACAACGTTTTTTGTGTTGTTTCAGTGATCGGTGTTTCGATCACGATGTCTTCCAACGGCATATCCCGTGATACTTCATATGCCATCAACATAGCGATTTCATCGACTACTTCACGAAAAACCTTTGTTCCGCAGTTTTTGTCCCGAATAATAGTTAGTTTGTGTTGAATCAATGGATGATCGATCACTTGAAATTTGCCCATTTTTTAAGCTCTCCTTTGTTCTGTCGTTTCTTTTTAATTGTAAAACAAAATCAAGTGATTGACTAGTCAAACTCGCCATTTTTCCTAAGAAAATCCTTTTTTGAAAAGAAGTTTTCCTGCTGACAAGCAAAGCTTATTCTTTTTCCATGATCCAAGAAGTAGATAATGCCATTGCTGCACGCGCTGCCTTTGTTTGATCCATAGCATTTACCATGACGAAATCATGGATGATTCCTTGGAAGCGTACTTGTGTAACAGGAACCCCTGCATCACGAAGTTTGCGTGCATAAGCCTCGCCTTCCTCTCTTAATACATCCGCTTCTCCTGTCAGAATCATTGCTGGAGGTAGATCTTTTAGTTCATTCAGTTCTGCTCTCAAAGGCGAAGCTGTGATTTCAGCACGTTCTTCTTCATTCGTCGTATATTGATCCCAAAACCATCTCATTCCATCTCTCGTCAAAAAATAGTTTTCTCCGAATTCATGATAGGTATCTGTATCAAAATCAGCGTTGGTAACTGGATAATACAGCAATTGTTTAGATATTGGGAGCCCTTTTCGTTCTTTTGTTAAGATCGTCATGACTGTAGCCATATTACCACCTACTGAATCTCCTGCAACAATTAGATTCTCGAGATCCAGATTTTTTGACTTGGCTAATTTATTCAGCTGTTGCAACACAGCATAATCTTGTTCAATTGCTGTTGGATATTTCGCTTCAGGTGATCGACTATATTCTGGAAAGACAACGACAGAATTCGTGCGGACCGAAAGTTCTCTGATCAATTTATCATGGGTTTGAGCACTGCCAAAGACCCAACCAGCTCCATGGATATAAAAAATAACTGGTAATTTATCTATATTTCCTTCTGGTCGTACAAAACGAATATTGATTTTTCCCCATTCGCCAGTATCTACCATCAAGTCTTCAATATCAACGGAATATTTGTTCACAGGTGATTCTTGTACTTCTTCCAGTAATGCTCTTCCTTCTTCCGGTGCTAGTTCATAGATTCGCGGATGAGGTGCATTTGCATCACTGAATGCTATGGCTTCCTTTTCTAACGAGATACGATCAGTCATGACTTTTCCTCCCTGAGATTTAATGTGAAGACTAAAATTACACCTCATATACTAGAGAGCATCATCGATATTGTCAAAGAATCCGTTTTCTCCAAAAAAATAAGCAGAAAAGTCCAGCATTGAACTTTTCTGTTTTATATGGAATTTAAATTTTTATTTTTTGTGCAATGGAAATTTTTCAGTTAATTCGCGTACACCTGTTTTGACTTCGTCTAGTTGAGCATTGTCGCCTTTTGCTTGTAATGCTTTGACAACTAATTCAGCCACTTTTACAGCATCTTCTTCTTTGAATCCGCGAGTAGTGATTGCTGGTGTACCGATTCGGATGCCGCTTGTTTTGAATGGACTTAGTGTTTCAAAAGGAATCGAGTTTTTATTTACCGTGATATTCACACTGTCCAAAATACTCTCTGCTTCTTTTCCATTTATACCTAACTCACGAACATCGATCAGCATCAGATGATTATCTGTCGCTCCTGAAATGACTCTTGTTCCGATTGCTTGATTGAATACTTTGACCATTGCTTTTGCATTGGCAATGATTTGTTCACTATATTCTTTAAATGCAGGATCTAGTGCTTCTTTGAATGCCGCTGCCTTCCCAGCAATCACATGCTCTAGAGGTCCGCCTTGAATACCTGGGAAGACCGCACTATTGATTTTTTTCGCTAATGCTTCATCGTTTGTCAAAATCATGCCGCCTCGAGGTCCGCGCAATGTTTTGTGAGTGGTAGTCGTTGTGATATCTGCATAAGGAACTGGATTAGGATGAAGTCCTGCTGCTACTAATCCTGCGATATGTGCCATATCTACCATCAGTTTTGCGCCTACTTCATCTGCAATTTCTCTGAATTTCGCAAAGTCGATCGTTCGTCCGTAAGCACTGGCACCTGCTACAATCAATTTTGGTTGATGTTTTCTAGCTAAAATACGTACCACATTATAATCAATAACTTCTGTTGTCGGATCAACACCGTAAGCAACAAAGTGATAGGTTTTGCCACTGAAGTTGACTGGTGATCCATGTGTTAGATGTCCGCCTGCGGAAAGATCCATTCCTAAGATCGTGTCCCCTGGTTCTACCAAAGCGAGATAAGCAGCCGTGTTGGCTTGAGAGCCGGAGTGAGGTTGGACGTTCGCAAATTTTGCTCCGAATAATTCTTTTGCACGGTCAATCGCTAAATTTTCAACGATGTCGACAAATTCACATCCACCATAATAGCGATGCCCTGGATAACCTTCTGCGTATTTATTTGTCAAAATACTTCCTTGCGCAGCCATCACTGCTTCGGAGACAAAGTTTTCAGAGGCAATCAGCTCCAAATTATGTTCTTGTCTTTCTTCTTCTTTGGCGATCGCAGCCCAAAGATCAGGGTCAAACGTTTTGTAATCTACCACAAACAACAGCTCCTTTTTATTTTCCTACAATTTTATTTTTCCCATCAAAAACAAATTGCCAAATATTCGTATCTCTTCTATTTACACTTCGTTTTTCGTTCACTGATAGAAGATTTACTTGATAGCATTGTATCATACTAAAAGAATGCGGCAATAACCAATTGATCATTTTTCAAAATAATTTTGCCCAGCTGCTTTTTTCAAGCGATTCATATAAGCATTCCCCAATCCAGTTTCTGGATATACTTGTACAAAAATCAAATCTAATCCAAGTGTTGGTTCATCTAATCCTCTTAGACCTGCAAACAATCCTTTAGCCGCCGCTTCTACTGAGTTGTCGTTATACATATAAACAGCTGCAGTATCTGTCCGCACTTGATCCGCAATTTCGGGGCTTGCTATGACACCTGCACGGATCTTCTTATTTTTTGCCCATTGAACTGCAATTGACCAATCGCCATCTCTGACCATCAGAACACGTGTATCGGGTGAGTAGTGTTTGTATTTCATCCCAGGCGCTTTTGGTGTTTCATTTTCTTTTACAAGATGCTGATCAACAGCAACAGGAGATCCGATAACTGCTTCGATTTGTTCTTTCGTTACTGCACCTGGTCGTAAGATCATAGGCATGGCTGTTGGATTACTTAAATCAAGAACAGTGGATTCTACACCAATTCGCGTAGCTCCATCCTCAATGATCCCGGTAATTTTTCCTTGTAGATCATGGAATACATGATCTGCAGTTGTCGGACTTGGTTTTCCCGACGTATTTGCACTTGGACCGACAAGCGGAACCCCTGAAAGTTCGATTACTTCTAGTGTTTTTTTGTTATCCGGCATACGAAATGCAGCTGTGGATAATCCTCCTGTTACAACTGAGGGCAAGGTGTCTTTTTTGATTTTAAATATCAAAGTTAGTGGTCCAGGCCAGAAGTTCTTCACAATCTTCTCTGCTTCTGGATGAAAGTTGTCCACATACTCTTTTACTTGTTCAAAAGAGGCGACATGGACGATCAATGGATTGTCTTGAGGTCTTCCTTTTACAGAAAACACTTTCTTGACAGTATTGGGCAATAGAGCATTGGCGCCCAATCCATACACTGTTTCAGTAGGAAAAGCAACAAGTTCTCCTGCTTTCAGTGCTTTGGCTGCCTCTTTTAATTCAGTTTCATCATAACGTTTCGTTTCCACAGTTTATCCACAACCCCTTTTTCATACATTCTTGTTTTATCCAACTTTATCCTCAAGTTTTCCACTGTCTGTGGATAATCCATTTATCAATAGTGGATAAACTTGTTGATAAGCCAAAAAGTCGTTTACATCCTTGTCAAATTAGTGTTTTTTTATAATAAAAAAACAAATAAAAATTTTTTCATCCACAACTTCAACTGTAGACTTGGATCATTCGTTCATTACCAAAAAGATCCTTTTTTATCGCTACTTTTTTATCTGGAAATGCTTGCTGAAATATTTTTTTTACTGCTTCACCTTGGCGAAATCCGATTTCTAAAAAAATCGTTCCATTTGGTTTTAGTACGCTTGGTGCTTCAACTGCTATTTTTTCATAAACAGCTAATCCATCGTTCTCCGCAAAAAGGGCCATCTTAGGTTCGAATGACCGGACACTTTCATCCATCAGTTCCCATTCATTCCGACTGATATACGGCGGATTAGAAATAATCACATCAAATCGCCGATCCTGTACTGGTTCCAATGTATTCCCATGGTAAAAACTGATTTTCGTTCCTTCGTGCTGAGCATTTTCTTTCGCGACTTCTAACGCTTCTTCAGAAAGATCTACGGCAGATACATGCCAATTTTTTCTTGCTGCTTTCAAACTAATAGCAATCGCCCCAGTACCTGTCCCAATATCTATCACTTCCAATGGTACATCAGGCGTCTCGTCTAAACACCACTCCACTAACTCTTCTGTTTCTGGTCGAGGAATCAGTGTTGCTTCGGTTACCTTCAACCGATGATCATAAAAATCTGCATATCCTAGCAAATACTGAGGCGGATGATCTGCAAGCAGAAGTCGCAGATCTGTTTCGATCAAATGTTGTTCTTCTTCTGAAATCTCTTCGTTCATATGAAGGAGCCAATCAAGTTTTTTCCATTGTTTCCGTTCCAAAAATAAAAATTGGATACTGTATGCTTCTTTTCCATGATCCTCTAAAAAAGAAGAAGCCCGTGACAGGACTTCTCGATAGGTCATTTTACCCATTTTGCATAGCTTCCAGTTTTGATGTTTGATCATACATGATCAATGCATCAACGATTTCATCTAATTTCCCTGCTAAAATCTGATCTAATTTTTGGATAGTTAATCCGATACGGTGATCAGTCACGCGATTTTGCGGGAAATTATATGTCCGAATCCGTTCTGAACGATCCCCAGTTCCGACTGCTGATTTTCGATTGGCATCATATTCACTTTGTGCTTCTTGTTGGATCTTATCATACACACGAGCACGCAAGATTTTCATTGCTTTTTCACGATTCTTGATCTGAGAACGTTCATCCTGCATAGCAACGACGATCCCTGTTGGTAAGTGAGTCAAACGTACAGCAGATGCTGTTTTATTGACGTGCTGTCCGCCAGCACCTGAAGCATGATAGATATCTGTGCGGATATCTTTGTCTTCAATATCGATCTCTACTTCTTCAGCTTCTGGCATCACGACAACTGTTGCTGTGGAAGTATGGATACGCCCTTGCGATTCAGTTGAAGGAACACGTTGGACACGGTGTGCACCACTTTCATATTTTAATTTCGAATAAACATTCTCTCCGGTAATCATCATGATCACTTCTTTGTATCCACCGATTCCGGTAACGTTCGCTTCCATCACTTCTGTTTTCCAACCTTGCGCTTCAGCATACTTTTGGTACATATTGAAAAGATCACCCGCGAATAAGGCTGCTTCGTCTCCACCTGCTGCTCCACGGATTTCCATGATGATATTTTTATCGTCATTTGGATCTTTTGGTAAAAGCAGGATCTTGATTTTTTCTTCTAAGACTTCTTTTTCTTTTTTTAACTCGTATAATTCTTCTTTTGCTAATTCAGCCATTTCATCATCCAGTTTTTCACCAAGCAGTTCTTCTGTATCGGTGATTCCTTGGACTACTTCTTTATAACGACGATAAACTTCGACTGTTTCGCGCGTGTTTGCTTCTTCTTTTGAAAGCTGCATAAAGCGCTTTGTATCAGAAATCACTTCTGGGTCACTTAAAAGTTCTCCAAGCTCTTCATAACGGTCTTCAATTGATTGTAATTGATCGTACATGCTTATTCTCCTTCTGTAATCATTGATGGATGAAAGTAATGTTTTCGACAAACGGGGTAATAAGCTTCATTTCCGCCAATTTGCACTTGATCGCCTTCATAAACAGGTTTCCCATCAATATAATGTAAATTCATGATTGCTTTTTTGTGGCAGAACCAACAGATCGTTTTCATTTCTTCAATCTTGTCTGCGTAAAGCAATAAATATTTTGATCCTTCAAATAACTCGTTTCGAAAATCATTTTTCAAACCAAACGCCATAACCGGAATATCCAATTCATCCACGATTCTCGTAAAAGCAATGACATGTTTCTTTTTTAAGAACTGCGCTTCATCGATCAGCACACAATAGGGTTTGCTTTCCATGTTCTGAATCACGTCAAATACGTCTGTTTCTTCAAATATCGGCATTGCTTCACGTTTCAGTCCGATTCGGCTTGAAACAACGCCTAAACCATCTCTTGTATCAATACCGCTTGTCATCAAGACAACTGGTTTGTTTTGTTCTTCATAATTATGAGCGACTTTTAGGATCTCGATCGTCTTGCCGCTATTCATTGCGCCATACTTAAAAAATAGTTGTGCCATGCTCTTTTTCACCTTCCAGTTTGTTCCTATGGTATTATACTTGATTTTCAACATTTTTTACAGTGAGAATTTTCATCAAGCACAGATTATCGTTCAAATCCCTTGCTTACTTTTGTTCCAACTTTTTGACAAGAACTAAATAAGGCGATCCATTTCTCTCATCTTTCTGGAAAAATTTCTGTCCTTGAAAATTCTTAGGAGTTATAAAAATAAGTACATCCGCTAAATACTTTCTTTTTGAATTGAGTATAGCATGTTTTCTTTCTTTTCACGTGCTATAATAAGTTAAAATTCCAAAGTTTTATGTAAGGAGCTATTTGATGACAAAAAATATTTTTGATTCCATCGCTAACCATTATGATTCCCCTGACCGTCAAGCATTAGCCAAGATTATTCGCGAAGAACTAGCTACTTATCTACCGCGCGACAGCCACCAAAAAGTCCTGCTGGATTACGGAGGCGGAACTGGGCTTGTGAGTTTACCGCTTGCGGAAAGATTCAAAGAACTGATCATTGCCGATGCTTCAGAAACTATGTTGAAAATGGCAGAAGAAAAGATCCAAGCAGCAGATCTGAAAAATGTCCGCACGATCCACGCTGATGCCTCTGTCGAATTTCCTGCTGTCCAAGCAGATGTGATCCTTCTATCACTCGTACTTTTGCACATTCCTGATACAGAGACTATTCTCATGAAACTTTTCGAACTTTTAGCTCCTGGCGGTCAACTGATTATTGTAGATTTTGACAAGAATGAACAAATCAGTCATCCGAAAGTCCATAATGGTTTTATTCAAGAAGAATTGAACGATCGATTGAAAAAAACTGGCTTTGTCTCTACTGCTAGTCATACTTTTCATCGTGGAGAAAAGCTATTCATGAATAAACATGCGTCGCTTTTCTTATCCATCAGCCAAAAAGCTTAAAAAGAAGCTGTGACAAAAATATGTCACAGCTTCTTTTTTCGTTTAAACGGTGTTCCAAAAGCAGCTTCTTATTTCTTGAAGCTGACCACTTCTGTCACAACCTCTTCTTTTTATTTTTTCATCAAATGATTTTGATTTCTGAAAGAGGCCAGTAGCGGAAAACAACTTTGCCTTGGATCATATCTTTGTCGACTAACCCAAACATTCGGCTGTCTTTTGAAATCAAACGGTTATCCCCCAGAACAAGATACTTTCCTTTCGGCACAGTATATTCAAAATCGCTCGTAAAGGTAGAGGCGCTTTCTGCTTGTGCTTGGAACCCTGAACTATAAGCATACTCTCCTTGTAACTTATCTTCTGAAAATTCTTTTTTGAACTTATCTAGATAAGGCTCATCATACTTTTTGCCATTAATGGTCAATTGGTCATTTTCCATCTTGACTGTGTCCCCAGGCATACCAATGATTCGTTTAACGATCATTCGTTCTTCATCCCCTGGTTCCTTCGTAGTAATGATATCCATTCGTTCATAGTTCGAGATTTTAGATGAAATCAGTCGTTGTCCATCACTTAATGTAGGGTCCATCGAATGTCCGTTTACAGTGACTGGTGTAAACACGTACACTCTAGCTAATAAAATAGCCGCTAATACAAGGATCAGGATCCCCCAATTTTTCAAAAATTCTTTCACAGCTTACCTCCTACTTATATTTCCTCGTTATTTATTACATTTTTTTACGATATTTCGTTGTACTCTCTTTATTCTACAATGTTTATAAATGAAAGGAAAGAATAAGTGACGTGTTCGTTCTATTTTTCTCGTTATATAAAAAAGGGACACGACAAAAGTCATGTCACATCCCCTTATGAATGTCTTCTTCTTTGGCTTCGACTATAAACAACTTGTTCTTCTTGTGATTGTGCTTTTTTTGCAATTAATTTCAGGCGATAAGGCTCATGATAACGCAACCCGTCTTTGACAAAATCACCGCCAACGATGAACAATCCGACAGGTTCCAATGTGTCTTCTGTTGAGCTCAGTCGAATGGTCCCTACTTTTTCCATGTCCGAGTAGCCTCGTCCAATATTTAGAACATACTCTTTCTCGCCTGTTTTCTTGACATAGTAATAAGGATACAACGTATTTCTATCGACCAAAAATCCATCCATGCGACCGAGTTCATTTGTTTTGATCTCACCATTTCCAATCAAATACCGCATATTCTCGGCTAATTTCAATTGGTAATCTTCATCATACGAAACCATGACCTCTTGTGTATTCACTTTATCGATCGAATTTCCATTATTGATCGTTTCTTCTGTCTGGATGTTGAACGCTTCGTCAGGCAAATACTTCACAAAAAGCTGCGTGACATCGGCTTTCGTGTTTTTATCTAAAAAGTAATAAAATACATTTAAAACAGTAAAATAAACAAGCACTAGAAATGCAAGTCCATATAAGAAAAATTGAAGATAGTTTTGGTTTTGCCAAAGTCCATAAACAATTCTCAATAAATAAAGCGTGGGGATCACACTTAAAATCGTATATCCACGGTTAAGATATTTAGGACTGATGTCTAAATAGCCAAGGAATTTATGCACCCCGTTGATAAGGTCTAGTAAAAATGTCATTGAGAATCACCTGCTTGCTGGTTATACGTTTGGGTATTTCCTGAATCTTGGTTTTGCTGTGCTGTACGTGCTGCATCATCATTTTGCGTGTTATCATCTACAGTCGTACTGCTTGGTATCGTTTCGGAGCTAGCACTTGTATCCGGACTTGTACTTGGATTGGTTGAATCCGATGGAGTGCCATCTGGTACCGTATTACTTGTTTCGCTTGAGCTGTCAGTTGTATATGTCTCATCATACGACGAACTAGTTGTTGTATCGTCCCATGTACTTGTCGTAGTGGTTTCATTCAAACTTTCCGTTGTTGTTGGTTCAGATGTCGAGACTGAAGTAGTTGGTGTTGTTTCTTCTACAGTACTAGAACTTGAACTTGGTGCACGGTAGCTGGAACTATTCACAATACCTGTAGTAGTCGCGACAATCGTCGAGATTGTTAATACAGCGATTGGCTTCAAAATAGGTGCTACTTTTCGCATCTTATCTCTTCCTTCATTGAAATTTATTCTTGTTTCCTTACTTTACTACGGACAAATTATACAGTCTACCTTATTTCTACCATAAATTCTTTATTTTTTTCTTACGTTTTTCCGAAAGATTTCTTTAATTTTCATCAAAAACTACGGTCGATGTTTTTACGTAAGCTTTTGCTTCCCGATTGATTTTTTTCAGATCACATCCTTGTTGCTTGGCAGCGAACACGCAACCACAATAACATTGGCGATAGATATCATACTCTTTGCACATTTGCAAAGAGCGTTCATAGCCTTTGTTTTTCTTGAAATCACTTGGCAAATATTGTGTCCCGTAAATCTTTTGGATATCCATTCCGATTTGATTGATCAAGGCTGCATTTTTCTTTGGTGAGATCGTCAGGGCACTTCCAAAGTAATCGTATCCTAGTTCTTGCGCTTTTTGCGCAACAAGATCTAATCGCATATTGAAGCATGCACTGCAGCGAGCACCACCTTCTTTTTCGTCTTCAAGATGGTTTGTTAAAACCATTTTGGTGAATTCACTTGGACGGTATTCATCAACAATCAGCGCTACATGATGGTCAGTTTTCTCATTAAATTGGTCTACAAATCGTTTTTGTTCATGTAATCTCCGCAAATACTCACTTTTAGGATGGATATTCGAATTTGAAAAAAATAACGTGATATCTGCATATTGAGACATGAATTCCAACGTGTGCGTACTGCAAGGAGCACAGCATGTATGTATTAATATCTTAGGCTTTACTTCTTCTTTCTCCCATTGCATGATCATTTTTTTCAGAACTGTATCATAATTTATTTTTTGATTTTTCATTTTTTCTACGATTTGTTGGGCATTGATCAATTTGTTATTCCTCCTCCTTCTTTTTTCTAGGATTTGCTTTATTATAAGCCATTTCTATTTTAATCGAAAGCTGTATTGTTATCTGTTCAATAATTTCTTTGAGTATTCCTGATTCCCCTTGTATACTGGTAGAAACGACTATTGTCAGGAGGATAGTACTGTGCATGTTGATTTATTCTTTCAAAGGCTGCAGCGGCGAGGACAAAAGTTTGCTGCCAATCATTTCTCATCGATCCAAATCATCGTTTTTTATTATATATTGATGACGGTCTTATCACTCGTTCTATTTTATCTGCCGATTTTTCGCGAACCAGATAGCCATGTTTCTTTTGTGGACATGCTGTTCATGGCAATCAGTACAGTGAGTGTGACTGGACTATCGACTTTTGATATCAATTCTGTGTTCAATGATAACGGCATTATACTGCTGGAAATATTATTTCAAGTTGGTGGTTTGGGGATCATGATGATTTCTACTGCTTTTGTCATTTTTTCTAAACGACGAATCACATTGAAACAGCGGCAGCTGATCATGACGGATATGAATCAACCGCGTTTGTCTGGTATCGTCCGACTGATTCGGATCACTTTTGCTATTTTAATCTGGTTTCAATTACTTTTTGGGACATTCTTTTCTATTTATTTTTATTATAGAGGCTATTTTGATCGTTGGCGTGATGCCGTTTTTTATGGTTTTTATCAGGCGATATCGGCTGTCACGAACTCTGGATTTGACGTCACTGGGGATTCCATCAAGCCCTTTGCACATGACTATTTTTTCTTGATTCTGATCATGTTTTTGATTTTTGTCGGCGGAATTGGTTTTCCTGTATTGATGGAGTGCCGGGAGTGGCTGTTATATAAACGTTCCAGTGCAAAGCTTCCATTTCGTTTTTCCTTGTTTACCAAATTAGCTGTGTTGGCTTTTGTCATCTTGTTCGTTTCGGGAACTATCTTAATTTATCTATTGGAAAAGGACCATTTATTCCAAGATTCCAGTATGAGTGTCAAATGGATCAATTCGATGTTTTATTCGATTACGACTCGTAATGCCGGTCTCCAGATTCACGATTTGGGTGATTTTCAGATCACGACACTGATTATTTTTTCTTTACTGATGTTTATCGGATGCAGTCCTAGTTCTGTAGGAGGCGGGATTCGAACAACTACTGTAGCGATCATCGGTTTGTATCTATACTCCTTCCTCAAGAGTGAGGATAATATCAATATTTTTGGACGAAGAATCGAACAAGATGATGTGCGAAAGTCAGTCGTTGTCTTTATGCTTTCTCTTGGTATGTGTTTCTTTTGTATCGTTTTTTTATCTGCTACAGAGGAACAAACACTGATCTCGATCATCGTCGAAGTAACTTCTGCTTTTGGAACAACTGGTTTGTCCTTAGGGATTACCGGCGACTTGTCTGTTGTAGGGAAAATCACGATTGCTGCCCTGATGTTTATTGGGCGGATTGGAATGCTGTATACATTGATGCTGTTCGTACCAAAAGAAACCCGAGATCTGGGCTATGAATATCCAAGTGAGAAAATCATTATTGGTTAATAATGAAAAGACCGATGAGGAGTAATAAAATCACAGCAGCTTGAAACAATCATTTTGTTTCAAGCTGTTTTTTTGTTAAATCATGCGGTTTTGTCCGATTTCATGCACTTTCAGCCGTAACCTTTTCTTAAGAATAAGAAAAGCAATTTAACCTTTTTTTCAACATATGGTATGATTAGTTGAATTTATTCGTCAGCAAATCGTTTTTGGAGGTTACATAATGGGAATACGCAGTCATTTTGCGATTGCAGTTGGGAAAACGTCGCAATGGGCATTAAAAACTTTTTTTAAAGGCGGATCAAGTTTACCAGGTAAACTAGCGCTGAAAGTCGATCCACATATATTGGATAGCTTGGCAAAAGACTACCAAGTCGTCGTTGTTACCGGAACAAATGGTAAAACATTGACTACCGCTTTAACAGTCAATATTTTGCGCCAGCAATTCGATGAAGTTCTAACCAATCCTACTGGTGCGAATATGGTACAAGGAATTGTATCGACTTTCTTGCAGGCAAAACCAAAAAAAGGACAGAAAAAATTTGCTGTCCTAGAAATAGATGAAGCAAGTTTGAGCAAAGTCACAGAATACATGAAACCAGAACTATTTTTATTTACAAATATTTTCCGTGATCAAATGGATCGGTATGGAGAAATTTATACGACCTATAAAATGATTGTAGACGGTGCCGCAAAGTCACCAAATGCAACGATTATCAGTAACGGTGATTCACCGATCTTCAATTCGATCGAAACAGTTAATCCTAGAAAATATTATGGCTTTGATCATGAAGAAGATCGTGAACAAATGGCGCATTACAATACAGACGGTGTCTTGTGTCCAAATTGTCATCACATCCTGCATTATAAAATGATCACTTATGCAAACTTAGGAAAATATTACTGTCCAAATTGTGACTTCAAACGTCCTGAACTGGATTACCGTTTGACTGATATGGTACGGATGGACAATGTTTCAGCAGATTTTGTGATCGATGGTCATGAATATGGAATCGAAGTTGGTGGTATGTATAACGTCTACAACGCTTTAGCAGCTACTGCAGTGGCGGAGTACTTCAATGTCGATCCTGATAAAATCAAACAAGGTTTAGGATATGACGAGAAAGTGTTCGGCCGACAAGAAGTCATCAATATCAATGGAAAGAAATGTACATTAGTACTTGTCAAAAATCCTGTAGGCATCAATCAAGTAATCGATATGATTGGTCTAGCTCCTTATCCATTTTCTTTAGTGGCTTTATTGAATGCCAATTACGCAGACGGAATCGATGTCAGCTGGATTTGGGATGGTAATTTTGAAAACTTTGCCGATATGGATATCCCAGCCGTTATTTCTGGAGGAGACCGTCATACAGATATGACTTTACGTCTGAAAGTTGCCGGGATTCCAGAAAATAAATTGACCGAAACAAAAGAATTACCAGAAGTAATCGAAAAAATCAAAGAATTGCCAACTGAACATGTCTATATCTTAGCTACTTACACTGCTGTATTGCAGCTACGTAAAGAACTAGCGGCTCAAGGATTTATCAAAGGAGGAATGAATCATGGCTAATTATGAACTCAATATCGCCCACCTTTATGGAAATTTGATGAACACATATGGTGATAACGGAAACCTTTTGATGTTGAAATATGTAGCAGAAAAAATGGGGGTTTCTTGCCATACGGAGATCGTTAGTATACATGAACCTTTTGATGCTGATAAATATGACTTGGTTTTCTTTGGTGGTGGTCAAGACTTTGAGCAACTGATCATTTCAAAAGACATCCAGAAAAAGAAAGATTCTTTGATCAACTATATCGAAAATGATGGTGTCATGTTAGCCATTTGCGGTGGTTATCAGTTGCTAGGTCACTACTACATGGGAGCCAACGGAGAAAAGATCCAAGGTATCAGTGCCCTGGATCACTACACATTAAGTCAGGAAAATAACCGGTTTATCGGTGACATTGTCATCCATAATGAAGAATTCAATGAAACTTATTATGGATTTGAAAACCACAATGGTCGGACTTTCTTAGGTGAAGGTGAACGGCCTTTGGGGAAAGTGGTACAAGGTCAAGGGAACAATGGGGAAGATCAATCCGAAGGTGTCATTTACCGAAATGTCTTCGGTTCTTATTTCCATGGACCTATCCTTGCAAGAAATGAGAAATTAGCAGCTCGCTTGATCCGCCTAGCTTTAGAACAACGTTACGGTAAAGAGTTGGACCTGCCCTATCTTGAAGGACAAACAGCCTAGTTATTCGAAAAAGGGGAATGTGACAAAAATTGCGTCATATTCCCCTTTTTCGTATCCTATTTTAAGCGACTTGCTTGGCATAACGGTTCACGTTTTGCTTGATATTCCCAATTGTTTTCGGATCATTGATTCCTGTGACTTCTTGGATCAATTGTTCCAAGTTTTCATGGATCTTCATTTCATGCAGTTGACGGCTTTGTTCATCTTCAGGATCATAGTAATTAAAAATAATACCCATTGTTGCCGTCAAATGTGGACAAGTCAAGTTATGTTCTTGCAGTTCTCTCACTGGCCGTGTAAACCGTTCTTGATAACCTAGCTTACGTAATGGTGTCCGAGCGACACGTGTGATCGCATCAGAGATATATTTGTTTTGGAAGCGATGGATGATTTTTTCAATATACGCATGATGCTGCTCTGCATCAAACCCCCATTTGGCAATCAGCAAACTTCCTGTTTCCTGCAGAACTGATTTTAATTGTGCCACAACTAACGCATCTTGCATTGCTTCATCAATGGTCTGGTAACCTAACAAGGCACCTGTATAAGCGACAGTCGCATGACCAGTATTGACACTAAATAATTTGCGTTCGATATATGGTTCTAGATCATCTACATATAAAACCCCTTTTAATTGGATTTCTTTATTTTTTCTTTGGCTATCGTCAATGACCCATTCCTTGAAAGGTTCTACTTGGACGAATAAAGGATCTTCATGGTGTTGTAATGGGACGATTCGATCGACTGCTGCATTTGGAAAGCCGATATATTTGTCAGTAAATGATGTTTCTGGAAGATATTTATACACTTCTTTTTCTAGAAATGCTGAACCGCCAATCATGTTTTCACAGGCAATGATATCTAAAGGTGTTGTGTTTCCTTCCATTTCTCTTTCTTGGATCCCTTTTGCAATCAACTCGGCAATAAAAGGTAAGATATTCGGGCCAATGGCGGTAGTGACTAAATCTGCTTCAGCGATTTCTTGGATTACTTTTTCTGGATTTGTTTGATTGTTGATTCCTTTGACATTTTTTACAGTGATTCTTTCTTTTGATTCATCTGCTAATTCGATTTCGTATTCCTTTCTTTCATTTAAAGCATCAATGATCGTGTGATTCACATCTACGAAAGTAATCTCAAATCCATTAGCTGCCAAAACTTCTCCAATAAATCCTCGACCGATATTTCCTGCACCAAAATGTACTGCTCTCATTTTTCTCTCTCCTTAAGCAATTGCTAGATTTTCCGTTACTTCTTCTTTGCTGAGCGCATCTGCTAGTTGGACAACATTGTCCATATCACTGCAATAAAGTGCGATTTGCTGTACAAGCTGCAGATGTTCATCGCCGACTCCTGCTATACCGAACAAAACAGTCGCAATCTTTTCTTCTTCTTCCGTACCAAAATTGACACCGTCTGGCACCTGTACGACACAGATGCCGGATTTTTTCACATATTTTTTTGCTTCATCTGTTCCATGAGGAATCGCGATAAAATTCCCCATGTAAACAGATAACATGTTGTCTCTTTCTACCATGGCATCGATATATTCCTCATCAACGCATCCTGCTTCTACAAGCTTCTGACCGCAATAGCGGATCGCTTCTTCTTTGGTTTTAAATGATCGATTGAGCTCGATCATGTCGAATGGCAAACTTTGCATGCTGTTTTCCTCCCTTAAGCTGTCTGTTTCAAATATTGTGCAATCGATTCAAATTTTTGTGGGTTGACCATGCTATTGACCGATAAATGAATGGATTGAGGCGCAGCCATCCGTGCTTTTTCTGCTAAACTTTCTTTGGCTACGATCAGTGAATCAGGTTCCCCTTTTAACTCCTGGATGTTTACTTTTCGTAACGGGATAGTTAAATGGTTCTTGTCTAATATATCTTTGAGCACGGTCATCCCCATTGTTGCCGACCCCGAACGATCATCGTGGACAAGTAGGATCTCTTTGATTTGTTTGATGTTTGCTGAAAGAAACTCTTCTGTTGGCTCGTTCTTAGTTTCAGAAGCTGATGGTTCCTGTTTGCTACTCAATTCTTGAATGATTTCATCATATCGAGGTGAATTCAAAAAGTTTTCTACTGAGACAAAACGCGCGTTCGGTGCTTTTTGTTTTGCTCTTTCTTGTAGTTCGACCTGAGTAACGATCAATGTATTCGAGTCATCTGTCAGTTGGCTGATTGCTTGGTTAGTCACCGTTTGAGGCAAGTCTGCTTCCTGTACTTTTTTTCTCAAGATCGAAGCGCCCATCGCACTTGATCCCATCCCTGCATCACAAGCAAAAATGATTTTTTGTACGCCAGATAGCGCAGTTCCTTGAGGAATACCTTGGGCACCTTTAGATGCTTGTTTAGCTGCTTTTGTCTCTTGCACAGACTTTTCAAAGTCTTCATTTGTATCTTTCGCATCCGCTTTCAAAATCACTGCAGAAATACCGAATGAAACAGCTGCGGCAACAATCACGCCCAAAATAACAGGAAGGTAAGAATTGAACGGTGTCATTGCTAGAATCGCAATGATTGATCCTGGAGAAGCTGGTGCTCTTAGTCCAGCATCCATCAATTGGAAAATGAAACTTCCTGACATTCCTCCGCCTATAACTGATAAGAATAATAACGGTTTCATCATGACGTAAGGAAAATAGATTTCATGGATACCACCTAAAAAGTGAATGATCATAGCACCTGGTGCTGAAGATTTTGCTGCTCCTTTGCCAAACAAAGTAAAAGCAAGTAATACGCCAAGTCCTGGACCAGGATTTGCTTCAAGCAAGAATAGAATAGATTTTCCTGCATCTGCTACTTGTTCAGTTCCTAATGGTGTCAAAATCCCATGATTGATTGCATTATTCAAAAATAAGATTTTTGCTGGTTCAATAAAAATACTTGTCAATGGAATCAAATGGGCAGATAAAATGATCTCTACACCTTTTGCCATTGCTTGAGTCAATGCATCGACAACTGGACCAATCGCAGAAAAACCTAATAACGCTAATCCAAAACCGATAAGACCTGCTGAAAAATTATTGACCAACATTTCAAAACCGGATTTGATCCGTTTTTGGAACAGCTGATCAAATTTCTTGATGGCATATCCACCAAGAGGTCCCATAATCATCGCACCTAGCATCATTGGAATATCTGTTCCGACAATCACGCCCATCGTTGCAATTGCTCCCACAACTGATCCGCGGTCACCAGCAATTACTTTTCCGCCAGTATAGCCGATCAATAAAGGAATCAGATAAGTTAGCATCGGGCTTACCATGGTAGCAAAAGCTTCATTTGGCAAATAACCATCTGGGATAAATAAAGCCGTTAACACACCCCAAGCAATCAGTGCTCCAATGTTTGGCATGACCATGCTTGATAAGGTACTGCCTAATTTTTGTACCCTCGCTTTTAGCGAAATGTTGTTTTTGGGAATCGTCCGTTCCATTTTGTCTCTTCCTCTCTCCTTTTGATACTCTAATTGTATCCGCTTACTAAAAAGAGAAATAGTCGTACTTTGGCACGAAACTTTGTGCCAAAGGTTTGAGGATATCAGCAAAATAAAAAAATTTTGGGATCAGCAAACTTTACTTTTAAATAAACATGTTATTTTAACTTTTTTATAATATGTAAATAATAACTTTTGTCAGCATTTTATTTGGATATTTTTTGTTTTATTATGATATTAAAATTTATATTGGAGGCCTATCTATGACATTACTGATCAAAAACATGAACATGAAACGTGGTAAAAAGCGTGTGATTCGACAATTGGATCTTTTAGTAGAATCAGGAGAAGTAACTGCTTTGATTGCCCCGAACGGATTTGGCAAAACAACTTTGCTGAACGGCATTGCCCAACTGCTGCCAACAACTTATGATCAATTGTCCCTTCACAACATCTCTCCTACTGCTTATACAGATTATCGCCGGTCTTTCTTTTTTCTAGAATCAACGAATCAGTTATCCGACTATCTAACGGCTGTTGATTATTTGACTTTGATCAAATACTATTGGCAGAGCAAAGTAGAATGCCAAACTGTTTTCCAACGATTGAAGATGACTGAGTACCTTACTTTGCCGATTGGAAAAATGTCTCTAGGAATGAAACAACATGTCTTGCTTGCTGCTTACTTGATCAGTGATTCATCTGTCATGTTATTCGATGAACCGTTGAACGGGTTAGACCCAGGAAGTATTGATATCTTGAATAGGCTGATCAGACAATGGCAGGAAGAGGGGAAGACGATTCTTCTTTCTTCCAACGCTATCGCGAATATCCAATCGATTTGTTCTAAAGCATGTTTTCTAAAAAATGGAGAAATCGTCACAGAATCCTCAAATATGGAAGAGATTTTAGCTATTTATCGTCAATTGTATGAGGTGTAACTATGACTTTATTTACATTTGAACGCAATCTCTTACTAAAAAACAAAGTAAACTTTTTATTTCCTCTCTTGTTGATCGTGCTCTTTGCATTCCCACTTTTTTTTGATTATGAACTTGCTTATACAGAATTCGATGAACTGAATCATAACTATGAAGAGACGCAACGTTTGATTGAAACATTGAAAGAAGATGAGAATGAGAAAGAATTTGTGGAAAGTTTAGAGAAAAGCAACAAACTGATTGAAGCAATCTTACATGCAAAAAACACAGGGAATGTCCAGGAAATGGTCGAAGCAACTTATCATTATGAAAAAGATATACTGGATCGACTGATTTCTGGTCAAAGACAAGGAATTCCAATCATTGAACAACAAAAACGTGTCGAGTTGCTCCATTATATGAAAGAACATTAGATCCAAAGATATTCTATTTTTGACTTGCCAGCGCATCTCCCTTTAGCGAATTACTACGAAAATATTTTTTCAGGAATGATTTCTAGTTTTTTGATTTTATGTATAACCGCCTTGTTTCTTTCCTCGATCATCTTTTATGAAAAAAGAAAGCAGGTAATCTCTCTAGTCAATCTATTACCGGATAGTATGGTAAAGAAACATAGCATCCGTTTTACCGTTTATTATGGTGCAGCTATGCTAAGTCTCGTGATTCCATTTTTGTTCGTCTCTATACTAGTAGTAATCAAAAATGGTTTGGGCGACTTCCGTTATCCTGTAGGAACGATCATTGGTCAGGAGATACGAATCCTTCCGATGTATGCGTATCTTTTCCAGAGTTTTCTGTTCTTGTTGTTGTGGGTACTCTTTTTAAGTACAATCAGTTTTCTTCTATCTGCTTTATTTGAACATTCTCTAGTCAATCTTTTAGGTACACTTCTTTGTCTTTTCTTAGCAGAGTATCGCTTGTTTTCTTCGATTGGATGGATAGAATCAATCAGTCATTACTTGCCAACTTCTTATGTTGATTTTCAAAATGTGATCGGAGGAGGAGATATGTTCTCGCCACTAGCTTCAGAACAGGTTACTTTCATGAATGGTATCTTGACACTTGGTACATGGAGTATCGTTCTATTATTCATAGGTATGGCCGCTATCTATATAAAAAAGAGTTATTAAAACACAAAAATAATAGGAGCTGTGACAAAAATCTTGTCACCGTCTCCTATTTCAAATAAACGGTTTTCTAGAATAAATAGTTTTCAAAAGCTTGCATCCGCAGTAATAAGAGCGACCAAACAAAAATAGTTCCTCCTATTTTTCCCTTGGTTGAAGTTATTACTTGATGCAAGGCAGCTTTTTTACTGAGAACATTGGTTATATATGTCCATGTTCAAAAATCATTTGGACTTCTTCAATGGTTTCCGCATCACTGAGTGCCATTACTTGGTCGATGTCTGAACAGAAAAAGGCTAAATCTTGGAGCACAGCTAACTGATGTTCTTTTTTTAAAGCCACTACAAATAAGAGTGTCGCGATTTTTGGTTCCTCTTTTGTTCCAAAGTTCACACCATCAGGCACTTGGACTAAATAGATCCCTTCTTCTATTACTTCTTCATCTTTGTCAGTCCCATGTGGCAAGGCTACGAAATTCCCGATATAGACACTCGATTTTTCTTGTCTTTTAATCATTGATTGGATATATGCCGCTTTGATTCTCCCTTGTTGGGTCATCCACTGGCCGATCTCGGTCAACGCTTCTTTCCAATTTTGATAGGATTGATCGAGCAATATTTTTTCTGCTGGTAGCTGGATCATCTTTTCACCCTCATTTCTTTATTTCTTCAATCAGGATTTTCGCTAACAATTGATAAACGATTTCTCTATTTCCTGAACGGAAGATCTCGGTGTTCAAATCGTTCATGATGATTGCTCCACTGATTTTTCCTAAAAGAATCCCGTCTTTTTCTTGGATTGGCGAAGGCGCCAGCATAACTAACATACGGGACAATTCGATTGGCTGTCTATCCATCCCGTCAATTGTCAACGGTTGTTTCAAATTGAAAATACAAAAGATCGGTTTAGAAACCAATGAGCTGGATGTATGGAATAACCCCATATTTGTATGAGGAATTCCGATAGGTGCTTGTTCATATCGCTTAAGCAGTCGGCGATGAACCACCTCTTCATCCGTTACTAGTCCTTCAGGAAAATAAGGAAATAAACTGCGAATCGTTTCGGAGACCGTATCAGGGTTATCTAGTTCTTGAATAAAGAAACGATCAAGTAATTGATTGATTTGCTCCATGAAATGCATCGTTTCCTCATAAGTATCTTCTAGCATCAACTCGTTATTGCTGTTATACGTATTTTTTTGCCTTTTTTTCTTCTCAATATGCGAAAAAGCTTCTTTTAGCTGCTTGACTTCCTCTTCCAGCAGTAGCGGGGAGACTAAAATATATGTTCCATCATATCCTGGTAGAATAGATGTAGAAATAACAATATCATATTCTTCTTGTAAATCAATTTTTTTCAAATCAGCGATCCGATAGAAATGAATCTGTTGAATGAAAGGAAAATACCGTTTCAAACGCAGTTCCAACATGCTAGTAGAAGCTAAGCCGCTTGGTGAAAATCCTGCAATACTGATATTGCTTTCTTTCGGACTTTTTTCCAATGAATTTGCAAAATGAAGGACCATATATGCGATCTCTTCTTCTGATAATTTCTTTTCTTGAAAAATCCGCTCTACTGCTTGGCGGATTGCATTGGCAATTTCCTCATATTGAACCATGATTTTTTCTAAAATCGGATTAGTCAGTGTCTCTTCTTGTAAAATGGCTCTTGAAAACACACCAGACAAATGGGTCAAAAGCATTTTGTACAAGGTTTCATCTTCATAAAAATGGACATTCGTCTCTTCACTTACTTCTTGAATCAGTTGTTTTACTAAATAAGCAAGCTGTGTATCGAACGTTTCTTCAAAGAAATTCTGATCAAATGAGTTCGTGAAGTCATTTAATAATCCTGCAAAAAAGACGATCTCATTTACTGGGTAAAGTTGTTTTGTCTCAGAAGCAATCCGTGAGAATAATCGTTTAGCGGTCTGAAGCAATTCTTTGTTTGCCAGACCATTATACGTCTCATTTGTCAGTAAATGATTTTTCGTTACACGATCCATCGTCAATGTCAGCATCAAAACCAAATGTTCAAGTTTTCTATCACTTAGATTGGTCTTTTTTTGGATCAATTCTTCCCCGACTACTTGGCGTGCAAGAGACAGATGTTGCGGATCAACGAATCGAAAAAAGTAATTCAGCGATGAATCAAAAGAAATACTATGAAAAAGTTCATATTCATTGATTTCTAATTCTAATACATTCGCTGTTAGAAGCCGACGGTATTTTTCCGGTCCTACGATCTCATATCCTTGGTTCCGAATGATTTCCAAAGGCAGTTGGCGGGTACTTTCTTCCAACTGTTTGATATCTGCATAAAAAGTAGTATTACTGATGCGGTATAATTCCATAAAATGGGCAAGACTCAACGGTTCTGTCGTTAGTAACAGCTCGGCTAAAATTGCGTGCTGTCGTTTAGCAGTAGGCAAATCATCGCTTTTCCCATCTGTATTTTCTTTTAATTGCTCCATTACTTCTTCCGATGCCTCAATGACAAACGAACCTCTTGCTACTTTTTTCAAAGAAGCATTTACCGATTTCAATGAGACTTCAAGATTATCTAATTCGCGGTAAACGGTCCGCTTGCTGACTTTCAATAAATTCATCATTTTTTGGATAGTCACAGGTGAGGGACTGCTGAGAAATTCTGCTAATAATTGTTTTTCTCTGGGCGATAAGTACATCTTATTTTTCTCCCTTCACGAGTTTTTCGTATTCATTCGTAGCTACCCAATGTTCCACTAGGACTAGCTGAGGGATCGTTTCTTTTAGCTGTTCATTTACAGCTAGTTCTCTTTGGGCGATATAAATCGTTTCTTCTTGGATTTTGAGCTGTTCGATTGGTTCCTTTAAGATAACAAACTGTTTTTTCTCTTTTTTTGCTAATTGACTTAAAATCGCCATGCCCATGGTTTGTGAACCACGTCTATTATTTTTATACAAAAACACAACGTTAACGGGCGACTTTTTCTGTTCTACTACTTCTACTCTCTCTTTTTTTTCTTTCCAATTTGGTTCGTGGATCGCTTCTTTTATTCGTGACAGCAAGATATCTGTTTCCAAAAAGTGATCCAGTACGAAAATTTGACTTTGAGGTACTTTTTCTCTTGCAAGATCCGCTAATTCATGTTGGACGATAACAAGCTGATTTACTTGATTGTTCAATTCATAGACAGAGCTGTATCCAACAGCGAGATCAATTTTTTCCGCTGCTAATTTTTTCTTCAGCAAGGCGGCTCCCATAGCGCTTGATCCCATGCCTGAGTCACACGCAAAAACGACAGAATGAATGGTAGATAGTTCCAAGATTTCTCCCCTTTCTTTGACCGTGTTGTCTCCTTTTTCTTTTTTCGGTAATTTCAATAGCAGCGTTGCACAAATGAAGGTTACAAATGTACTGATTGCTATCCCTATACTTACCCCAGCTAGTTGCGGATAAGGCGTATTGGCAAAAATCACGAGTAGTGACCCGGGCGATACAGGAGTAGCTAATCCCGCATCTAACCATTGGAATATCAACGTGCCGCTTGCTCCACCAACCATTACAGCTAAAAACAGATATGGACGCAACAAGACAAACGGAAAATAAATTTCGTGAATCCCACCAATCGCATGGATCATCAACGCTCCACTTGCGTTTACTTTTTCCTGTTTTTTTGCAAAACAAAGGATAGCAAGTAAGATCCCTAAACCAGGTCCCGGATTTGCCTCCATCAAAAACAGGTAAGAGTGTCCGACTGCTTGTGAGAATTCGATTCCTAAAGGTGTCAACACACCATGGTTGATTGCATTATTAAAAAATAATACTTTTAGAGGTTCTAGGATCAAACTGACAAGCGGCAACAGATTCATTTTGACTAGCCAAGACACGACGGAGACAAGCAACAGGTGGAAACTATTTAAAGCTGGCTCAATAAAAACGATTCCAATTATACAAATGACACTACCAATCAGCCCTACTAGTAAGTTGCTGACAAGCATTTCATACCCAGCTTTGAATTTCGCATGAAATCTAGAAACAAATTGTTCATACAAGAAGCCGGCAAGCGGTCCTATAATCATCGCTCCTACGATTTGCGGGGCATCGGAACGAGCAATCAACCCTAAAGAAGCGATTGCGCCCGCGACTGCCCCTTTTTGTCCCCCTACCGATTTTCCGCCTGAATAGCTGATCAAGATTGGTAAAAGCAGTTGAATCATCCAGTGGCATACCTCTTCCAACGTGGCATGCAAATCGCCAGACACACCTTTCATTACTAATGACAAGATTCCCCAAGCAATAAACAGACTTAGGTTTGGCATGATCATTTCATTCAAGTGGTGTCCGGCTTTTCTCAGTTGTTTCGTAAACACTCGACTGCTGCCGTTTGCTTTCCATTTGTATTCCATCTTTTTCACCATACTTCTATTTATTGATAGACGGATTTTATGTAGAAAAAGCAGCAAACGAAAACCGTCTGCCGCTTTCAGCTATCTGGGAACTATTTGCCTGGTTCAGACGCAATGATTGCTAGTTCACCTTGGACCGTCCACTCAGAAACGCCACTTGGAATGATACAGCTTGTTCCTTTTTCTAATGGATATGTTTTTCCGTCAACAACAAGGTCTCCTGCTCCTTCAATCACTGTCATCAACGTATAAGGGGCTTGTTTTTTGAAAGATGTGATTCCTTTAATATCCCACTCATATACATTGAAAAACTCAGTTTCTAAATAAGTGACGATCGATGAATTCCCTTTTCGGACTTCTTTGATTTGTAATTCTGGTGTTTTGGCAGGGACAGTTGTTACATCAATCGATTGTTGGATATGCAGCTCTCTTGTTTGTCCTTGCGCATCTTTTCTGTCATAGTCATATACGCGATAAGTCGTATCGGAGCTTTGTTGTGTTTCTAAAATCATGATCCCTTTACCAATAGCATGGATCGTTCCGCTTGGTACATAAAAGAAATCACCTTTTTTAACTGGTACTTTCTTCAAAAGGTCATCCCAGCGCCCCTCTTTGATCATCTCAGCTAGTTCTTCTCTTGTCTTTGCATGATGACCGTAGATAATTTCTGCACCAGGTTCAGCATCGATGATATACCAGCATTCAGTTTTTCCCAATTCACCTTCATGTTTCATCCCATAGGCATCATCTGGATGTACTTGTACAGATAGATCATCTTCTGCATCTAAGATCTTGATCAACAATGGAAACACTGGTTCTGAAGGATGCCCAAACAATTCCTTGTGTTCTGACCATAGTTCATCTAATCTTTTCCCTTTGAATTCGCCATTTTCTACTACACTGACACCATGAGGATGCGCGCTGATCGCCCAATCTTCTCCGATTTTATCGTTAGGGATATCAAAACCGAAGACGGAACGTAAACGGCTTCCTCCCCAAATTTTTTCTTGAAAAACTGGTTTTAAAAACATAGGTTCCTGCATAATTCAAACTCCTCTCATTTTTCATAGCTATTATAGCATTATTTCTGTAATACCGCTTTCTCTTTCAAAAAGTTTTCAACAATTTCATCTCGACATATGAGATACTCCGCACGATGATCGACAGGATGTACGCGATTGGACAGAAATATCAACGCTTCTTGTGTTTTTATATCAATCAAGAAAAACGTACCTGTATAACCAGTATGAAAAAGAATCGCATGACCGTCTCCTACATCTTTTTTTAGATCCCACCCTAGAGAACGATAGCCATTTCTTTCTGGAGTTTGATCTTGTAGCAAAGAATCAATCGTTTCTTCTTCTAAAAACCGACCATTACTGATTTTTCCCTTGTTCAAATACATTTGGACAAAAGTAATGCTGTCGTTCAAATCGATAAAGAGCCCAGCATTTCCTGCATGTTCAGCTAAAACTCTTGCTTTCGGATCATGAGTTTGTCCACACAAAACCTCACCCGAAGGCAGTTGTTCTGTGGGAACGATTTTTTTGGAAGGAAAAGGAAGAAATAAGCTGTTCATCATTCCTAATGGTTCCAATACTTGTTCTTGAAAGATTTCCACTGCAGTTTCTTGGTAAATTTTTTCCAGCATCAATCCAAGAAGAATCGTTCCGGCATCTGTATATTTTACTTCTTTTCCTAGTTGCTCACCTGGCTCTAGCTTTAAATAAGCGGCAATCAATTCTTCCTGAGATAGCTCATCTCTGTTTGGTATCCATGTTTTGATATCAGAAGTATGTGTCAGTAAATGACGCAAAGTGATTGTCTGATTTTCAAATTCAGAAAGATATTTATGCAGTGGTTGATCGAGTTCTATTTTTCCATCTTCTAATAGACGCAAAACTAATGAAGTGGTTGCAACGACTTTCGTCAGTGATGCTGCATCAAACAACAGATCTTCTGTCATCGGCTGTTTTTCAGGAACGACTTGGGCAAAGCCAGCTGTAAATGATTCTACTTGATTTTCTTTGATGAAGGCGGCTGCTACACCTGGATAAAATCCTTCTTCCATTTTTTTCAAAATAAGCTGTTTCGTTTGTGGGTACATCTTTTTCTCCTGCTTTTCTGTCAAATTCTTACAGTCCAAGCTTAAAGCTTAATCTATGAGGAATCAACCTTTTTACACAAAAAAAACTGCGCTGAAAACCACGCAGTTTCATTCGGTATACCGTTTGCTCTTTCTATCTCTATAACAAGTAATAGTATGACCGTTTATAAAATGACGAGACATGCGACAATCGTTAAGAAAGAAAAAGTTAAGCGTCGCATCGAATGTCAGTTTTATTCTTTTCTTTTGGCTCACTGACGAACCACCATTCGATTCCTATGGCATCATAGATTGTGAGTACTGTATGCTTTTTGTCCAAGAAGAAATCGACTGATAATTGCTGCAAGTGAGCAATCAGTCCTTCCATGCTTTCAGTATCAATCATGAATTTCAGAAAATCAAGGCCAATCACTTCATCTGTAGGCAAATCGATGGCACCACCACTTGCTTCTGTCAATCCAACATGGAAATCTCCTTCATTCAATACATGGATGCCCTCTTCTTCATTATGTACCTTCAAACCAAGGACACGATTAAGAAATTGGCGTTCTTTTGCTAAATCAGTAACATTTAAATGGATTTTTTCAAAATAAGATCCTGCTGTTAGTTTACTGAATTTTTCTTCAGATTTTCTTAACAACGCTTCTTGATCCATCGTCTCTGGAACTTCTCTTTGGTGATTCTTATTCTCTTCATGGTAAATTTCTAATTCATTCTCTTCTGGGTCTACGAGTAAGATCCCCATACGTCCATGATCTTCTAAAGCTTCTTTGATTGGATAATTCATTTTACGAATACGGCAAAGAATATCTGCCATTTCTTCTGTGCTAGGGATAATCAATGAGAAACGGTTCAGCTTTTTGATCTCCCCCATGTGATCATTCGCTCTAGGACTTTCTTCCAGCAGCAACATTTCACTTCCAGCTTCTTCTGTTCCTAAAATGGCTAATTCGTTTTCTTCTCTTTTCAAATCAAAGCCAACAACGTTCTTGTAAAAATCAATCATTTTATCTCGGTCTTTCACCCGAATGGCTACACTTTTTAAATAGGTGGCAGCCCCCAATTGAAAATCTCTCATATTTCTTGCTCCCCTCTACGTCAAGCTTTATTTTAACGATGGATTCTTCTTCTTTCAAGCAATAACTTTGATTTTGTTAAAAAAAGTGTGAGAAACTTCGCATTTTACTTGTTTTTTGTAAATAAATGAGTAAAAAACCACATGAAACTCATTTTCTTGAAATGTGCTTCATGCGGTAAAGAAAAATAATAAATTTGTACGTTTCTATGAAGCTTCTTCTTCAGAAAACTGACTGTTATAAAGATCTGCATAGAATCCGTCTTTTTCCATCAATGTATCGTGGTTTCCAGTTTCTACAATCGAACCATGATTCATCACAATAATGTTGTCTGCATCGCGTATTGTAGACAAGCGGTGAGCGACAACAAAACTTGTTCGGTTTTCCAATAGGCGATTCATCGCTTTTTGAATCAGTATTTCTGTTCGTGTATCTACACTAGATGTTGCTTCATCAAGGATCAGGACATCCGGATTTGCTAAGAATGCTCGCGCAATAGTGATCAGCTGACGCTGCCCTTGCGAAATATTGCTTGCATCCTCGTTTAATACAGTGTTATATCCTTCTGGCAATTTACGAACAAAATCATCTACGTGAGCGGCTTTAGCAGCTTCAATGACTTGTTCATCTGTTGCATCGTCGTTCCCATATTTGATATTGTCATAGATACTTCCTGTAAACAGCCAAGTATCTTGTAGTACCATTGAAAACTGTGCGCGCAATTCATCACGTGAAAGGTCACGGGTATCTACACCATTGTAACGAATACTGCCTCCAGAAACATCGTAAAACCGTTCAAGAAGGTTGATCAGTGTCGTCTTTCCTGCACCGGTTGGCCCTACAATAGCGACCATCTCACCAGGTTTGACATCCAAGTTGAAATCAGTCATTAGCAAGTTATCTGGTGTGTAGCCGAATTGAACATTTTCAAAACGAACTTTGTATGGTGTATCTTTTTCTTCTGGAAGGCCAGATTTTTCATTGGACATCTCTTCTTCATCCAACACTTCAAATACCCGTTCGGCTGAAGCAACTGTTGATTGGATAGTGTTCATCAAACTTGCAAGTTGAGTGATTGGTTGAGAGAACTGTGTCGTATATTGTAAGAATGCTTGAACATCCCCTAATGTCATGTTCCCATTTGCAACTTTTACTCCGCCTAGTACAGCGACGAACACATAGCCTAGATTTTTAACGAAATTCATCAACGGCATGATGATTGCCGAAATAAATTGAGCTTTCCAACCAGCGGCATACAGATTCTGATTTTCTTTTTCAAATACTTCCTGATCTTTTTCAGTATGATTGAATGTTTTAACGATCGTATGACCACCATATGTTTCTTCTACTTGGTTATTCAATAAACCTAAACTTTTTTGCTGATCTGCGAAAAACACTTGTGATTTTGGCGCAACGACCATAACGATGATCAAGCTTAAAGGAATCATCAATAACGCGACTAACGTTAATTGCCAGCTGATTGAAAGCATCATCACGATGACCCCGATCAATGTGACTGCACTAGTTACAAATTGAGTCAAATTTTGTTGCAGCGTGCTTGCGATGTTATCCATATCATTGATTGCTCGAGACATGATATCGCCATTTGTATGTGTATCATAATAGGAAATCGGTACACGATTCATTTTGGCTTCCAAGTCATGACGCAACTCATAAACTGTCCGCTGTGAAACACGTGTCATAATAAACTGCTGTAAAAAGTTGAATACAGCTGAGATCAAATACATCACGATTACTGTTGCAATGATTTGCGCAATTTTATCAAAATCTATCGGAAATTTTGTTACTTGTTGCCCTTGTTGCATCTGTTGCGCGCCAGCCATTACACCTTTGAATATTTCTGTAGTTGCTTTCCCCAAAACTTTTGGTGTTTGGATTTGGAAAATCACGGCTGCTATTGCTAGTACAAATACAGCGATGATTGCAACCATACGTTTAGACATATAGCCAAACAATCGGCGTACTGTTCCCCAGAAATTTTTAGGCTTTTCCCCTTTTACACCTAGATTCCTGCCAGGTCCGCCGTGTCCTGGACCGCCTGCTGGTCCGTGAGAGGGACGTGTGTTTGTTTTACTCATGCTAAGTCCTCCTCTCTTAGTTGTGAATGAACGATTTCTTGATAAGTTTCATTTGTTGCCAATAGTTCTTCATGTGTTCCTTTGCCAACTAGTTTTCCTTCATCTAGTACAAGGATCATATCTGCATCCATTACTGTACTTACTCGTTGAGCAACTAAAACCGTGATACTTTCTTTCATATTCGTTTTCAATGCTTGGCGAAGATTGGCATCCGTTTTGAAATCCAATGCTGAGAAGGAATCATCAAACACATAAATGTCTGCTGTTTTGACTAATGCCCGTGCAATTGCTAGACGCTGTCTTTGTCCGCCGGAGAAGTTTCCTCCTCCTTGTTCCACATGGCTGTCTAAGCCATCTTCCATCTCTGAAACAAAATCTTTAGCTTGTGCGATTTCTAATGCTTTCCAAATCATTTCATCTGTTGCATCCGGCTTACCATACTGCATATTGTCTCGGATCGTTCCAGAGAAAAGAACTGCTTTTTGAGGAACAAAGCCCATTAGCTCCCGCAAATTATATTGAGTCATTTCACTGACGTCCGTTCCGTTTATTTGGATCGAACCAGATTCGATGTCATATAATCGGGGGATCAAATTGACTAAGGTCGTTTTACCTGAACCAGTTCCTCCTATGATTGCGACAATCTCGCCCGACTTAGCTTGAAAATCAATATCTTCCAATGCAAGTTTTTCTGCTCCATGATATCGATAATTGACATGATTGAAGGCCAATGTTGCTTCTTTTCCAGCAAAAGAAACGGTTTTAGGATTTTCAGGGTCATGGATACCGATTTTTTCATCCAACACCTCATTGATACGGTCAGCTGAAGCTTGTGCACGAGGTACCATGATGAAAATAGCGGAAAGCATCATAAAGCTGATCAAGATCTGCATCGCATAAGTCATAAATGCAATCAGATTACCGACTTCTAAGGTCATATCTGCTATGTAGTGTCCACCAAACCAAGTGATTGCTACGTTTGTACCGCTCATGATCAATGTCATCATCGGCATCATCAATGCGACGATCGTATTCACTTTGATTGCCGTATTTGTATAGTCTTTATTCGCTAAATCAAAACGATTTTCTTCAAAGCGCGTCTTATCGAATGCGCGGATGACTCTGACACCTGTCAACCCTTCTCGAAATACCAGGTTCAAACGGTCAGTTTTCTTTTGCATGCTTTTGAATAATGGAACAGCAAAATACATGATTCCGCCAATCAAAATAATCATTACTGGGATGACGACTAAGAAGATTTTTGTCAACTGATGATCTTTTTGATAAGCAAGTATACTCGCGCCAATCAACGTGATTGGTGCATTGATCATCATACGTAAAAACATTTGTGTGACCATTTGGATTTGAGTCACATCATTGGTGGTTCTTGTGATCAAAGAGGCCGTTCCGTATTTGTCAAACGCATCTTTTGTCAGGCTCTCTGATTTTTTATAGACATCCGTACGCAATTGCTTACCCAGTTTCTGTGATTCTCGAGTAGCAAAAAATGTATTTGCAATAGCGGCTAAGATACTGATCAAAGAAAAACCGATCATCACAAAACCTGTATGCCAAATATAATCGACATCTCCTTGCGCTACCCCTTTATCAATGATATTGGAGGTAAGTGTCGGCAAATATAAATCTGCCAGTACTTGGATCACCATGAAAACTGCAGCTGCAATTGCTGAAGTCAAGGAGATCCGTTTTACGATTTTTAGCATCTAGTTCCCTTCTTTCTATTTATATACTCCGTTTTTCAGCCAAGAAAGTTTCAAATTGAATTCACTGATTGCTTGCTCTGCTGAGTAATCTTCGGATGTTGAAAATAAGCGATACGAATGCGCAATTGTTGTAAATACAGTATTCATGACTAATTGGATCAGTAACTCCAATTCATGATCATTTTTTACTTTCAACTTCGTCCGATCAATCAATTCAAGCAACTCTTTTGCATCTTGTTTGTGTTCTTTATGTGGATCATGAGGCGTTTTTTGGCGACTCGTATGAGGAGCGACTTTTCTTGAGGCACGGTAATCCATGTTCATAAACAAGTTACGATAAAAAGAAGCATTCTCACCTTCCAAAATCTCATAAATCATTTTAGAAAAATAGGATTCGAATCCTTTGAATAGATCACCATCGGATTCTTTCATTAGTTGCAACATATCTTTAGAGCTGTCACGTCTCATTGTCTCAAAGTAATAAAAATAAAGATCCTCTTTATCTTCAAAATACTGATAGAAACTGCCTCTAGGGATATCCGCTAATTTGACGATATTAGCAATCGAGGCTTCTTTCAAAGGTACTCTAGAAAACTCGATTCTCGCCGCTTCAATTAACCTTTTTTGTTTTTCTTTCGGCAAATGGAAAAATGTCTGTGTCGGCATATGGATCCTCCTTTCTTCTAAGATGACACATTGTCATATGACGCTATGTCATTATAACACCTCCCACCTGTTTTGCAAGACATTTGCATAGTTTTTTTCATTATTATCCGATACATTAAAAAAATGATAAGAGGAATCCTTTCATTTGAATTAATGAGAGCTGCCCATTAAAATAGCCACATACTAAACAAAGGATGAGATAAATGGCCCAATCAATTAGTGTCCAAGACTTCAATAAATTGCCTCTTGATGCTGACAGCATCGTTTTAGATACAAGAAATACTTTAGATTACACAAAAAAACACTTAAGCCACTCGCTTTCTATCCCCGCTGCTATCTTGCCAAGACAATTAAAAAATCTAGATCCAAAAAAACTTTATTATATTCTAAGCTACACAGGCAGACGATCAGAAGCATTAGCCGATCAACTTACTGCTAGCGGATTTCGTGCTGTTTATATCATTGGTGGGATGGAAGCTCTTCAGTCAAGCGTTGCTTGAACATTGCTGGGGGCTGTGACAAAAATCGTGTCACAGCCTCTTTTATATCCTGTTTTTTTAGTTATTTATTCTTCAACCTTATCAATATGACTTGATAGCCTTTTCTTTTTCGAGTAAACTGATTTTGTTAGTCATAGTTATAACAATCATAGCAATAAAAGGAGAAGGTAAGCATATGGCATCTGTTTTAGTAGTCAAAGGTCATCCCCTAACTGCAGAAGAATCACGTACAGTTAAGGCATTGACGTCTTTTTTAACAAGTTATAAAGAAAATCATCCAGATGATGAAGTGACTGTTTTGGAACTTTATCGCGATGATATTCCAGAAATTGATGAAGAATTATTATCAGGTTGGGAAGCATTACGTGCTGGTGCAGAATTCACTTCCTTATCAGAAAGTCAACAACAAAAAATCGCTCGTTTCAATGAATTGACTGAGCAGTTCCTTGCTGCTGATAAAGTCGTTATCGCAAACGCCTTATGGAATCTAAATATCCCAACAAAATTAAAAGCTTGGTTCGATACTGTCAATGTAGCTGGAAAAACGTTCCGCTATACAGAAAACGGGCCAGAAGGATTAGTGACAGGTAAAAAAGCACTGCACATCCAATCTAATGGCGGTGTATACAACGGACAAGACTTTGCCTCTCAATATGTAAAAGGTATTTTGAACTTTGCAGGCATCGATCAAGTAGAACAACTATTCATCGAAGGAATCGATTATGACCCTGACCGTGCAGATGAGTTGATGCAAAATGCATTAGATAAAGCTGCTGCTTTAGGTAAATCATTTTAAAATTGAGGTAAATGTATATAAAAGAGACAGAGGGAAAAATCTTCAAAGCAACATTTGTGCTTTGGATATTTTCCTCTGTCTCTTTTTGTTATTCTTTCTGCTTTTTCAACGGATTTTCTTCATAAAGAGAAGAAATCGTTGTATACCATTCAAAAACATGAGTGATCACTACTTTAGCTGCTGCATAAACAGGAATCCCCAAGATCACACCAACGATCCCGAACAATTTCCCTGACGTCAGCAGCACTAATAAGATCGTTACTGGATGGATTGCTAACTGATTTCCCAATACTAACGGAGAGATCAAGCGTCCTTCTATTGTCTGTTCTACTGCAAAAACGATCAGTACCTTGATGATCATGAATGGACCTGCCACAATAGCTAAAAAGATGGCTGGAATCATTGCTAAAAATGAGCCTAAGTATGGGATCAGATTCAAGAACCCTGCAATGATTCCCAACGTGACAGCATATTCTAAACCAATGATTGCAAAACCAATCATAAACATGATTGCCACAGCAAAAGCCACAGTTAATTGCCCTCTTATATATGAGGAAACTTGACTATTCATTTCACTCAGCACATTCAACGTCGGTTTTTGCATGCGTGTTGGTAAAAACTTGACGAAATAAGGGGCTAATCGCTTACCATCTTTCAATAAATAAAATAAGATAAACGGCATCGTCAGCAAAGCTACTAAAATAGTCGCTACCGCACCAACAAAACTCCCAAGACTCTGAACTGTACTCTTAGATATGTCTTGGATCATATCACCTGCTGAATTCATGAACTTATCACCTGCTGTTTCCAACTGTTCTCGAAATTGGTTGAACAGCGGGTCTCTCAAGATCTCGGTCAATTTATTATCGATCGTATCAACGTATTGAGGAAAGTTACTGATAAAGCTGACTGTTTGTTCCTGGATCTTAGGTATGATCACTACGCTTCCCCATACGATTAATGCAACGACCAAAACAAACAGCCCAATGATACTATAGAGCCTTGGTACTTTTCGCTTCTCAAAGTAATCAACTACTGGATTCATCAAGTAATACAAGATGCCTGCTAGAATGATAGGTAGTCCTACGATTGCTAAAAATTGCCAGATCGGTGCAAACAAATAAGAAACTTTTGTAAATAAAAAGACGATCAGCAATATTAACAATACAACAAGTAAAGCTGTGACCACTTGATTATTTAAAAACCAGCGCCAAAACCAAGACACCGGTCTGTTCTTCTTATTTTTCCCTTCCATAAGTCCTCCCGTTAGTTATAAATAATTTGGCTTCCCAAACCAATAGCAGGCAGTTCATGTGGATGGAGATAGATTCCGTTTGCAATTTGTCCTTCTTCTGGACAGGTATCAAAAATCAATGATACGTGAGCTACCGTCTCTAAATTTCCATTGGCCATCGGACCGACATAATCGATTGTATACGACTGACCATCAAAAGTAATCGTTCCGCCTGCTTTCAAAGAAAAAGGTTCATCTTTCGACACCTCTTGAATCACCGAATATTTTCGCAAGGCAGCTGTTGCTGTTTTATCGAACAAAATCAGCATCGGTTCTTCCTTGTTTATTGCTTCTGTTCCAATTTCTGTAATCGTTGCCTGAATCATCGCACTCTCTCCTTTACTTGCTTTCAAAAACAGTATAACACATTCTCATTCTTTAGCCGTGGGGAATAATTATGTGATAGAATAAAAACGAAAACTATTTCATTACCATTAGGAGGAATCAGCTCATATGATCGAAAAGATAATTTTAGGAACCTATACGCGCCGCGAAAGCAAAGGAATCTATACGATCGATCTTGATACAGAAAAAGAAGAATTATCCAGTCTTTCATTGGCTGTTGAAGAGAACAGCCCTACCTACCTAGCAAAAAGCAAAGCTGGCAATCTTTACACGGTTACCAGTGTAGACGGATTAGGTGGTGCCGGTGCGTACGATAAGGATTTTCATTTTTTGAATGCGGTAACAGAGTCTGGGGCTCCTTTATGTTATGTAGCGGTTGATGAAACACGGCAATTGCTCTATGGGGCCAACTACCATAAAGGCGAAGTAAATGTCTATCACATATTAGGAGATGGCGAGCTGAAAGCAGCGGATTCAGTATTCCATCAAGAAGCGACAGGCCCTCATAAAAACCAAGATCATGCGCATGTCCATTATACGGATCTGACTCCTGACCAACGATTAGTCGTATGTGATCTTGGTACAGATCGTGTGTATACTTATGATGTGTCCGAAAACGGCAAATTGAATCTTGTAACTACCTTCACTGCAGAGCCAGGAACAGGCCCTCGCCATCTCGTCTTTCATCCGAATGGACAATTCGCCTATTTATTTGGTGAATTAGACAGCACAGTCCGAGTGCTTTCTTATGATAAAGAAACAGGTGATTTTGAAGAATTACAGAAAATATCGACCTTGCCAGAAGAATTCGATGGTGAAAATGGAGGGGCTGCTATTCGCATTTCCAATGATGGCAAGTTCCTTTACGCTTCTAATCGGGGACACAACTCGATTGCCGTATTCGCAGTTTCCGAAGATGGTTCTCACATCCAAAATAAACAAATCATCTCAACAGAAGGCGATTTCCCTCGCGATTTCGCACTAGATCCAAGCAATGGTTTTGTCGTATGTGCCAATCAGAATACCGATAATCTGACATTATACCGCCGTCATCCTGAAACAGGATTACTGGAATTATTGCAAAAAGATGTCTATGCACCAGAATGTGTCTGTGTTTATTTTGATCGTTAGCAAGAAAAGGAGAATAAAATGAATCAGCAAGACGTATTAGACAGGCTGCGGGAAGAACTGAATATTCCTTTCTTTGATGGAAAAATCGAAGATAAAGAGTATAGCGAAGAGGAATATCAGAAACTCAAAGCCGATTTACAGAACTACTTTGAACAATATGTACGGAATGTAGAAAACTAATCAACCTTCCATACTATCTGAAAAGGACATCAGCGCAAGACTTTTTCGTCTGTTCTGATGTCCTTTTCTATAAATAAAAAAACCGCCGAGTTGGTTAGACTCTGCGGAAAAGGAGTATTTACTCAATTTTGAGTAAGTACAAGGTTGTTGGTTATAGGTATGTTCTTATCATAAAGGATTTTGTTCACTCTATCATAAAGACAATATTACATTTATATTAGATAACTCTAGTTTTTATTGTCATCAAAGTTTTCTTTTATTTTTTCAATAACAAATTAGTCATTTTTTGGATGGCAGCTGTCAATTGGTCAGTCGCTTGGTCTTGTTTTGCTTCAGATGTATTGAATAAATCTTTATCTACTCCTGACTCAAGATCAATACTTTGAATCATTTCTTCACAGCCTGCTACATATGAAAGATAAGCTTTTTCAAAATTTTTATGAATGCCCATTGCTTTTGCTGGTGGGCGCAATGTACTGACTTTCTTAAGCATTGCCCGATATTTTTTTGTTCCTTCTTCAAATAACTGGACGGTCTCTTCAAGGGTCGATCTGTCCAGTTCACTTGTTTTTCCTTCATCGATTGCGTTTCTGATCACTTCATATTTCGGATGCATTCCTTCTCCGATTGCTTCGGTTTCCTTGACGATTTGATCGATGGACTGCACATAATAGCCAATATTCGGTAACATGCTTGTTTTCCTACTTTCTCCATTGTTGTTATTATTTATTCTACTTGTTTTTATCCTCAAATGACAAGTACTTGAAAAAATTTAATGGTTTCTATACAGCTCGCCATTCTTATTCGTGCTCAAAGAAACCATCTGCTAAACTATATTGTTTCCCTGCGACAATGTCATATTGGATCAATTGATATTCGTCGTAAATCTCTTGTTGCGAGCGATTGAATTGCGCTTCTTTATACCACTGTCCGTTTTGATAGTACAGTTCTCGTTCAAACGCCGGAAGTTCTTGTTCTAATGATAAAAGCAGCTGATAAAAGCCATTCGTTGTCTGATTCGTCTGTTCCATTAGATTCGCTGCAAAATAAAAAGGACTGGTGATTGCATCTTGAGTCGTTTGCTTTTCTAATTTCCCTTTACTGTCAAACATCAAGAATTGTGTTTCATGTAATGTTTGTTTATCATTTTTGGCTTGGATGGTATCTGAATAGATTCCTGGCAGATGATCCCCCCAAAAAACAACTAGTGTCCTTCTAGAAAGATTCTTCAATTCTTCCGTGAATTGCTTCAGTGCCGCGCTGCTATAGGAAATATCTTGCAGATAATTCTCTAAGTCAAGCGTCCCACTTCCATCTGAAATTTCTGCAGAATAGCCCAGTCTATCATACTTTCCATTGTAAGGCATATGTGTCTGCATCGTGACTAAATGAATGAACTGAGGTGCTTTTTCTTCCTTGAGAAGTGTCATTACTTCTTTGTAAGCTGACTCATCAGAAATATATGGATTATTCTCTATCGTATCCGTATAGGTCATCGTACGCTCGCTGATGAACTGGTCAAATCCTAATGTCTGATAAACATCCTCTCTTTTATACATCGAAGTATTGTATGGATGGATCGCTGTCGTCTGGTATGATTGTGCGTTTAACGCTGAAACGATAGAAGGAAGCTGATCCATTTTTGGTACAAGCATCGTGTAAGGGGTGGTGAGTTGCGCATTAAATAACGCCATAGAAAAACCAGTCAATGCTTCGAATTCGATATTTGCTGTTCCACCGCCATAGTTTTGAGAAAGCATATTGCCACTATATGTTTGATCAGCTACTTCATAATAATCTGCCAATGGCTCACCAGATACTTCTACGCCGTTTAATCGACTAGGATCTGAGAAACTTTCACTCATCACGAACACGATGTTCGGCGACTCTTCCTCTACAGCTTTATTTTTTTCATCTGCTAGCTTCTGGTATTTTTCAGTGATTTCTTTGATCTTTGCTTTCGAATATCCTTCAGGTTCATCCATTGGTTCTACCTTCAGATTGTACAAAAAACCACCGATAAAACCAGTGTTATAGTAGTTCATTTTCTGACTGTAAGGTATCCATAGTGCCGTTTTATTATATGCTTTTCGCAACAAATTATCGGGATTGTTGAAATTACTGATATACCCTAGTAGTCCAATTGCCACAAGCAGTGTCGTTAATCGGATCAATTGGAATCGCCTTCCTTTTTTCAGGCTTCGAAACATGTACCAGCAAAACAATCCTAGCACGGTTCCTGCGGCAGCTAAGATCACTGTAAACAGCATAGTGCCGGTCATATCTTTCAGCAATCCGATTTCAGTGATCATCTTCAAATCGTCTGGATAAATCGGTTCTTGCCGATAACTCATTTTCATATAATTTGCAAAACCTAACACACCGATGGTTACGACATACGTAAGGGAACCTAAAGGGACAGATCCTGCTAGTGCAATCAGAAAAATAAGAATGATCAGCAAGACGAGACAGGCTAAGAAGAATTTTTCCGTATGCCAAGAAAAAGCAAATTTCAACGCAAGGTCTACGGATAGATCATTTTGACACCATTGCAAAAACAAATTACTAAAAACAACAAGAAAAAAGATACTGATGATCGTTGCTGTTCCTTTTAAAATCTTTTTCTGTTTGGTTGAAAGTCTGCTTATATATCTTTTCAAATGCTTGCTCCTTCATTTCTATCAACAAAAGAATGTTGTTTCTCTTATTTTAGTTGTACGAAATTCGAAAGTAAAGAACGGAAAGAAGAATTAATGAAATCCAAATATTCTCTTGCTTTATGACCTTTCTGGTTTCTTTAATAAGCGGACTTTTCGTACTCCAGAAATTTTTTCTAGCTGTTGTTTCACTTGATTGAGCTGTTCAAAATCAGTACTGTCTATGTCAATCAATATGTAGACATGCTCATTCTTATGGTTACGCGATATATCTGCGATCGCTAGCTCGTTCTCATTCAGCAGAGAAAATATCTCTGCTAATATATTGGTTTTCTTTTGATAAAATATAGTGAATCGAAACGGCGCTTGGAAAAACATTCGTGCGGATGGATAATTGACCGCTTCTCTAACCGTACCGAACAAAAGATAATCTTTTAAGGCTTCAACTGCCAAACGTCCGCTGTCTGCCAAAGCTTCCTGAGTCGATCCCCCTAGATGAGGCAACATAAGTATACGGTCATTTTCTAAGAACTCTTCTTCTGGGAAATCAGTCACGTATTTGGCCAGATGTTGTTTTTCCAATGCTTGCATAACAGCATATTTATCAACGATTTCACTTCTTCCTACATTGATAAGTACAGCATCTTTTTTCATTTTTTCTATATTCACCTGATCGATCAATCCTTTTGTATCTTCTGTCAATGGCAGCATGACTACGATGTAATCCGAGGCAGAAAGAACTGTTTCTAAATCTACTTGCCGAACATAATCCAACTGGGCATCGCGGATAGAATAACCCAAGACATCCATCCCTAAGCCATAGCAACTTAGCGCTACTTTTGTACCTATCGCGCCAAGACCAAGAAGGCCAATGGTTTTGCCTTGCAACTCTCGTCCCACATAAGCACTTCTTTTGTTTTCTGCCTGTTCTAAAATATTAGGACCTGTTAGTGTTTGTACCATACGACTTGCTTCGATTATCGGACGGGAAGATAAGAGCAAACAGCACAAAACAAGCTCTTTTACTGCATTAGCATTTACACCTGGTGTATTCATGACGATCGTCCCGTTTTCAGAAGCTTTTTCAACGTTGATCGTGTTCACCCCAACACCAGCTCTTGAAATTGCTAGCAAATCTGGTGTAAGCCATTCGTCTTTCACTTTCGTACTACGAATGACTATTCCTTCGGCTGGCAAATCATCTATTATTTTGAAATATTCCCCTTGTAACTTTTCTATCTCTTGTTCTGGAATAGCATCAATCAAATGAACGTGATACATAAAACCCCCTCCTTACTAACAAGTATCTCGAAATTTTTGCAATTAGACAACTGTTTACCATTTGACTTCCTAGAAACAAAAATAGCAGTTAGAGCAGAGTAGGCTTAGTGATAAAAATAAGGCCATGACAAGTTACTGCCATAAGCCTTATTTTTGAGAGCAAAATATTGTGGGTGAGATTTCTTGATAAATGGTGTTCAGTTAGCTGACATTGATAATAAGCCAAAATTTCAAAAATAGTTGAAAAGCAAATTTCGTCAATCTCTTCTTATTTCTTAAAACTAAGTGGCTTTTTCACAACCTCTTTTTATCTAATAACAACTGTTTCCAACTCAAATAATTTTGCCCATGTTTCAATTTGATCTGTTGTTAGATTTAGCGAGACAACGGTATGATGACCGCCACCTGCCTGAATCCATGAATGGACACCTTCATGGAAATTCGGTTTAGTTTTCCATAACACACGTGCAACAGGCAAGTTAGGTGCTTCAGTCGTTGGTTCAAAGGCTTCTACTTCATTGATCAGCAGTTTATAATGCGTACCGAAATCTGCCATCGATACGACTACCCCTTCTCCTGCTTTCCCATCAAATACAAGACGCGCCGGATCTTCTCTATCTCCCATTGATAAAGGAGAAACAACGATTCTTGGTTTCGTCGCAGCAAGCGTCGGATCTACTTCCATCATATGGGATTCCAAGATTGCTTCTTGGCCACTAGCTAGCTCGTAAGTATAATCTTCCATGAATCCTGTATCTTTTCCTCGAGCCATGATTTTCAGCAACCGATCAATCGCTGCAGTTTTCCAGTCGCCTTCCCCAGCAAAACCGTATCCTTCTGCCATCAAACGTTGTACAGCTAGTCCGGGCAGTTGTTTCATTCCATAAAGGTCTTCAAAATTAGTCGTAAAAGCGTTATAGCCTCCTTCTTCTAAGAAACGGCGAATACCGATTTCCTGCTGAGCTTGTACTTTTACATGTTCTTCCCATGTCTTTTCTTCATAATCACCATAGTCGAAGGTATACAATTCCTTGTACTCTTCAAATAATTGTTCGACTTCTTCGTCTGACACGCGATCGATTACTTGTACAAGATCTCCGATACCAAAATAATCAACAGTCCATCCAAATTGAATCTGTGCTTCCACTTTGTCTCCTTCTGTGACACCCACGTTTCTCATGTTGTCACCAAAACGAGCCACTTTTATTCCAAAACTTTCATTATAGGCTACTGCAACATCCATCCAATCAGCAATCTCTTTTTGGATCTCAGGTCGTTTCCAGTAGCCAACGACGATTTTATTTTGTTTATTTAATCGAGCATTGATGAACCCATATTCGCGGTCGCCATGAGCGGATTGATTTAAATTCATGAAATCCATATCGATCGTTTTCCAAGGAATGCTTTCGTTATATTGCGTAGCTAAATGAAGCAATGGTTTTTGTAGAAGCTTTGTCCCATGGATCCACATTTTTGCTGGTGAGAAAGTATGCATCCAAGTGATCACACCTGCTACTTCTTCTCGATAATTGACCTCTTTCATGATTTTTGTGATCGTATCAGCAGTAACTGCTAATTCTTGAAGGCGGATAGGATAAGGCAATTGGCCATTTTCATTCAGTTCATCGACCATTTCTTGTGCATGTTTCTTTACTTCTCGCAGTGCTTCTTCCCCATATAAATGCTGTGATCCTACAACAAACCAAAATTCTTTTTCTCCAATATTCAACATAATTAGCCACTCCTTTTATTTGTTTTGTCCGTAATACGCATTTTTTCCGTGTTTTCGTAAATAATGTTTATCTAAAATCCGTTGAGGCAGCTCTTCTGAAAATGAATTGAGCTGTCTGGTAAATAAATTCATCTTGCATACTTCATCTAGTACGACTGCGTTCATTACCGCACTTTGCGCATCTTTCCCCCAAGTAAATGGACCGTGTCCGTGTAAAAGTACCCCTGGAATTGCTAAGGGATCAATTTTGCGTTCTTTGAATGTTTCTATGATAACTTTTCCTGTTTCATATTCGTATCCGCTGTCGATTTCCTGTTGTGTCAAAAATCGAGCACAAGGTACCGATCCATAAAAAGTATCTGCATGCGTCGTCCCCATCGCAGGAACATCCAATCCTGCTTGTGCCCAGATCGTCGCCCATGTCGAGTGAGTATGGACGATTCCTCCGATTTGAGGAAATGAACGATATAAAACAGCATGAGTAGGCGTATCCGAAGAGGGATTGAGTTTACCTTCAATGATATGATTGTCCAAGTCCACAACGACCATGTCGTCTGCTATCATCTCTTCATAGCTGAGCCCGCTAGGTTTGATAACGAAATATCGTGTATCAGGATCAAAAGCGCTCACATTTCCCCATGTATATTTGACAAGTCCGTGTTTAGGCAAGTCAAGATTTGCTTGATACACTTCTTCTTTCAGTTGTTCCAGCATTTTCTATCACTCCTTTTTCTTGCAATTGATGAATCGCTGTTTTTTCAATGTCGATCCCCTCACGGTAACGACTCATAAATATCTGATAGCCTGCTATTTCTTCTGCTGAAGGTGTGATGGTGATTCCTTGGTCTTGTCCAAACACGTCTTCTGCCAAGAAGTTTTCTAAAGATTTCCCGTGTCGATACATCATATAGGCTGCTAATAACGCGATCCCCCACGCTCCACCTTCTCCGGCTGTGTCCATCACTGTAACTGGCGCCTCCATAGCAGATGCTAGAATCCGCTGTCCAACTTCTGGTGTTTTAAAAATCCCCCCATGCCCCACTAAACGATCAATTTGGACATCCTCAGATTTCAATATATCCATTCCGATTCTCATTGCGCCAAAAGCACTGGCTAAATGGATCCGCATGAAATTCGCTAAATCAAAACGGCTACCTGGTGTACGTACAAATAATGGCCTTCCTTCATTTACTCCTGTAATGTTTTCACCGGAAAAATAACCATAAGAAAGTAATCCCCCGCAATCCGTATCGCCTTCTAGCGCTTTGTTGAATAATACCGTGAATAATTTATCTCTGCTTATCTCCATACCCAAAGAATTGGTAAATTCTTCAAAAATATTGACCCAAGCATTGATATCCGAAGAGCAGTTATTCGTATGAACCATACCTACTAGTTCTCCTGAAGGTGTAGTGACCATGTCGATTTCCGGATGGACATTTTCTAGTTCTTTTTCTAATACGATCATAGCGAAGGCGGAAGTACCAGCCGAAATGTTCCCTGTCCGTTTGGCTACACTGTTCGTAGCGACCATACCGGTTCCTGCATCTCCTTCTGGCGGACAAATCGGGATTCCTGGCTTCAGGTTTCCCGTAGGGTCGATCAGATAAGCCCCTGATTCGCTCAACTTGCCAGCTTCTTCTCCTGCTACTAGAACTTTAGGCAAAATGTGATCCAAATCAATCGCTATACGCTCTTTTTCGATTAATTGACCAAAAATATTTTTCATTTCTTGATGGTAGGTTTTCGTTGAAGGATCGATAGGAAACATGCCTGATGCATCTCCTACGCCTAGTACTTTCTCACCAGTAAGCTGCCAATGAACATACCCTGCAAGCGTTGTCAAAAAATCAATTTCTCTCACATGTTCTTCTTTATTCAAGATAGCTTGATACAAATGAGCGATACTCCATCTCTGCGGAATATTGTATTGAAATTTTTCCGTTAATATTCGTTCTGCTTCTTCAGTGATTGTATTTCGCCAAGTACGAAATGGTACTAGTAACTGTTCCTTGCTATCAAATGCTAGATAACCGTGCATCATTGCACTGAACCCAATCGACCCGATCGTTGTAAGATTCTCGCCATAGATTTCGAATACTTCTGCTGCCATTTTTCGGTAACTGACGCGCAGTCCTTTCCAAATATCTTCTAATGAATAGGTCCAGATACCATTTTCTAGTTTGTTTTCCCACTCATAACTACCAGCGGCAATAGGAGTAAAAGATGAATCAATCAATACAGCTTTGATCCTAGTTGATCCAAACTCAATTCCTAAAGATGTACGACCATCTATGACATCTAACATACTTTGCGCATTTACTTCCTTCATAATGATTTAACTCCCTCCTTCTCGTCAAACCTGATCAAACCGTCTTTTTTAGTAGCGCTTACAATGATTATTGTATACTTTTGTACGTACATGTCAAGTGGTTATTTTCAAGAATATAATAAAAAACGCTTGTTTTGTACGTACATAAGTTATAGAATGAAATTGCTTACAAAATCTGATCAACCGCCTTCTCGAAATTCTAGAAGGAGAGAATACTTATGAAAAAAGAAAAAAAAGTTTCCTCATCGTTTATTTATTTTTTTGGCGCATTTGGTGGCATTCTATTTGGATATGATATTGGTGTTATGACCGGCGCTTTACCTTTTTTACAACATGATTGGGGTTTGGCGGGTAAGGCTTCTTTGATAGGATGGATCACGTCTTCGGTCATGTTAGGTGCGATCCTTGGTGGCTCTTTATCTGGTCTTCTTTCTGATAAGCTTGGACGACGAAAAATGATTCTTCTTTCTGCACTTATTTTTATGGCTGGTTCTGTCCTTTCTGCATCTGCCCCTCACAATGGTTCTTATTTTCTGATTGCAGCAAGGATTCTTCTAGGTTTAGCTGTTGGCGCTGCATCTGCCCTAGTTCCTGCTTATATGTCTGAAATGGCTCCTGCTAGACTAAGGGGAAGATTGTCAGGGATCAATCAAGTGATGATTGCTTCTGGCATGCTCCTTTCCTATGTTGCAGATTATTTGCTAAAAGGGTTACCTGAAACGATGGCTTGGCGCGTGATGTTAGGACTCGCTGCTGTCCCTGCACTGATTTTATTTTTCGGCGTTTTAGCTCTACCAGAGTCACCGCGTTTTCTTGTGCAATCTGGTCGCTTGGAAGAGGCAAAAAGAGTATTGAACTATATTCGGACACCAAACGAAGCTGAACAGGAATTCGAACAAATCCAGCTGAATGTCAAACAAGAAAAGACAACCGTAACTTCTTGGCATACTTTATTTTTAGAAAAGTATCGTTCGTTAGTTATTGCCGGTATTGGTGTAGCAGTATTCCAGCAATTTCAAGGAGCTAATGCTATTTTTTACTATATTCCACTGATCGTAGAAAAAGCGACTGGGCATGCAGCGAGCGATGCATTGATGTGGCCGATCATCCAAGGAATCATTTTAGTTGCTGGTTCTTTGCTCTTTTTGGTTATTGCAGACAAGTTCAATCGGCGAACTTTATTGAAAATAGGCGGTAGCGTGATGGGACTTTCTTTCATCCTACCAGCTGTTTTAGGAACTGTACTGGATGCTCATACAAATTCGTTGTTGATTCTCTTGTTTTTATGTATTTATGTCGCATTTTATTCTTGCACATGGGCTCCACTGACATGGGTAATCGTAGGCGAAATATTCCCACTAGCTGTCCGCGGGCGAGCATCTGGCCTGGCCTCTTCTTTCAATTGGATTGGTTCTTTCCTAGTCGGCTTGCTTTTTCCTGTGATGACTGCTTCTATGTCTCAAGAAATCGTTTTCGGTATTTTTGGGATCATCTGCTTTTTAGGGGTTTTATTTATTCAAGAGATCGTACCAGAGACTCGTGGGAAATCTTTAGAGGAAATCGAACAAAGTGCATCTAAAAAAACTTATCCTAAACGTATTTCTATCCATCATTCTTAAAGAGGTTGTGACAGAAGTAGGCAACTTCAAGAAACAAGAGGAGCCGCTTAGTTCCGAGTCACAAGGAACAAGTTCAAAACACAGTTTCTCATGTTTGATGATTTTTGCCACAGTCTCAAATTGATATAAAAAATAAGAGGCGGTAAAAACCCGTCTCTTATTTTTCGTTTTCTTTTACTGTTTCCCGTTCAACTAGTACAGGCTCATAAAGAATATTCGGCTGTGCCTGTCCTTTTTCAATCGTTGTGACGATCCACCGTGCGGCATCTTGTCCCAACTTTTCTTTTGGATGCGTCAATGTTGTCAATTTTTTATTTCCTAAATGGCTTAAAGAAGAATCGTCTGTTCCTACGATCGATAGGTCATCTGGAATTTGATAACCATTTTCTGTCAGCTTATCTAGCAATAAACTAGCTATTTGATCGTTATAGCAAATGATGCCATCTAAAGCTTGTTCTTCTTTCAACCGTTGTACTGTTTTTTCAGCGATCGTTTCTCGTGTTTCCGTGGTGAAAGTAATGATATCTTCTGTCAAAAATCGCACATTATACTGTTCACACGCGCTGATAAAACCTTTCATCCTGTATTTTCCTTGAAGATCGTCGATTTTTGTAATGAACAACAGACGTTGATGTCCTTTTTTTATCAAATATTCTGCTGCCATAAAACCGACTTTCACATCATCTAAACAAATATAAGAGGCATTTAACTCTTCATAAGCAGCATTGATCATCACCATCGGAATGCCTTGTTCTCTCAAAGCAACATAAAGTGCTAAGTTTGGATTATACTGATTACTTTTCGTAGGCTCAACGATCAAACCATCTACCCCATAAGCAATCATTTTCTTCAAACACTCTTTCTCCAATTCGTGATCGTTATTCGTACTGGCTAAAAGCAATGAATACCCAGATTCTCGTAATTCATTTTCGATTCCTCGGATAATCGACGGAAAAATATAATCAGAGAGATATGTGGTGATGACACCGATCGTTTTTGTTCTGTTCAATGGTGCTTTTTCTGTCTTATAGCTGTCATCTACATATGTGCCCGATCCTTTTTCTTTACGCAGATAGCCCTCATTTACCAACACAGCGATTGCTTGCCGAATCGTATGTCTGCTGACGTCATATATTTCTTGCAGCTTGAATTCTGAGGGAATGGTTGTATTTACTTCGTATTCCTCATGAAGAATCTTTTGTTTTATTTCTTCTGCAATATCTTGATATTTTGCCATTTACCTTGCCCCTTTTTATTTGTACGTACATATATCATAACGAGTCTGCAAGGTTTATTCAAGCAAAAATCAAGGTTTCTTGTTCTCATAAGTCATACGGTACAGGTTCACCAAATTCTGGAAATCCTTGCTCATTCCACGTAAAGCATTGCGCGTTCGCGTGCCGATTGGGATTGTCTAATGGATCCCCTTTTTGGTTCTTCTCTGGTCGAGCATGATAAATCAAAATATCAAAGCATCCATCTTCTGAAATCGTAAACGAGTTGTGACCAGGCCCCAATTGCTTATTTTTTTCAGAAGAAACGAATACTGGCTCCGATAATTTATGCCATGATTCATTTAATAAAAGATTCTTGTGCTCATCAGCCCACAGCAGACCTATGGCATAGTTTTCATCCGTTGCACTACCAGAATACGTAATGAATATTTTCCCATTACGAGTAAGGACTGCTGGACCTTCATTTACTGAAAAACCCCGTTTTTCCCATTCATACTCAGGTATAGAAAGGAGGAGTTGCTCTCCCTTTAACGTCCAAGGATTAGCCATTTCGGATAGATAAAGATTAGAATTCCCAGCAATTTCAGGATCTTGTTGAGCCCACACGTAATATAACTTTCCCTGAGAAGAGAAAGTTGTTCCATCTAAACTGAAAGTTTCCCTTTTCGTTTTTATTTGTCCCTTTTCTATCCAATCTGTATTCATTGGATCCATATGCTGATTTTCAAGTACGAACATGCGGTGATGATGGGATTCATCACGTATGGTTTTATGATTGCTTGCAGCAAAGTAAATGTACCATTTTCCATTGATATAATGGACTTCAGGTGCCCAGATCAATTCACTCATCGGTCCTTCTTCATGAGCCTGCCATACAATCAGGCTTTCAGCATGTTCTAATTCATTCAGTGACTTTGCCCTTCTTAATTCAATCACTTGGTAGCCGGGAACCGATCCTGTAAAATAATAATAACCATCTGTATGTTTATATACCCAAGGATCTGCCCGTTGCTGAACGATAGGATTATTATAAAGTGTCTTCATCATAACAAATTTCCTCACATTTTCTTTATTCTAATTACATTCCAAGAGTATTTTTCTATCCCTACATTTAACTCGTCATGTTTTTCTATTGAAAAATAGTTTATTTCAGGTTTTATCTTTTCTGGTTCTTCACGTGTATTTTTGTCCAATAGATCACTACTGGTCAATGTGTAGTGCTCTCCTTGATCTAGCAAATTAAAATCATGTTCAATCATTACATTTTGTTGTTCATTAGTGCGATTGATCAAGAAAATAGTCAGTTGATTGCCGTTATCTACGACCACACTGTCTACATAAGGAACTTTTTTTATCTTTTCACAATCATAAACAGGGCAAATGATTTGTTGTTCCAATACTTGACCTTTAGCATATTTCGATAAGTGTTGCATCACATAATAAGTTGGATTCTTCCATGCTTGGCCTTTAGCATCTGTCAGTATTAAAGGTATTGTGTTTACTAACAATGATTGACAACTAATCTTTACGCGATCTGCATGTCGTAAAATAGCCAATCCTAATGAACCAAATAATAATGTATCCTCCATAGTAAAGTAACACCAATCAATGGGACTACCGATTTCAAAATCCCTGTGTCTTTTTTCCGGTTGGGCATGTACGTTCCATTCATCGAACGCTAGATACATTGTTTTCTCACTTCTCAAATATCCTTTTACATAATCACAAGTAGCAACGATTTCTTCAATTTGACGATCGAATCGATAAGCTTTTGCCAGGTATGTCGCTGTATCATCACGCTCATTTTTAGGAGGTTTAGTCAAGTCTTCTTCATCATACTTGTCAATATAGTTATGCAAAGCTAAATAATCTACGTTCTCATATGCTTCTTCTAATGCGATACGATCCCATTTAGGGTACGATGGTAAACGTGGCGTAGAGCTTCCAACTAAGATTGTTTCAATTGAATCATCTACTAACTTCATGACTTTCGAGGCTTCATTTGCTAACCTACCATATTCATAAGCACTCTTAGCACCCACTTGCCATGGCCCATCTAGCTCATTCCCTAAACACCATAATTTAACGCCAAAAGGTTTTTTTTGCCCGTTTTTTATTCTCAAATCACTCCAGAAGGTTCCTTTTGGAAAATTACAATATTCTACTAAATTTTTTGCTTCATCGATGCCTTTTGTTCCTAAATTCACTGTGAATATCGGTTCCGCTTGTACATGACTGATCCATTTAAAAAATTCGTGGATTCCAAAAGAATTTGGTTCTATACCTCGCCATGCTAAATCAATCTTTTTCGGTCGCTGTTCTTTCCTACCTATAGTATCCAACCAATCATAACCAGATGTAAAGTTCCCTCCAGGATAGCGAATGACACCTAATTCCAATTCCTTTACATAAGAGAGGACATCTTGTCTAAACCCGTCACCATCAGCTGTTTCATGGCTCGGTTCATAAATACCTGTATAGACGACACTTCCCATATGTTCAACAAATGAGCCAAACAGCCGAGAACTGATCTCTCCTACTGTAAAATCCTCTCTGATTTTTACTTTTATTTCTTCGTCCAACAGCTTTCCCTACCTTTCATTTCCTATAGTCAAGATAATAGATACAAGTTTCCATACGCCACCAGCAAAGATAAAAATAAACGGAGGAAAAAGAAATATGAGTAGTACAAAACCTAATAACAAAGCGCAACAAAGAATATTTCTCAAAAAATCAAAAAATACTTTCCATGTACTTTGTTCAAAAATTTGTAGAAACGAAGTATCTTTATTTTCAGAAATCACATATACCCAGGATAAAAGAAACATGGAATAAATAAGTGCAACTACATATCCACTAATTGAAAGTCCGATTGTCTGTTCTTCTAATAATTGATTAACAAGAAAATAAATAACGGTCGTTAACATACTAAGGAACAAGTTCTTACCAAAATGTTGCTTTATTCCTTGAAAGAAAAAATAAATGATGTGTCCTGATCCCTTACCTTTCCATTGCGCCATTACATAAAAAACAGCACATGTAGCAGGCACGATAGTAATAACCGGCAAACACACGATTACCCAGAGAATTCCTAATAAGATGTGATCAGAAACCACAATCAACTGTCCATAAAATTTTGTCTCAACTATTTTCATCTTCCTCACTCTTTCATTCCAGACATAGCTGTTCCTTGAACAAAATATTTCTGTGCAAAAATATAAACCACTAGTAATGGCAACATTGAAATAACAGTTCCAGCCATTACAGGTCCATAGAAAGAAATGTTCTGCCCCGTAAATAAAGCTAGCCCTGCTGGTAAAGTTCTCATTTTTGAACTACTTGTCAATATCAATGGATAAAGCAGGTCATTCCAACTATTCATCAGCGTGAAAATCCCTAATGATAAAAGAGTAGGTTTGCTCAATGGCAACATGATTTTCAAAAAAATATTAAACTCACTTAGTCCATCAATGCGTGCTGCCTCTTCCAAAGAATCTGGTAAAGTGATAAAAAAGGAGCGCATCATGAAGATACCAAATGCAGTTGTCATACGAGGAATGATTAAACCTGCATAAGTATCAAGCATGCCAAGCAAATTGACTTCAATAAATAGAGGAATCATGAAGACTTGGAATGGGATCATCATTGTCAGTAAAACGAAATAGAACAAAACTGATTTCCCTTTGAAACGCATACGAGCAAATGCGTACCCCGCAAGAGAATCAAAGAATACAGAAGTAATCACTGTCCCTCCAGCAAAAATTACTGTATTTTTGATGTAATCTAATAAAGGGATCGTTGTCCAAACCTTAATATAGTTATCTAGGGTATAGCTGTCTGCAAATATTCTAGGCGGAAATGAGATAATGTCTTTTTCGTGTTTAAAAGAAGAAATAATCAGCCACAAAAAAGGAAAAGCAATAACAAACAATATAATTAGCATACTAATCGTTCGAATGATTTTTTTACCACTAACTGCTTTCCTCTTATTCACAGTAACTGTAATCGAGCTTTCTGGTGCCATACAGGTTTCCCTCCTATTTCATTTGTTTTTCTTTCCGTGACATGTACACATTAGTGGAGATAGCTATAGTTGCAACAATGATAAACAAAACCGAAGACAATGCTGATGCATAACCCAATTCATAAGGTGCTGTAAATCCTCGACTGTAAATATATTGAACAGCTGTTTCTGTCTTAAATTGTGGGCCACCAGCGGTTGCAACATATACTTGGTCAAACACTTGCATCGAACCAATCAGATTCGTTAAAACACAAAAACCTAAGGAGGGAACGATCTGAGGTAGTGTGATGTTAAAAAACTGCTGCCGATTTGTTGCACCATCCATTTGAGCAGATTCATACAAAGAGGGAGAGATTCCCTGAATAGCAGTCAAGAGAATCGTCATAGTAACACCAAAATTCTTCCAAACAGTCATGATGGCTACAGTTGGCATGGCAAGAGTTGGATCGCGAAAAAATTGAGGAATCGGCAAGCCGACTTGTGAAAACAAGTAAGGAATCGCCCCTACATTCGGATCAAGTAACATAGAAAAAATAATCGCAATTGACGTCAATGAACAAATAACTGGAATGTAAAACGTTGAACGACAAAACCGATTGAATCTGGTATTTTTAGATAATGCTACTGCTGCTAATAAACCAACGATAATTTGTGTTGGCGTTTCAAGTACGGTAAAATATAAAGAATGAATCAACGAATTAACTGCTCGTTCATCACTAAATATACGTGTGAAATTTTCAAAACTTACAAAATTTCTTGATGTAAAGAAAATATTCAAATCTGTAAAACTAATAGCAAATGTTCCTAAAAGCGGTATGACAGTAAATAATAATAAAACTAAAAAAGATGGAGTCAAAAACAAATACGCAGCACGTTCAGGGCGATTCCAATATTTGGTAAATCCGTTCATATAGTCCACCTCATCTTTCATTTTGATAAAATATACGAGCTTGGTTTAATCGAATCTGAATAAGATATCCGAACGATCGCTGTGATTTCTGCAATAACACCTATCTGTAAACACTACATCGATCATTCAGATATCTGTATCTTGTTAACAGTCTATCCTATATAAAGGTCTGTACTATTTTTGCAATAATTGATTGATGGCATCATCTGCATCGTTCATGAGTGTCTCAGGGTCTTCTCCCGCTAATAATTTTTCAATCAATGGGTTGATGATATCGTTATTAATCGCAGAGATTTGGGTAAAACCTGGTAAATATGGCTCTGCATAGTCCATTTGTTTCGATAATTCAGAAACAATAGGATCATTTTTGACTTCTTCATCTTTTGCTACTGAATCCAAGTAGGCAGGAAACCCATTTTCGATACTCCATTTTTTACCAATTTCAGTTGTATTCCAATATTTCAAAAACTCATAGATAGCTTCTTTTTTATTATTATCTGTACTTGCCGGAATGGCATATCCTACGCCATCTAAAATAGCTGTTTTTTTGTCCAAGTCACTCCCTTGTGGTAAGGTAGTCACATTATAATCAATCTCGTTTGCTTTCAATCCGTTATTTAACCATGGCCCATTGATTTCAATGGCTAGTTGACCAGCATTCATTAAATTGTCCATTTCGGCGCCAGAAATCGATTCTGGGCCAGTCTTGTCTATATGAATCATTTTTTGGATTGCTTTTAACGTTTTAAGGTTCTCAGGAGAGGCAAATTCAGACTTAGTATAATCATCGTTCACTAATTTACCGCCATTTGCTAACATCCAGTTATATAATGGTGCAGTTCCATCCTTATTGAAGACAAAACCTGATACATTTTTACTACTATCAGTTAATTGTGGTGCCATTTCTGTCAATTCTTCCCAAGTAGTAGGTGGTTGTTCAGTGTCTAAACCAGCTTGTTTAAACAAATCATTATTCCAATACATATACATTCCTTGTACCTGCATGGGGACAAAATACTGTTTACCTTCTACTTGACCTAATTCAACAGCCGTTTCTTTAAAATCAGATTTATCTACTCCATCATATTCCCAGAAATCGTCTAATGGTTGTACCGCTCCGTTTTCTACATACTGTGCAAAATCTGGATAATTTAATGCAATAAAGTCAGGTGCCTTTTTAGAAGAAATCGCTGTAGGAAGTTTTTCATTCAAATTGGCCCAAGTCATGATATCCATTTCAATTTTGATGTTTTTATCATTTGTTTTATTAAATTCATTAACGATTTCTTGCAATATTTCCCCATCAGATGCAGTAAACCCATTCCAAAAAGTCAAAGTCACTTCTTTATCAGAATCAGATTATGTTGAACTTCCGCCACCGCAAGCACCTAAAATACCTGTTGCAACTACCAATAAAGAGCCAATTAACCATTTTTTACCTTTCATTCTTTGTTCCTCCTTCATCTGATAAATGACATCTGACTACATTCCAAGATAGCGGTTTCAACAAACAATTGATTTTCCCATCTTCAGCTTTTACATTCGTTGAATGGCTTGGTTTTACTTGTTCACTTTTAGGAAGATTGGTTGCTTTCGTATCAAACCCACTCATTTCAGAAAAATCAATCACTCCTGCTACTGATAATTCAGACAAGCGAACAGTTAGATTCATTTCTTCTTCTCCACGGTTAACTGCAAATATGACAAGTTCTTTGTCATTTATTACTGCTACACTTTCTAAATACGGCACTTCTTCAAAATCTTCCGTCGCATAGTTTGCTGAATGAATTTGTGGGCTTAACACCTCTCCTTGTCCATACATAGCAGCTTGCATAAATGGATAATAAATCGTCTGTCTCCAAGCTTCTCCGTTTGTTTCTGTCCTGATTGGTGCAATAACATTTACCAATTGAGCAAGACAAGCTATCTTTACTCTGTCTGCATGTTTCAATAAAGTGATTAATAGACAGCCTAATAGTAATGCATCTTCAAAATTATAGTTATCTTCTAGTAAAGGAGGAGCAATCTGCCAAGGCGCTGCTTGCTCATCTTGTTCCGCTGAATGATACCAAATATTCCATTCATCAAAGGACAGGTTGATCTGCTTCTTACTATGTTTCTTCGCCTTGATTGTATCGCACATCGCTGTCACTTCAGAAATGAACCGATCCATGTCCAAGGAACGTGCAAGATAATGAGAAAGATCATTTTTTTGGTTGCCATAATATTGATGAAGAGACAAATAATCTATTTGATCATATGCTTGATCAAGGACTGTTAACTCCCAATCACCAAATGTAGGCATTTGCCGATTAGAACTTCCGCATAAAACCACCTCAATTGAATCATCTACGAGTTTCATCGCCTTAGCCGTTTCCGCTGCTAACCGTCCATATTCTTCTGCTGTTTTATGACCAATCTGCCAAGGACCGTCCATTTCATTCCCTAAACACCATGTCTTAATTCCAAAAGGGCTCTCTTGACCATTCGAACACCTTAAATCACTCCAATAAGTTCCTTTAGGAAAATTACAATATTCGACTAAATTGCGAGCTGCATCTACCCCACGAGTACCCAGATTGACAGCCATATTGATTTCGGCCCCTACATGCTGACACCAGTTATAAAATTCATGAATCCCAACTTCATTCGTTTCAATTGTCCGCCAAGCTAAATCCAACCTTTTGGGTCTACTTGCTATGGGACCAATACTGTCTTCCCAACGAAATCCTGACACAAAATTTCCACCAGGATATCTAATCATGGGAATGTTCAATTCTTTTACTAAGTGAATGACGTCTTGGCGAAATCCACTTTCATTAGCTGATGGATGATCTGGCTGATAAATCCCTTCATATACTGCTCGTCCCATATGTTCAATAAATGAACTATACAACCGCGGATCAACTTTGCCTACACGCTTGACACTACTAATCAACATTGTGGCTTCCATAACTGACCTCCTTTAATTTATACATGAATAATACACCCTGTTGAAATCGTTATCAATAATAAAAATGTTAAATCTATTTATTTTTATCCATTATAATTAATGTAAATATTAATTACGATTAAATCAAATAATTCAATATAGCTTTCATTAATAAATATGTTAATATAGAAGAAAAACCTTTTAAGCGGTGATATATATGCAACTACAAATAAACGAGGAATCCTTACCGGTATATGAAGCATTAGCTAGCAAGACAAGAATCAGGATCATTCAGCTGCTTTCCAAAAAGAAGATGAATGTCAAAGATTTGGCAAAAGAACTTGGAGTAAGCAGCGCGATCACGACGATGCACGTGAAAAAGTTAGAAGAAGCGAACATCATCAAAACAGAGAAAATAGGACAACAAAAAATTTCGAGCCTTCGTGTCGATAAAATAGATATCAGTTTCCCAGAAAAAATATTCAATGCTTTTGACACGAAAGAAACATCGATACCTATTGGTCACTATACGAATTATGCAATTGAACCGACATGTGGTTTAGCGACGATCCATGACTTTATCGGAAAAGTGGATGAACCACGCTATTTTGTGGATCCTCGAAGGATGGATGCTCGTATCCTCTGGTTCACCAGCGGGTTTGTCGAGTATCAGTCACCTAATTTTTTGAATGCAGAGGATACATTAGAAATGTTGGAAGTTTCTGTGGAAATTTCTTCTGAATTTCCTTTTTCAAATGACAATTGGCCTTCCGATATCACTTTCAGCCTAAATGGCGTAGAGCTAGGAACATGGACGAGTCCTGGAGATTTTGCTGATATCCGTGGGAAATATACGCCTGATTGGTATCCAGATAATCTTAATCAATACGGCTTGCTGAAGACGATCCGAATCACCAAACATTTGACAAATATGAATGGGGAACCTTTGTCAGACATCACGATCAACGACATTCCTAAAGATCAAGACACTTGGCATTTGCGAATCGAAGTAAAAGAAGATGCCGAACATGTAGGTGGCTGTACTTTATTTGGTAAAGGATTCGGTAATTACGACCAGGATATCAAATTAAAAGTTTACTACAGCTGATAGTTTTCTTTTCTATTTTATAAAGAAAAAACAGCCAATCCCTATGAAGGGATTGGCTGTTTTTTTATTTTATTGTTATTTCCAAAAATCATCCAAAACAGAAATTGGTAAATGACGTTTATGCTGCGTCTTATTCCACCACGCTTCGATTTTTTCTTGTGCTTGAGCGGGAACTTCTTTTCCTTCTAGATAATCATCGATTTCGTTATACGTAACACCTAGTGCGACTTCATCCGCAATCATTGGTTTTCCATCTTCAAGATCTGCAGTCGGAATTTTTGTGTATAGCTTTTCCGGTGCATTCAATGCTTGAAGCAATTGTTTCCCTTGCCGTTTGTTCAAACGGAACAATGGTAAGATATCGGCTCCTCCATCACCAAATTTCGTGAAAAAACCAGTGATGTTTTCTGCAGCATGATCTGTCCCTAATACAGCTCCTGCTCTTTCTCCGGCTACGGCATATTGTGTAATCATTCGTTGTCGTGCTTTGATATTTCCTTTGTTAAAATCGCTGATTTCCACACCTGCTTCACTTAATACTTGTACTTGTGCATCAACAGCAGGTTTGATATTTACTCGCAGACTGACATCAGGCTGGATAAAGTCAAGGGCAGCTTTTGCATCTTCTTCATCTGCTTGTTCACCATAAGGAAGACGAACAGCGATAAATTGATAGCTTTCATCTTTCGTTTCTTCACGCATTTCTTCCATCGTTAGTTGCGCCAAACGACCGGCTAAAGTAGAATCTTGACCACCGCTAATACCTAATACGAAGGTTTTAAGAAACGGATATTTTTTCAAATAAGTTTTCATAAAATCAATACTTTTACGAATTTCTTCTGTTGGATCAATTGTTGGTTTGACACCTAATTCATGGATGATTTCTGTTTGCAGGCTCATTTATTCTCCTCCTATGCTTCTGTATGAAGTTCTGCTACGCTTTTTTTCATTCGTTCCATCGTAGCCATTTTATGGTTCCAGCATTCAGTAGATAGATCGACCGGATATTTTTGCGGATTCAAGTCTCGTTTGTACTCTTCCCACAGTGAATCTAGATTTTCTTTTGTATATTCTTTGATTTCGTTTAGCACGGGTAGTTCGTATACTCTTTTTCCTTCGATAAAGATATCTTGTAAAACGGGGCGAGCGGTAAAATCCCGAACAGTTTTATTGATAAACGTATGCACTGGATGAAACATAAAGATAGCTTCTTCTTCTCGAGGATCTTCATCCCATAATGTGACATAGTCTCCTTCAGATTTCCCATCAGAGTTTCGAGTAATACGCCATACTTGTTTTTTTCCTGGAGTTGTCACTTTTTCCGCATTGCTTGATAACTTGATCGTATCCACCATATTTCCTTCGCTATCTTCAATTGATACTAGTTTGAATACTGCACCAAGGGCTGGCTGATCATAAGCGGTGATCAGTTTTGTTCCGACACCCCATACATCAATTTTAGCTTTTTGCATCTTTAAATTCAAAATCGTTGCTTCATCTAAGTCATTTGAAGCATAGATTTTTGCTTCCGTAAATCCAGCTGCATCTAATTGTTCCCGAACACGCTTAGATATATAGGCCATATCTCCACTGTCGATACGTACGCCTTGGAAGTTGATTTTATCACCTAATTCTTTTGCTACGCGGATTGCACTTGGCACACCTGATTTCAACGTATCATAAGTATCGACTAAGAACACACAGTCTTTATGGGTTTTAGCGTACGCCATAAATGCTTCATAATCATTTCCATAAGATTGGACTAACGAATGCGCATGAGTCCCGCTAGCTGGTATCCCAAATATCTTTCCAGCACGTACATTGCTTGTAGCATCTGCTCCGCCGATATATGCCGCTCTAGTTCCCCAGACTGCCGCATCCAATTCTTGTGCTCGTCTAGTCCCAAATTCCAAGAGCGGATCTTCTCCGATCACAGATTTGATTCGAGCTGCTTTTGTCGCGATCAACGTTTGGAAATTGACCATATTCAACAGTGCTGTTTCTACTAATTGACAATGTGCCAAAGGACCTTCCACTTGGATCAATGGTTCATTTGCAAAAACTAATTCACCTTCACGAGCAGAACGAACCGTTGCTTTAAATTCAAAATTTTGTAAATACTCCAAAAACCCTTCAGGATAGACTTCTAAGCCACGTAAGTAAGCAATATCAGAATCACTAAACGTCAGATTCTCTAAATAATTGACTAACCGTTCCAATCCTGCAAAAACCGCGTACCCGTGGTTAAAAGGCATTTCTCGAAAATAACATTCAAAAACAGCATGTAAATCAGCTCGACCTAATTCCCAGTATGTCTGCATCATATTGATTTGATATAGATCCGTATGCAGCGTCAAACTGTCGTCTGGGTAAGTATTATTCATCTTGTATTACTCCTCTTGGCAAGTTTTCATTTCCTACCCATTATAACAAAAAAAATTAATAGGAAAAGAAATCTTCATTATTTTCTGAAAAAAGGGCTGCAACAAGACTTTTGTCACAGCCCCTACTCTTATTTTTACTACTTCTTATAAAACAGATTTCACTTAATATTCGATATGAATCACCTTCTGCGGAATTTCTTTCCTCTGCGATATACATAGAAACCACCGACTAAAAGAACCGCTGCTAGGGCTCCAATAATGATATACAACAAAGAATTTGTATTATTTTCTACAGTAAAAACCTCATGATTGACTGATCTTGCTTGTTCTTTCGTAATCGTAAAGTCTTTTGTCAGCAACCACTTTTGCCCTGTCTCATCTTGCGCTTCGACTAAAAGTTGATAATCCCCCGATTCTAAAGGTTTCGTATTTCCAGCTTCCCCATGATAAATAGGCATAGCAAAAACTGATTCAGGAGCAATACCACCATTTTCGATTTTTCGTGTCATTATCGGTTCTTCCTGTCCTTTTGAGTGAACAGTTGCTTCAACATTCACTCCCTTGATATTGATTGGTTGAGGATTTTCTAGCACAGCAACCACACCAGCATTATTGGTGATCACTTCGGAACGTACCTCATTCAACTTCAGATCCGGCACAACTTCCTTGTCATTTGCGCTCATCATCAACCCAACCACATAAGCGTATTCGCTAAAAAAAGGCTGATTACTTTCTTCTTTTTCGGCTGAAAAATCTTTTTTCACTTGGATCCCGCCTAATAAGATTCCATCAAAGGAAGTATCAGGTGCTTGCACTTCTAAAGTAACGACTCCTGCTTTATTCCCTGGGATCACTGCTTCTTTTGGATAATCGACCAATGCGCAGATGGGTTGCTGAACGATTGATTCCTCTGGTAATTCATTTTGTCCGTAGTCAATCACTATGTTTCCGTTTGTCTGAGCTGTATTGACATTGATAAAGTACGTTTGCTCCTGATCAGAAAAATTATTGATCTGGATCTGTAGTGTCTGTTTTGTTCCAGGTTCTACTCGTAAATCAAAGAATGAACGTCCTTCTCGCTGATTGTCCGGTAAAATAGGATGGACGCTATAGTCTGCTCCATGATTTTCATCAGCAAAAACGACGATTCCAGGAAAAACTAGCTGTATTAACAAAGTTATCAAAACCAATACTAAATGTCGTCTCACTTTTCATCCCTCCATTTTATGTAAAAAGGATGGAGTTAGCTTATCCGCTCCATCCCTTTGCGGTTGTTTACAAGTAAAACAAATTATTTTACTTGAAATACTGCTGTTAGATCGAATCAACTGCTGTGTAAGTAACTGTCCCAGTATACTCTCCAACCGATGTATTCGCTTTGACTGTTAGTGTTGGCGCTTCTGATGTGAGCTCACTTATATGATCAAATGTACCGGAAACATAAGATATCGGAAGAGTTGTTGCAGATTCTAATACATTTTCTCCATTGATCGTAAGAGCAGAAGCAATATCATCTGTTAAGTTTGTTGCACTGACTGTCAATACCCAATCTCTCGCAACTACAGCATTCTCCCAAGCTGCTGTCAGCTCTGTTGTATCTTCAACACCAGTGTATTCGCTGATCAATTCTAAAGCTTCTGTTTTGCTGGCTTCTAGCGGACGAAAATCGGAAGCTTGCAATGCGCCATCAAAAGTACCATTGACAGTTGTATTTGCGCTGATTTGCGCAACCGTATGTTCACCAAAATCGATATCAGGAACAGAATCTAGTGTAAAAATTCCTGGGTAAGTTGGAAGATCATCCACTACTAAAAAGTCAGTGATCTCCACTCTAGTCGTTCCATCTATCGGTTCACCAAATTCTGCTGCCATGACTGTTGGTGCAAAACATGTAAATAACATCGCACTTGTACTTAAAACCCCTACTAATTTTTTCATTTTTTGTCCTCCTTTTTTCTCATCAAAATTCTGCATTCACAAATCGCCAATAATGTTTCGAGTAGTAATGACCACTAGATGTCCCCTCAGGAAAAGAGAGTGTTGACTGCTCGCCAGGAATCGTATATGTAACGATTCCACGTTCTTTGTTTCCTGTTGACTGGATGATCGTACGATACTCTTTTCCTGCATCTTGGTGATCATATTCGAAAGCTTCCAATCCTTCGACAGCTTCTTCGTTCTTTCCGCTGAACATGCCTCTGCCTAATTGATAATCGGCAGTCAAAAGATGGCCATCTTTTTTACAACGGAAGTCTTCTGTTTTCAGTTGTAGTTGCCATTCTGTGCTCTCTTTTCGAGAATCAAGAAAGGTAATCGATAAATCGTTGCTCTCTCGATGGATTTGATTGTGTTCATCTGTATAGCGCGATACGAACAGTAAATCATCAATGTATAGCATCCGTGGAAATTCTTCATTCAAAGGAATGATTTTCAGAGAAGTCGTGCCCTCGGTCTGTCCGTGAACAGCAGAAGAACAGCTAAACATTCCTATGAATAATGCACTCCATAACGCTAGCGAAAATCTATTTTTCATGTTTTTCGCCTCCACGTATTTGATGACGATAGACTAAAATAACACCGATAATCAACAGCGTCCCAGCAAATGAAATTAATCCTGCCTTTGCTTCACTTGCCTCTGGAAAACTGCTTTTCTGTTTTTCTTCTCCCATTTCAGTCTGCTTTCCTATCTCCCGTTCATTGATTTCTATGACTGCATGCGTTTCACCAGCTTGGGTAGCAGCATTCACCACTGGCATCGATAACGAGAACAGGAGTAGAAGAAGAACAGAAATTATCCAGTATCGGATTTTTGATTTCATTGTTTTCTCCTTTCCACTTTTTTTCTAGTATCTAGCCAGCCATACGATCCCCCCTTTCAAAGCTAGCTTCTTGCTATAACACATCTTCAATTTTCCACGTGATCGTTCCAGAATATACACCTAACTCATCTTGATTGTTTAGCCGCAGCAATAGCCCTTCTTCCTCCGAAAATTCATACTTTTTGTCAATCTCAAGCGTTAAAGCAGAAAGTGCGATTTCACCCCATTCATTTTTGAACACAAGATACTCTTCACTAATCGCATGTTGCATATCCAGATGATTTAGTTCTTCAGCGGATACGGTCACTCTATATGAATCCGATGTATTCAACGTGTTTCTAGTAACAACACGCATCCCTTCTTCACGAGCTTGTGCTTTTCTGTTCATTGGCAATTGTGATCGAGCATACTTCCAGCTGTATTCTTCTGTCACGAATTCAAATCCGATAAATCCTTCAACAGTGAAGGTTCCATTTAGCTCTAGATAAGTGATATCATCATTGATAGGCCGATTATCAGTAAGGGTGAGCTTGATTGTATTTTCTCCTAGTTTGAAAACACCATCTGAATCTTTTAGATCGATTTTGAACCCTCTTGATTGATGCATTTTGAATTCTTCTTCTGCATCTGTGATTATCTGATTTTCAATCAATAACTCATCATTGATCCATACACTGTAATACAAACGATCTAAGTCTGGATCAAGATAATCAAATGTAAAGTGGAACGGATCTTGAAAATCAATAAATGTATCTTTTTCGCCAAACACTGCATTTGTCGTTCGTAAGTTGTCAATTTCTGGTGGGTGGTTAGGTTCACGCTGAATCTCGTATTCAACTGCATGTTCGACTTGAGCATGATAATACTCACCGGTTGTAGTGCCTGTTCTCCCAATAAACTCTACCCGCTCATAGACGTTATGATATTCAAGCCCTTGAAACTCTGATTTTACTTTTGTTTTGTAATGCAACGTCACTTCTGTTCCTATAGGAATCTCGATAGCTTCCTCTGGATAAAAGCGCTGGGTGGATGAATCATAAAAAGCATTTACATCTATTCTTGTAGCATTTTCACCGTTACTATCTAGTTCTTGATACGTAAAATATGGTTGATAGCCATCTTCTGATAAGATTAATTCAGTAAACTCAAAAGGATTGGATTTGCTTTCTTCTTCATCAGAAGTCAAGATAGTGATGCCATTATCTTCACTAGGATTAAGGAAGATACTACCATCGCCTTCTTCGTTGTAAAATGTAACTGCGTGTTCCAATTCTGTATTGATAGGGATTTTTTTGCCATTCACATTCACCGTCACGCCTTGCTCTTGCGTTGTAATTTCATGCACCAATTCCCCTTGGACCTCAAATCGTGGATTGGTTAAAAAGATTGCTGCATCTGCACGAGGACTAAGAAGAGAAAATTCAGCAGTCGCAGTGAATCCCCAGTATAGTTTCTTCGATGGAAGATTGGTAAAATAGTCATTGATATTGATGGTGCCTTCTGTTATGCCATATCCTCCTGTTTGGCGCAGATCCTCCATTGTAAAGGTAAGCATCCCTGCTGGGGTAATGTTGATATCCAATTTCCACCAGCTGTTAGTCGAAAATTCACTGTTTATGCCAAAGTCTTTTTTAAAAGATTTAGTAGTCGGATTACCTGAAGACGCTGCTGCAATATGGGCACCAGAGAATTCTCGATCTCCTAATGCATTGATATTTAGAAGAGGGCCAGTAGAAATTTTATTATCGAATTCAAGAATCATTCCATTCGCTATATACTTATCAATAGGAGCTATACCTGTCAAAAGGTCTGGGTGATAATACGCTCCTAATGACTTAGGTGAATGCCCTGCTGTAGGATCATACATATTGTAGATACCCCGTCTGCTGAAAAACAAATTAGTAGGATTCCCATCATGAAGAAAGAACGTGATTCCCTCTGTATCTTCATCAAAATAGAGATAACTTGTAAATCCGATATCCGTAGACATGTTCGTAAAATCAATCCTATTAGAACTTGTTGAAACCATATGCCCTCTGTTATATAGCAATGAACTCAAATTTGAAGGCGTCATATAACTTAATCGGTAGTCTTGATCTAATGTTGCGACATTAGGTGCAAGTGTGAAAATATGACTTGATCTTGCAAACAAGTGATTTAAAGGAATAGCATCTGCAAAAGCACCATTCAAATTGGGATCTAATATACTGGGAGCGGCATAGTTTTCAACTTCTTCCGCTTCTGTTTGAGCTTCTTCCACTGGTTCTTCTCTTGATGCTTCTGGCTTATCAGAAATCTCAGTAGGCTCCCCATTTATTTCAGGTACGGCAGTATTTTCCGATAAATCGACTGCGACTACGTACTCTGTCTGGTCACCGATGAGTATCTCTTCTAATTCATCTCCTGTTTGTTTCATTAGTCTTGGCGTAATTTTTAGATGGTATTGATTGTATTCTTCTACTATGAGGGTTTTAAAAACGATTGCAATTCTCTCATTCTCTGAAGAAAAATCACCTGCGTAGTACCATTCCTCATCAACTGGTCCTACTTTTCCAAAGGTTCGTTCGATTTCCTGAATGCTTTCTCTCAGTAATAATCCTTCGTGTTCAACTATTTCCAGCTTAAATTGCATTTGATATTCAGCTTCATCTTTTGCATGCTTCTCATATGTCATACTCCATTGTATCTGCTTCAGTTCCTCATCCATTTCGTAATCGATCACAATATTCGCATGTTCATCAGCTACTACTTTTTCAGACTCAGTCTTGGCAAAAGCGATTTGCGACAGTCCCGTAAGTTGCGATAAAAATAGGACAGCAACCATAAAAACTACACTGCCATAATGTGAGACAGTTTTCGTTTTTTTCATTTCCTCTCTTCCCCTTCTTGAATATTAGTGAGATTTTTTCAAAAAGCTCCGATATAGTCGTTCTCATCTTTTATCCGACAACCAAAATTTAACTTAATTAAAATAAGATTGCAAATAGATTAGAAAGAGGTTGTTAAAAAATATAATAACAAAAAAATACCGTAAACAGCCATTAAATCCATAATAAAAGGTAGCAACCAACTTAATAAAAAACATTAACTCATAAAAAATGGAAGTGTTTTCTCAAATAAATTGTATTTATCGATCAAATTTGAGACAATAAAATGGGAATAAAACTAAAAAAATGAGAAAAATATAATTTAAGCGGATATAAAGAAAAATGAAGAGGTATCTAGAAATGATCTGGAGTTGAATAATAGTTTATAAAATATTTGTATTTTTAATTATTTAAAGAAATAAGCAATCAAAAAGGAGGTCCTATGTTTTTCAATATTGTGTTTACCCAGAAAGAACGCCGCAAGTTAGCAATTTTTCATCTATTGGAGGAGCAACATGAATTAACTATCAAAGAAATCAGTAAAAAACTTGATTTATCTTCTAGTGTCGTAAAAAATATATTGAATGAAATGGAGAATGAATTTGATGACTTTTGCTTTTCTGGATTCAAATTATTGTCAAAAAACAAGATCAATCAGAATCTGCCAATTGATTTAAACTATGATTATTATTATTCCTATCTTATCCAGCAGAGCCTCCCTTATCGCGCGATTAAATCTTCTCTTTTCTATCCAGAGAAAAATCTGATGGAATTCTGCCAAGAAAATTTCATTAGTCGTGCTTCTGCTATGCGGCATCTGCAGTCATTAGCCGATTATGTACAGGAATTCGATGTCATTTTTAATCGCAGCCAATTATCTTTCAAAGGAGACGAACGCTTGATTCGCTTGATATTATTCAATATTCTTTGGGCAGCTTCTCGCGGAAATGAAGATTATGCTTTTTACGTCTCAAAATCTGAGTTATTAAAAAAATTGGCTGAACTTACTAAGCATACATCTTTAAATTGGAGTTTCGTAGGAAAAAAAGAAGTTTGTCTTTTTGCTGGGATTACCACTCAGCGAATTGCACAAGGTCACTATGTAGAGGATGACCCTCGCTATAGCGAAGCAGTTTTTAGTAATGATCATCGAATAAAATGCCTTTTTGGTGAACATTTTTCTATTCCCGCCTCTCATCAAGATAGTGAATTTCGTTTTGCACAATTTATGGTGTTTTATGCACCGACCTTTCAATATGAGAAGCCTACTCTTAATGAAGCTTTAGACATATTCGACAAAAAAGGACAGCTGCTTTCTTCCTTATTGAAAGAACTTGACAATTATTGGCAAACTGAGATTTTTCCTGATGACCGTGTTTTTCAACACAATCAAATTGTTCACCTCCATTTATTTAATATTCTTTTTTGTTATTATCTTTTTCCAAAGCGTGTACCGACACTCTTCTTTCTAATGAATTACTTTCATAAAAAGAAGTCTTCAAGTTATTACTATTTAAAAGAGCATTTTACCTTTTTCTTGAATAAGATGGGGCGGCGACATAATTATCAATGGCTTTCTATTTGCTGTAACGATTTAGCTGAAATATTTGCATGGCTGACTTTGCAATGTTGCGAGGACAATGAAAATTCAACTAAGTTACAAGTTTCTTTAGTGATGGAAACAAATTATTTTTTTACCCAAGATATCAAGAATTTTTTAAAAGACTTGTCCTTTATCGAACTGAAGGAATTATCCTATGAAGAAATACAACCCATTGATTTTCTGATCGTCTCTTCTGTACATCTTATGCCCAAAGAAACGGATACAAGTTATTATGTAGTGAATTTTTTGGAAGGAAAGACAGATTATGTCAAGTTGTACCTTGAATTGAAAAAAGCTCATGAAAATAAGAAGTTTCACTTGCTTTTAAAAAGACCTGAAAGAAAAAAGCTGCCGTCAATTAAACCACAACTGTTCGTATAATTGAATCGCAAAAAAGGGCTGCGACAAAAGTCTGTCACATTCCCTTTTTTCCGAATAAACGGTGTTCCATCAGCTGACCTTCGGTATTAGCTCAACAAACGGCAAAATATGAGGAACTATTTTACCGTTTGTTTCTCTAATACTCAGGTCAAAACGCTGATTTCACAACCTCTTCCTTAAACGGTGCTCAAAAGCTTGCATCTGCGGTAATAAGCCCAACCAAACAAAAAATATGACGAACTATTTTCGTTTGGCTGTTCTTATTACGTGATGCAGAACAGCTTTTTCACAACCTCTTTTTGCTGTATACATCATAAATATGGAGCGGTTTAGCATACTGTTTAGTCGTTAGGACATCAATCCATCGGATTCTTTTGTTCGACAACTACAATATCTTTATTTGGACGTTTGAATTGTATTCCGGCACGTTCCAGCTCCTGTTTCACTCCTATATGGACTTTGACATCTTCCCGTGTCATTTTTAAAACGTGATGAATCGCATAGTCGATTTCTTGCCTTGTGATTTTTTTCTTCGTATTGATCATCACAACTTGCTTTTTGTCATATGTGTCCACTAGCAGCAACTGTGTCCGATCTAACGAAAATAATTTGTAATAATTAATGGCCGTATTCCCAAAAAAAAATTCTACTACTTTAGGATAAAATGTCTTAATATTTAAATTACTATTCACAGGTGTTTCGATTAGCTTCATCTCATTCCTCTTTTCTATATAGTCGATTTAGATTCAATCCCATATATATTCCCCGTCGTCCCCAACATGAAGGAATCGGTTACAATTGAACCTTAAAAAACAAAAGGATTTACCTTTTATCACTTAATAGTATAACATAATTTTATGAGAAAAAAATACACTTTTTTCTTGACCTTCTCGTTACGTAAAGGATTATGCTTACATTTGTCAGGAGGAAAAATAATGGAATACACAATAAAGAAAATGTCAGAGATATCGGGAGTCAGTCCGAGAACCTTGCGCTTTTATGATGAGATTGGACTGCTAAAGCCAGCTAGGATCAATTCCTCAGGTTATCGGATTTATGGCAAAAAAGAAGTCGATCGTCTGCAACATATCTTATTTTATCGAACGTTGGCATTCAAGTTGGAGGATATTCAAGAAATCTTAGATAATCCGTATTTTGACCACCAGAAAGCTTTAATCGAACATCAGCAGATGCTTCTAGAAAAACGGGCACAAATCGACATCCTCTTGGCAACTGTCCAACAAACACTTGATAGGTACGAAGGAGGAAGAAAAATGAGTGATAAAGAAAAATTTGAAGGGTTCAAACAACAAAAATTGAAAGAAAATGAAGAAACTTATGGACAAGAGATTCGACAAAAATACGGGGAAGAAAAGGTTACAGCATCCAACGAAAAATGGATGAATATGGATAAAGAAACGTATGAAGAAATGCAAACTGTTGAAAAGCAGATGTTAGCTGATCTCACTCTTTATTTACAAGCCTCTGCAGATGAAAACTTAGCAGATCGCATCTTTCAAGCTCATAAGAAGTGGTTATCTTACAGCTGGTCTGAATATCAGCCAGAAGTGCATAAAGGATTAGGGATGATGTACGAGGCCGATGAACGATTCAGTGCATATTATGACGAACGAAGTGGTCAAGGTGCAGCGAAAGCATTAAATGAAATCATCCAAAAAAAGGCATAATAGTTTACATGATCCGACAAAAACGACCGAACAACAAAACATCAGACACCAAAGTTAGATTTTTTATACTAACATTTGGTGTCTGATTCATTTTTTACAAGTGTTTTGCCAAAATTCAGCGCTGAATAAACGTATAAGGTATTTTCACTTTATCCTTTTTTTCTGTAAGAAACAATTGAAAAGCCATTTCTCCGCAAGCTTCCAGATGGTGATCGATCGTTGGAAAGCCAAGAAGCTCGCTGATCAGCAAATTATCGCGTCCAATCACCACTGGTGTCTTATCTTGCAGATAGCTTTGCAAGATGCCTGCTGCGACCATATCCGAATTTGTAAAGACCCCATCAACTCTATGATCTTTAAAAAAGATACCTGCTTGTTTTCCTTTCTCTGCATCTATGCAATCCCAAAAAACAAGTGACTCATCAAAAAATGGAAAAAGTCGACGACATAGTTGCAAAGTGATCTTTGAATTATAACTCAGCCTGCCACTTCGCCCCAATGTGATGCCCAATCGTTTTACCCCTTGCTGCTTCAAATAAGAAAGACCTTCTGTAATCGATTGTTCTCGATCAATAAAGACGCAACTTGCCTGTTTTTCCTTGATTTCTTCACAAAAAACTAGAGGACCATATTTTTGATAATCTAGCAAATCTTCTAGTGTATTGGCACGAGATGTGATGATCAAACCATCGAACGCTTTAGCTGCAAATTCTTCAAGGTAGCTTCGCTCTTTTTCTTTCTGATAACCCGTCGGTAAAAGCGTCACTTTGTAATCATAATCAAACGCCTCTTCAATGATCCCACTGATCAGCTGATCAAAGTACGGATGGTTGGTATAAGGCAAGATTACTCCGATACTTTTCGTTTTTCCATAACTCAACTGTCTGGCTTTTGCATTAGGGATATAATCGACTTCTTTCATGACCGCAAGTATTTCTTTTCTTTTTTCCTCATCTACATATGGATGTCCATTGATTACACGTGAAATAGTAGAAACTGAATAACCTGTGAGCTTTGCGATATCTCGAATATTTGCCACTGCTGCTTCGCCACCTATACAAAAAGATTTTCTTGTAAATAGTCTACCACAGCTGGACCGCATTCAAAAAACTGATACATTTTTCCATCATGAGAAAAACTAATCCGCTGTCCACCCCAATATATATCTTTTGTCAACGTTTCGATTTCATTCATCGGTATTTCTTTTACTATATTCTTATTCAGTCCTTGAAAACTGTACAACGTTAATATGGATTCTTTAAACTCGACAAACGCATAAAAATAATTGTTCGTTGTGCCATCTGTTATCTCTACATAGGTATTCATTGCAAGCCCTCCTTTTGATACTTTGAGTATAGTGTATGAAACGCGTCTCATATCAAGGAGTTTGTTTTGCAATAGAAAAGTTCTATTCCTCTGGTTCACCTAAATTTGGATCTAAGCGGTTTGCTGCTAAAATAAATGGCGCCCAGATCAAAGCAGCTACTATTAAATTAATGATTGTTAAAACGATGGCTCGCCAATCTCCCGCAGTAGCTAAAAATCCACTAATGATCGTTGGCATGACCCAAATCACATTTACTACAACCGGACGAACAAGCCCAGCCATCGTGGCAAAATAGGCGATCGTTGCAGTCGCAAGAGGTGCCAAGATGAACGGAATCATCAACAGCGGATTCAACACAACTGGAAGACCAAACATCACTGGTTCATTGATATTGAAGATTCCTGGTGCAAGCCCCAACTTTCCTACCGTTTTATAATCTGCCCGTTTAGATAAAAATAAAATCATAACGATCAACACCAGCGTGACTCCAGCTCCCCCCGGCCAGACAAAAGCTTCAAAAGAACCTGCCACCCATTTGAAAGGGATGGGCTCATTATTTTGAAAGGCATTCGTGTTTTCGACCATCGCGGTACCATATAAGGTCTGCAAAACGGGCGACATGATATTTGTGCCGTGAAGACCAAAAAACCAAAGAACATGCACAAGAAGAACAATGATAAAGACCGCTCCGTAACCTTGTGACAAGTTCATCAAAGGAGATTGGATGGCTTCAGAAATCCAGTCAATCAGCGGCTCGCCAGCTGTTTGTCTAAAGATATAATTAATCACACCAACGACGTATAAAGAAACTAATGCAGGAATAATCGCCGCAAAAGCTCTTGCTACAGCAGGTGGCACAGAATCCGGCATCCGTATGATGATCTTTTTCTTAATCAAAATCGCAAAAATAATGACAGAAATAAATCCAAAGATCATAGCAGTGAACAAACCAGACCCACCCATATATTTACCAAAATTAAAATAGCCCCATGCGCCTACTGATAATGTTTGTCCTCCGTCTGGCGTTCCAGCAATCACACCACCTGCAGAAGTAATCAAATCTGCTGCGTCTTGCGAAAGCTTCTCGGGCAATGTCAACACCGCTGTTGCTGCATCGGGTAAGCCAATAATAAAAGCAACCAGAGAAACAATACTTCCTGAGACAGGATCGACCTCATAGGCTTTCGCTAGATTCGCTCCTAGTGATAAGGCAAAGACCACTGCCATAATAGCTAAAGTACCATTCCAGATCAATCCATTTACGCCAATGACTGGGGTAAAAAATGTCGTGATTGCATTCCCTTCACCTAGATACGTATTCGGAAAATCCCGCATAAATGCGTTCAGTAAAACAGCAATTGCTCCTGCCATCGTAGCTGGCATTGTACCAATAAAAGCATCCCTCAATGCAACCAAGTGTTTCTCCGACCCGATTTTCGTTGCAACTGGCAAAATATACTTCTCCATCCAACTCATTAATCCATTCATTTTTTCTCCTCCTGTTTTTATTGTTACCGAAGCTCCGTTTCGAATACGCATACATTATAATGATATTATAAATATAGCATAGTTATTCCTATCTGGCTATCTGTTTTTATCAGATAAAATAAATAACTATGCAAATTCAAAAAATATGCATAATCCTTTATAAATAGTATAGTTTCCAACTACTCGCAAAAGCAAATGATACCCTTTAAATAACATTTATTATGAATAAGCATACAAAAAAAGTAGAAAAAGAAGTATTTCGCTTCCTTTTCTACTTTTTATCTATCTTTCTCAAATAATGGGCTACGCTAGATAAGCAAGGTGCTTTTCTTACATCATACCGCCCATCATTGATGGATCCATTGCAGGAGCTGCTGGTGCTGCTGGTTCTGGTTTATCTGCAACGACTGCTTCTGTTGTTAATAACAAGGCAGAAACGGAAGCGGCATTTTGCAAGGCAGAACGTGTTACTTTAGTTGGGTCTACGATACCTGCTTCAACCATGTTTACCCATTCTCCAGTAGCAGCGTTGAAACCAGTACCTAGTTCTACGTTCTTCAATTTATCAACAATCACTGATCCTTCATAACCAGCGTTTTCAGCGATTTGACGAATTGGTTCTTCTAAGGCACGAACAACAATCTTGATACCTGTTGCCACGTCTCCTTCTGCTTCTACAGCAGAAACTTTACTGATAACGTTCACTAGAGCTGTACCACCACCTGAGACCATTCCTTCTTCTACTGCGGCACGTGTAGCATTCAATGCATCTTCAATGCGTAATTTCAATTCTTTCAATTCTGTTTCAGTAGCTGCACCGACTTTAACAACAGCTACACCGCCTGCTAATTTAGCTAAGCGTTCTTGTAATTTTTCGCGGTCAAAATCAGAAGTTGTTTCAGCAATTTGGTTTTTGATTAATTGCACACGCGCTTCGATGGCTTCTTTTTCTCCTGAACCTTCTACGATCGTTGTATTGTCTTTATCTACAACAACTTTAGACGCATTTCCTAAGTTTTCGATTGTTGCATCTTTTAATTCTAGACCTAGATCGTCAGTAATTACTGTACCACCTGTCAAAATAGCGATATCTTCAAGCATTGCTTTACGACGATCACCGAAGCCAGGAGCTTTTACAGCTACTACATTGAATGTTCCGCGGATCTTGTTCAAAACAAGCGTTGGTAATGCTTCGCCATCTACATCGTCAGCAATGATCAATAATGGACGTGATTGTTGCAAGATTTGTTCTAACAATGGCAGAATGTCTTGGATGTTAGAGATTTTTTTGTCTGTAATCAAGATATATGGGTTTTCTAAAACAGCTTCCATTTTGTCGTTATCTGTTACCATATATTGTGATAAGTAACCACGATCAAATTGCATACCTTCTACAACATCTAGTTCTGTTTCGATTCCTTTTGATTCTTCAATTGTGATGACACCGTCGTTTCCAACTTTTTCCATTGCATCAGCAATCAAATGTCCAACTTTATCAGATCCTGAAGAAACAGCTGCTACTTGTGCAATGGCTTCTTTTGAATCAACAACAGTTGAGATATTATGCAACTCTTCCACTGCGGCTTTTGTTGCCAATTCGATCCCGCGACGAATGCCTAGAGGATTAGCACCTGCAGTTACGTTTTTTAAACCTTCGCGAACGATTGCTTGTGTCAAAACAGTTGCTGTCGTTGTTCCGTCACCGGCAATATCATTTGTTTTTGATGCTACTTCTGATACAAGTTTTGCACCCATGTTTTCAAAATGATCTTCTAACTCGATTTCTTTTGCGATCGTCACACCATCATTTGTGATCAATGGAGAGCCGTAAGATTTTTCTAGTACGACATTTCGGCCTTTAGGTCCTAATGTTACTTTCACTGTATCTGCTAATTTATCTACCCCGCGTAACATAGCTGCGCGTGCGTCTTCTGCAAATTTCAATTCTTTTGCCATGATTGATTCACCTCATCGATTATTTTTGATTATTTTTTCTATCTTCAAAATTTACTCAACAATCGCCATGATATCTTTTCCTGCGACGATCAGATATTCTTTTCCTTCGTATTTTACTTCTGTACCGGCGTATTTTTCGAACATAACTTGGTCGCCTGCTTTCACAGCGGCAGGAACTTTTTCACCGTTTTCCAACAAACGGCCCTCACCGACTGCAACAACTGTCCCAGTTTGGGGTTTCTCTTTAGCTGAAGAAGCTAAAACGATTCCTCCGACAGTTTTTTCTTCTTCTTTTGCGACTTCGATAATGACGCGATCACCTAATGGTTTTAACACGATAAATCCCTCCGATAACTCTTTTTTTAATTCGTTAGCACTCTTAACCTTCGAGTGCTAACCTACATTTTTAATAATACTCATTCTCCCTCTTTTTTGCAAGCTTTTAAATCAAAGAAAAGAAATTTTATTCTGACAGTTGCTTATTGAAATTATGATATAATTGAAATCAATCGATAAAAGCTTGCCTTGCATGCTTGTTATCCCTTAAAAGGAGGAATTACATGTCTTTAAAAAAATATAGTTTCCTCAGCATTTTTTGCTATGGTTTAATTTTTATCTCACCCTTGATCCTCGCTTCGATAGGACTTGTAAAATCTACGTCTGAATTGATCACAGCAACTGCAGTCATGTATATATTGGGCGCGGTTGTCCTAGCTATTTTTTATTTTAAGCAACGTGAGCCTTTAGCGATCGAATCAGCAGTAAAAAAAGCTTCTGTTCCAAAGATCGTTATTTATGGATTAGTTGGGATCTTTGTCGCATTGCTTCTGCAAAGCATCGCTGTCATGCTGGAATCTGTATTGTTTGGCGAAGCAACCCCTTCTGAGAATACACAAAATATCATCCAGATGATCATGGAAGCACCTGCTTTTATTTTGGCGACAACTATTGCAGGACCCATCATGGAAGAGTTCGTATTCCGCCGCAGCATACTGGGGATCATCAGCCGGTATTCAAATTTTTGGGTCGGGGCAGTGATCAGCTCTTTGCTGTTTGCGTTCGCTCATAATGATGGTCATTTGCTGATTTACTTTTTCTTAGGTTTCTTCTTCAGCCTAGAGTACAAAGCTACTGGTCGGATCTGGACATCAATGATCACACACGTAGGAATGAACACATTAGTTGTTCTTGTTCAATTAGCTGTCCAAAAAGGACTGGTATAAACATGATTAGAAATACTCCTGTCATCCTAGATTGGTGATTTTTCCAATCTAAAGCGACAGGAGTATTTTTGTTTTTTTAGTCGATGATCTTTTCTGCTGTTCCAGCATTTTTTGTCTGTCTTTCCTTTTTGAAGTTTGCAGAATCTATTTTTTTCAAAAATGGGAAATAAATAAAAAAACTAATTGCCAGCACGATACCTTGTAAAATCGCTGCAGGCACTCCGCCTACTAAAAAACCCGAGAGGATCGGCGGTGTTGTCCAAGGAACTTGGACCGCTGTAAATAAAGGAACAAATCCAAAATATAAAGCGGAATAGGTAATCAATCCTGAGAGGATCGGCGCGAAAATAAAAGGAACAGCCATCATCGGGTTCATCACAATCGGTGTGGAAAAAATAATCGATTCATTGATATTGAAAAAGGCTGGTAAAAGAGAAAGTTTTCCTAATTCTCGGTATTTCCTCGATTTCGCAAAAAACATCATAAAAAATACAGCCCCTAACGTCAAACCTGCTCCGGTAACAGTCATGAATTGATCAAGAAATTGCTGAGTAACGATATGCCCGCCATTTGCCACAGTCAATTCTTTTCCAGAGGCTAAGATTTCTGCATTTGCTAATGAGTTTGCTTGTAAGATCGGACTAACCAACCCATTGACCATCGCAGATCCATGAAGACCAAATAGCCATAAAAACGGGACAAAAAAACCTAATAAAAGCACACCGAATAACGTGTCTATCAACGATTGGATCGGAAGCTGGACGTACGTCCATATTCCTTGAATAACAGTCATCCCGAACAACTGTTGAAAAACAGCTGAACCTATAAGCGTAAAAATGACTATAGCAAGTATTGGAATCAATGAAGTAAAAGACTGCCAAACATTTTCAGGAATCTTCCCTCTTTGCCTCCACCCTTTCGCAAATCTTGCTAAACGTGCATAGCCCCATCCGATGAGGAGCCCGGTTGCAACTGCTCCTAGTATCCCTTCACCGCCTGTCCAGATATTATCTATCTCTCCCTGAACATTAAGTGGCTGAATAAGTAGTAGGTAAGCAGACAAGGCTGTCATGCCGACTGGCAAGTGATCGATGTTTTCTTCTTTTGCATAAGCATACGCAATAGCAAAAACGATCCAAAAGGCTATCACGTCAAATGTAGCCTGGTATACTTGTGTAAAATACATAGAAAATCCTGTTTTGTCTATCCACTGAGCGATGTAATCTACAGGAAAATGAGCAAATAAGAAAAACAGCGAGCCAGCTATAATTATCGGGATCGTATAAGTCATTCCATTACGCAAAGCAGTTAAGGGTCTAAGATTCACAACAGATGTTATCATTGGTAAAAAGGCACGATCTAACCACTCTTTCATTTCTTATCTCCTTCATCTTCTATTTGATTAACCAGTTTTCTTAATTTAACTATACCTAATGAACACGAACCATGAAAGGAATGCGCACTAAGCTTTTCAAAAAACGGATTCTTTGACGAATATCCAGTAACTGCTTACAATGGACAGAAATAAAAAAGGAGGTTTTTTATGAAAATCGCAATCATTGGCGCTACTGGTCATGCAGGTTCATTTATTTTAGACGAAGCATTGTCCAGAGAGTTAGATGTGACGGCAATCGTGCGTCATCCAGAAAAATTACCATCAGATGTTCCGTTTATACAAAAGGATTTATTTGAGTTGACAGCTACTGACCTTGCATCTTTTGATGTTGTCGTTGATGCTTTCAACGCTCCTAAAGGAAAAGAAGAAATGCATCAAACTTCTTTGTCCCATTTGATTGAGATACTTGAAGGAACCGATACACACTTAATCGTCGTTGGGGGTGCCTCTTCGTTATTCTTGGATACAGAAAAGACGACTCGTATGATTGACCAAGTACCTAAAAATGCACCCTTCTATCCAACAGCTTTCAATATGTACGAAGGATTGCTAAAATTGAAACAATCTAAAAATCTACAGTGGACTTATATCAGTCCAGCTTCTTTATTTGATCCACACGGCAAGCGTACAGGCACTTATTTATTAAGTGATGATTATCTACAAAGAAACGCTGCTGGCGACAGTACGATCAGCATGGCAGATTACGCGATTGCATTAGTAGATGAGATACTGGATAAACAACATGAAAAACAGCATATCAGTGTAGTCAGCCGATAACACGGTTGTTTTGTCAATGTTCTGAAAAATAAAAACAGAAGATAAAACCAACACTAATTGATTTTATCTTCTGTTTTTATTTTTTATTGACTGCACTGTTTAAATCGAAAATAGCTCAGTTGCTTCATCTGGATCTGTATCATAGATTTCAAAATCATGTCCAACGCCAAAATCTTTTTCTTTCAAAACATTTTCCATCGTTAAATGAGCGAGTTCTTTCATATTGTTTTCCTTGCTAAGATGACCAAGATAGATCCGTTTGGTCCGATTACCGATCACATCAGTCATGACAAGTGCACCATCTTCGTTGGAAAGATGCCCTCTATCTCCTAAAATACGCTGTTTTAGATTCCACGGATAAGGCCCCATGCGTAACATCTCAAGATCATGGTTACTTTCCATCAAATAACCATCGGCATTTTCAATGACACCTCGCATGTAATCACTGCAGTATCCGGTATCCGTCAACATGACGAATGAACGGTTTTCTTTATGGAAACGATAAAATTGCGGAGCTGCTGCGTCATGGGAGACGCCGAAACTCTCAATATCGATATCGCCGAATGTTCTTACTTTTCCCATCTCAAATAGATGTTTTTGTTCCACTGGTACATTCCCAATCAGCGGCTCCATCGCTTCCCAAGTCTGCTGATTGGCAAAAACATCCAAATGATACTTACGAGCCAAGACACCCACACCATGTATATGGTCTCGATGTTCATGCGTCACAAGTATTCCATCTAATTGGTCCGGTGTCCGATCAATTTGAGCCATCAAGGAAGTGATTTTTTTACCGCTAAGTCCTGCATCGACCAAAAGCCGTTTTTTTTCACTTTCGATATAAAGTGAATTACCCGAACTTCCACTTGCTAGGATACTGATTTTAAAAGCTGTTTTTTCTTCAGCCATTTGACTCCTACTTCCCTTCTTACTTTGTAAACTTTTTTCATTATACTCGCTTTTTTATTGATCTTCCACTTTTGGTACAGTGTTGTTTGTCACGATCGTATTGCTGAAAGCGTTGACGCTCTCGATTTGAACCACTTTATCACTTGTTTCGATCGCTACATGCCAAACAGGAACATACACATTTTTTTCCCGGACTTTCAGAATACAGGAATAAGCTAGTTGACGCCATAAGATTTTTGATCCTCTTGGTATTTTGTTATTGATGTACAATGTATTGATTGCTTCCTCTTCTGTATACAGTTCCGTCTTTTCACGCAGCTGCTCGATATCAGATAAATGCGTCTGCATGTATTTCGTGATACTATAATCGTTATCGTTTTTTTCTAAAGAAAGAACGATTTTTGCTGTATCATCATTGAACGGAATACCTTCATACTCTTGGCTTGCTTGGATTTCTAGTGGTTCTTCTTCTAAATGAGAAAAGTTTTTCGTATACACATACTCATTACCGAACAAAATATTGTCTTTGTTAGCTAAAAAATCTTCCAAAGAACTGCTGATCTTATCTGGATCAATCACGTTCTTTTCAGATTCTGAGCTGGATAAGGATTTTGTCAAAACATCGCCGTCTAAAAACACGCCACTTTCCAACAATCCGCTTTTACCAGCCTTGCGATAATTTGCTAATGAAGTGCTAAGATTGGTCTGTTCCGCGCTAAGATAATAGCCTTGCTTGCTCTCAGAAGAAATCTTCCCCGTATAAGTGATATCGTCACTAGCCAGACGTTGTTGGATGGATTCAGTCTGATCAGAACGAATAACATTGTTTTCTTGGTATACCGCATCATGATAACTGCTGAATAAAAACACATTCAACCCTAAAAAAGCGACGAAAAATATCCATTCGATTTTTTTAAAATCCAATTAATTCGCCTCCAATCCAGGTAATTTTTCCAGAAGGTCGTTAGCTGAATACCAGTTATCTTCATATTTCACATACCATTCAGGTAAGAGATCAACGACGCGATTCGTTTCTTTAACATTTTGCCATGTATAGCCAACGATTACTGAACCAATCTTGTTGCTATCTGCTCCCTTAGCTTCCAGCTGCTGGATGATTTCATTCGTACTTGCAAGTTCTACTTCTTCATCTGACGGTATCGGTACTTGAATCGTATTCAAACTGGTTTGAATATTCACTTGCACCGAACCGTTCGTTTCACCGCCAACTTCCACACCAATCTGTCCTCTGCTGTCCGTCCCAAAAACCGGGAAGCCTTCCACGAAGATCCGGTAATCGATGGTATTGTCACTGCGGTCAAAATATCTGAGATTCCCTAAAGAACTGCCTAATTTGCTAATATAGGGAAAACTTTCAGAAAATACACTAGCATTTTCTTTTTTCTCTGGCAGCTCTCCTCGAAAATCAACTACTTGCGTTTCCGAATGGATAGACATCGTTTCATTCCCACCGTAAAAAATCAATTCATTGCTTTCATCATTATTCTTCACGCTATCTGGTTTCTGGAAAAAAGCATTTCTAAAAAGTGTATAGGGTTGCTGCGAAAGGATATAGCTGTACTTTTTCAACTTGATTGAATGTTTCGTAGCATATTGGGTGTCGATCGTCGACGGTTCTGTTGACATTTCTGTCCATTTCGTGTCGTTTGCTGTTAATTCTTTGTTGATATCCTCCCAATTCAACGAAATATTCGCTTCATATACAAGGTGGTTCGAATAATTCAAAAATCGGATTTTTTTGTTTTCTTGATCGAATTGTATTCTAGTAAAATACATATTTTCGCTTTCTTTTGCCAAATTCGAGACGTCTACATCTAAATCAAATGCTTCCTTATATTCTCTTAGCAAAAAAGGCGCATTATAGGCCAACTCGAAACCAGATGTCAGGTTTTTCACTTGTTCGAATTGTGATTCATCTCCCGAAACGACTTCAGAAAGTTTCCCGAATCTTGCTTTATCGATGATCAATTGCAATCGGTACACGAGATTTTCACTGTTGGTTTCTTGGATCGTTCCCGAATGGTGCCACGTGACATGAAGCGGAAGAAAAACTTCAGAAGTTTTCCGACTGCTTTGAGACTCGATCATTTGAGTGTTTGTCTCATCGACGCTGATCGAACTTTTCCCTGCTGGACTCAGCCAGATGGCATAAGAGAAATATAAACTTAATGCAACCATCAAAATAAGTCCTACGCGAACGACTTTTTCAGAAATTCTCATTCCCACCATTCCTCCTCATAAGGTTCGTATGGCAGCGAGATATAAAAAGTCGATCCTTTTCCTTCCTTGCTCTCTGCCCAAATCGCGCCTCGGTGCGCCTTGATTACTTCTCTAGAAATAGCTAATCCAAGTCCTGTCCCACCTTGTGCTCTAGCACGTGCTTTATCTACTCGATAAAATCGTTCGAACACTCGGTTCAGATCTTTTTTAGGAATCCCCAATCCTTGGTCGGTAATACTTAAAATCACGTTATTATGCGTTTCTAATAAGCGACAGGTGATCGTTCCCCCATCTGGTGAATACTTGATCGCGTTATTCATGATATTATCGACTACTTGGATGATTTTATCTGTATCTACTTCGACCCAAAGATCTCTTTGCGTGAATTCGCGACGGATCTTATAATTTTTTTCTTGGTTTCCCACCATCATATCAAAACGGTCAAGAACAAAATTCACTAACTCGTTAAAATTGACATACTCTAATTGAAGCTGGGTATTTCCTGTATCCATGCGAGATAGATTCAGAAGATCATTGATCATTCGAATCATCCGATCTGTTTCATCCAATGTTACTTTCAAAAAATTTGGTGCTACTTCTTCGTCTTTCCATGCACCTTCGCTCAATGCTTCGATATAACTGCGCATGCTTGTCAGTGGTGTACGAAGCTCATGGGAAACATTAGAAACGAATTCACGGCGTTCCCGTTCTGTTTTTTCTTGTTCTGTCACATCATGCAAGACAGCTACTAATCCGCTGATAAAACCTGATTCGCGACGGATCATGGAAAAGTCTACTCGTAAGATCATCTGATCGCTCTCCAATGTACTGGTTGAACGGTCAAGTACCATTTCGTTTGGATCTTCTAATAATTTACGCAAGGTATATTCTTCTTCGATATCCAAAAGTGTCAAAATCGATTGTCCAATTGCTTCCTCATTTTTGACATCTAGCAAGGAAACAGCCATATCATTGATCGTAATGACTTTCCCCCTGCGGTCTGTCGCGATGACGCCGTCTGTCATATGAGACAGCACGCTATCCAACCGATTGCGTTCAGCTTCCATTGTATCTTGAGCTTCTTCGATACGTTCAGCTAACTGATTGAAGGTATCAGCCAACTGCCCTAGTTCATCTTGTCCATGCACTTTGACTTTCCGGCTGTAGTCTCCTCTGGCGATTCGAATGGCTTGTTCTCTCATTTCACCGATTGGCTGAGTAATCGAACGAGCAACTAAAACGGAGACGATCATTGAGATAAACGCAGCAATCAGTGAGGCAGTAAAGAAAATGACTGCTGTATTATTGATCTCCGAATATTTTTGTTCGATATTACTTTTGACGTAAAGAGCCCCGATAACGGCATCGCCGGTCGGGGACAGGATCGGTTGAACATTGATATTCACCCGTTTATCGTCGTTATCTAAAGCAACATACCGTTTAGTTGTGAAATCATTGATATCGACATAATCATTTTTCTTTCCCACAGCGCTTTGTTCATTGACATCAGTTGTTCCTCGGATGATCCCTTTTTCGTCAACGACCCGTATTTCGATGATATCGCTAGTCGCACTGTTTTCAATGAATCTCTTGATATTCGCATTTACCTCTTCGTCATCTACGTTATCTTTTCGATTTAATTCCGGACTGATTGTCGTCGCTAATGATTCCACCGTTTGATTCATATCTTTAATAAATGTATTGATCGTGGAACGTTCCAATCCACGTATAAAATAGGCGCCAATAATTTCGATCGAGATCAATAAAATCAAAATAAAAGTAATAGCGATCTTAAAATTGACTGATCGAAAAAAGCGGACTTTTCTTTTCATCCAATTACTCCTGTTCTGGGTTACGCAAATAGTAACCGACACCACGACGTGTCACTAAATAATTTGGATGGCTTGGATTATCTTCGATCTTCTCGCGCAACCGACGTACAGTTACATCCACTGTTCGTACATCTCCAAAATAATCATAGCCCCAAACCGTTTGTAATAAATGTTCTCTTGTCATCACTTGCCCAAGGTGCTTCGCCAAGTAAAAGAGTAGTTCGAATTCACGATGTGTCAACTCGATTGTTTCTCCTCGTTTCGTCACCATGTAAGCTTCTGGATGGATGGTCAAATCACCAATCGTCAATTCCGCAGGAGCCGCATCTTCTGGTTCCCTCGTAGCCGTGGCACCACGACGAAGATTCGCTTTGACCCTTGCCACTAATTCTCGATTGGAAAATGGCTTAGTCACGTAGTCATCCGCGCCTAATTCTAAGCCTAGGACTTTATCAATTTCAGAATCTTTGGCTGTTACCATAATGATTGGCATGTCATACGTTTTGCGTACCTCACGAGCCACTTCTAAGCCGTCCATTTTAGGTAGCATCAAATCAAGTAAAATCAAATCAGGTTCTACCTCAGCAACTTTTTCCAAGGCTTCTTCCCCATCATATGCAGTATAAACATCATAGCCTTCTTTGGCTAAATTGAATTTGACGATATCCGAAATCGGCTTCTCATCATCGACAACTAAAACTTTTTTCATAAAGAGCCACCTCTTATATATTATTGTCACACCTTTTCATTATACCGTATTTCTGGTTTTGTTTCATCTTTGCCTATAAAACAAAAGAGAAAATTAACATGGGAGTGCAAAATACTTTCTTTTTTTGTTCTAACTTCAATAAAAAAAGGAAAACACTGATTTTCACCTCATTGTTTTCCTTTTTTTGATTTATCCTTCTAAAACTTGTACACCGACACCTAATAATCCCGGACCAGTATGGACTACTAATGCCGGAGAAATTTGACCAAAGTAGATTTGGTTTGCTTGTGGAAACTCTCTTTTGAGCCTCGCTTCCATTTCAATCGCTTCTTCTTTCGCATCACCGTGGGCAACGGCTAAGTTAAAAACCTTGGCATTGCCGACTTTTTCTTTGACATAAGCAACCGTCTTATCCAAACTTTTTTTACGCCCTCTAGCTTTTCCTACTGTGTAATAGATTCCTTCATCATTACAGGAGATGATCGGGTTAAGCTTTAAAGCGGTTCCTAAAATAGAAGCAACCAAACCAATCCGTCCACCTTTTTGGAGATATTCCAATGTCGCAACATTAAAGAAAACTTTTGTTCTTTCGACTAATTCATTCAAATTACTGATCAGCTGATTCCACTCGACACCGTCTTCTAGCCATTTCGCTGCTTGTATTGCAGAAAAACCCGCACCAATACCGATATTTTTCGTATCTAGTACATACGCTTCTAGTTCTTCTTGCTGTTCTGCAATCAAACGAACCACGTTATACGTCCCGCTCAATCCGCTGGAAATCGTTACCGCAAGTACTTTTTCATAACCATCTTTTTTGATTTGCTCAAAGATTTCTGTGATCGACTCACCATCAGGCAAAGATGTACCTGGAATTTCCTCTGGCAAACGTTGATAGATTTCTTCAGGTGTAATATCTATTTTATCTGTATATACCTGATCTTTATAAATAATTTTCAAAGGAATCATGTACATCTCATATTTTTTTATCAATTCTTCTGGCACATCCGTACCAGAATCTACTAAAATCGCGATTTTATCATTTTTCATTTGTTTTCTCCTCTTTTAAGTATTCGGTTTCTAGAACAATCGTTTTTTCCGCAAGAAGTTTCATTGCAAACGATAAAGTTGCTGCTCTTACAGCAATATATTCTACAGGGGTCGCCTGGTCGAATTTTTGGGGATGGGATTTGCCTTGTGCTAATTGGCTGACCATCCATACAGCTGCTTCTTGTTCATCACAGAATAGATTATAAGCTTCACGAATCCCCACTGTTTTTCCTTGGAATAATATTCCTTCTTTGATTTCAGGAATAGTCAATACTTGTTTCAATGTAGTGATTGCAAGTAAAAATGCTACATGTTCTTTATTGTATCTTTTTTTAACTGGTGCTGGTATCAAACCCAGTTTAACGTAGTTGTTTACCATAGAGGAGGTCAGCAATGGATGCTTTTCTCCTTGTATCACAGGTGAAAGATAACGATCAACTAACGTTCTGACTTGATCCATATAAAGTTCTAGGTCGGGGAGCTCTTCCCAGTGAGGCAGACGGAATGTTTCCAGTTCTTTTCCCCACTCCATTAATTGCTGACGCATTTTTTCCATCGTAATCGCTCCTTTTTTCATTTCATTAACATGATACCAAAGTTACCATAAACATTCAATCTAGTTATTTGAACTAGATGATTTAATTAATGGAATTTTATAAAAGCAAAAAAACAAGAAGGCCAAGCCTTCTTGTCTTTTATCGTTAAGAACAGGAGACCCGCCGGGGAGACGGCGGGAAAGGAGTAAAAAATGAAAAAAGTGTTAGGGTTTGTTCTCTTGCAAGAACTTTGTTTGTTGGTATGCTTATATAATAACGAGCAAATGTGAATAATCTATGAATGATTTCCTATAAGGAAGTAAAGATTTTTCTGATTTTCTTTAAATGTAGTCTTGCATTTTAAAATTCTTAGTGCTACTATTATTAAGTACTTTTTGTATGGGCCGTTAGCTCAGTTGGTAGAGCAGCTGACTCTTAATCAGCGGGTCGCGGGTTCGAGCCCCTCACGGCCCATTGGGTGCCAAACCCACGAGAATGGTAGTTTGTCGGCGTCTTCGGACGTTTCGAAGACGAACTGCGCATTCTCTTTTTTTATAGGCAAAAAAAGAGACAGACGAATATGGAGCTTCCAAAACTGGATTTTTGATCCAATTTTGGAAGCTCCATTTATTTTGTTTCCGTTTTTTTTTATTTTTTCCAGCTTTCGACTAATTCTTGGTTCTCTTTGATCCATTCTTTTGCCGCTTGCTGTGGATCTTTTCCATTGTTGATTTCCAACATGACTTTTTCCATATCTTTTTCTGACCAATGGAAATTGTCTAATACTTTATAAGCTTCTGGCTGGTCTTCTTTCAATCCTTTTCGAACCATCGTATGGATCTGCTCTTCGCTTCCCATTCCGTTTTCAGGATCTTCCAAGTATTTCAGATCATATTTGGCAAACATCCAATGAGGTGTCCATCCTGTAACTACAATTGGTTCGTGTTTTTTGATTGCTTGTCCTAGTGCAACGGTCATTGCTCCTGAAGAAGATGTCTCGACTTTCCAGTCTTTCAAGTTGTCATATTTTTGGATCGTGTTTTCAGCAGCCGTAACTACACCAGCTCCTGGCTCAATTCCTATAATTTTCTTACCTGCCTGATCGGTTAACTCATCGATCGAATTTACATCCATGTAGGCTGGTACTGCTAAACCGACTTTTGCTCCTGTCAAATTGGCACCTAGGTCTTCGACTTGATCTTTATATTGTGCATACTGTGAACCATGAGTTTTAGGTAGCCAAGCTGAAACCATGGCATCTGACTCGCCATTTGAAACAGATTTCCACATGATTGAATTATCTAGCGGTGTCATCGTTACATCATAGCCCATTTGTTTCAATACTTCACCGACTACATTTGTTGAAGCAACTTCTGTATCCCATTCGACATAAGACAAGTTGATACGTTTTGTTTCTTTGGCAGAAGAAAAACTTCCTATACCAATCGCACCTAAGATCACTACTACTACAGCACCAATGATCAATCCTTGACGTTTTTTACTTTTTTGTGTTGCAGCTCCTGCAACTTTCTTATTGTTCGGCTGATTCAAATGCTGGGTAAAACGGTCAATGATGATTGCTAAGATAACTAATGCAACCCCGTTGACAAATCCATTCCCGACTTGTGCTCTTTGTAAAGCGGACAATACTCCCCGTCCTAAGCCGGGTGCACCGATCATAGAGGCAATAACGACCATTGAAAGTGACAGCATCGTTGTTTGATTGATCCCTGCCATGATCGTACTTTTAGCTAAAGGCAATTCTAGTTTGAATAGTTTTTGACGACTTGTGCTCCCGAATGAATCAGAAGCTTCTACTAACTCTTTCGGTACTTGTCGAATCCCTAAATTCGTAAAACGAACGGTTGGTGGCAAAGCAAAGATGACTGAGGCAAATACCCCTGGCACCATCCCGATACCGAAAAATGCAACTGCTGGAATCAAATAAACGAATCCTGGCATCGTCTGCATAAAGTCAAGGATTGGCTTGATGATGCTTTGAGCTTTACTGCTTTTTGCCATCAAGATCCCTAACGGTACACCTATGATGATGGAGATCACACTAGATAAAAGAACAAGTGTGACAGTATTCATCAAGTCATTCCATAGACCTTGGTTATAAATAAACCATAGACCAATCAATGTGAACAACGTAAGTCCTGGACGTTTCTTAGAAATAAAGAAAGCTGCTATCGTCAATAACAAGATAAACAAAGGCGCTGGGATCACTAACAGTAAATTTGTAATCCCAGACATCACTGCCTGTCCGATCGTTTGTAAAAATGAAAATAGGCCAGAAAAAGTTGTCGTAAACCATTCTGTGATATTTTCTACCCAGTTTGCCACTGGTAATTGATAGTTTAATAGATTATTCATGTTCACTCACCTCGCTTGTTTCTGCTAATGCTTCAATCACACTACCTCGGATGACGACACCTTTTAATTTTCCATCCTCTACAACTGCAAGCGGAGTCGGTGAATCATAAATAATATTGAAAATATCACTTACAACCATGTCTTTTCCGATCACCGTCACATTTTCATCTAAGAAGTCGATCAATGGACGTTTTTGCTTCCTAGCTTCTAACGCCTGATCTGCAGTAATGATTCCTTTCAGGTTTCTCTTTCGGTCAACAGCCATCAGCATGCTGACTTCTTCATTACGCATCCTTGTCAATGCGACATTTGGTCCATCAGATTCGATATTCGTCGTCAATGCAGGTACCATGATGTTTTGAGCAGTAAGCACTTTGGAACGATCGACTTCTTCCACAAATTCACGTACGTAATCATTTGCTGGATTGGTCAATATTTCTTCACCTGTTCCGATCTGCATGATTTCGCCGTCTTTCATTAATGCGATTCTGTCCCCGATCCGTAAAGCTTCATTCAAATCATGGGTAATGAAAATAATCGTTTTTTGAACATTGGCTTGCAGGTCCAGTAATTCGTCTTGCATTTCTCGTCGGATCAGCGGATCAAGAGCCGAGAACGCTTCGTCCATCAGCAAGATCTCAGGATCATTCGCTAAAGCTCTGGCTAAGCCGACCCGTTGCTGCATCCCACCAGATAACTGACTAGGATATTGGTCTTTAAATGAAAGCAGACTAGAATTTTCTAATGCTTTTTCTGCTTTTTCTTGTCGTTCTTCTTTAGGTACACCACGGACTTCTAACCCGTATTCTGTATTTTCCAAGATCGTTCGGTGTGGAAACAGACCGAAGTTTTGGAAAACCATATTGATTTTATGACGACGGACTTCTCGCAATTCTTCTTTGCTTAACTTCGATACATCTTCTCCATCAATATAGATACTGCCTGAAGTTGGCTCGATCAGACGATTCAATAGACGGATCAATGTGGATTTCCCACTCCCGGAAAGCCCCATGATCACGAAGATTTCTCCTTCTTTTACGTCAAAATTCACGTCATACACACCAACCGTCGCACCGGTTTTCTTTAAAATCTCCGTTTTCGGCTGGTGATCATTCATCATATCTAAAGCGGCTTGTGTCTTTTTACCAAATATCTTTGTTAAATGTTTTACTTCTACTTTTACCAAACAAATTCTCCTTTTTTATGTAAATTCATTTTTCTTTCTGAAAAAAGTGACCACACTATGTTAACATCATGTAGTCACTTTGTCAAAAATGAAAGAAATTTGCTTGTCCAAACAGAAAAAAAACTTGGTTAAATCTTTATAAATAAAAGGTTTAGCCAAGTTAATATTTTTATAATATTTCACACAATCATTCTGCAAGCTGATGTTCCGGGTAAAAAAAGTTTGTCATACGCTGTAGCGTATACTCATTTCCAATAAAATGAACGATATCCCCTGCCGTAAATTTAGCATAAGGTCCAGGTGAAACAAGTAGTTCTTCGTTATGAGAAATTGCGATAACTGTAGCACCAGTCGCCTGCCAGATATTCAACTCGCTAATCGAGCGGTCCAGATGCATTGCTTTTTCTGATAAAGACAATTCAAACGGAAGTAAAGGGTTCATCTTATGTATTCGCTTCGTTTGATTGACCAGCTGATCCAATAATTGAGAAAAATGATTCAGCTCATCTTGTTGCTTCTCCACACTCGCCATGATTTCTGCTTTTGTATCTTGGATAGATTGTACATCTTGATACTGCAATAGGAAATCTTTTGCTTTTTCTTTCGAGGCAACAAATGCCCCACTCCCATGCCGTACTTCCATGATCCCAAGATCTACCAGCACATTGATAGCCTTTCGAGTAGTCTCAGGAGAAGCATTGTACGTACTGGCAAGCGTTGAGCGAGCATGGATCTTCTCACCCACTTTATATCGGTTTTCAACGATACGTTCGGCTAAATCAACAGCAATCTGCTGATAGCGCGGGCGGACGATTTTTTTCTTTCCAGACATTTTCTTTCCTCTTTCTTTTTTTACTTTCCCTCATCTTACTATGCTCTAGCAAAATAAGCAAAAAAGGGGAGAACAGACTCTTGCAACGACTGATCATCGCTTGATCTGTTCCTTTTTTACTGGGCAAGCTGTTTGACAGTCATCACAATTCTTTCCGGATTTTAAACGAGTATAGACAATCGCCCCTGCACTTCCAAAGATTAATACACTTAATAAGAATGTCGCCATCCTATTCCTCTCCTTCTAATGACAATATAGCATAAAACTGGTTCTTGGATTTTGGCTGACGGAACAAAACATAAACGAGTCCTATCATCAATAAAATAGCAAGATACGTCCCTAACGCTACCTGTCCACCTTCCAATAAGTGTCCCAACTGATAGATCACAAAACTAACTAAATAAGCTAAACCGCATTGATAGCCTATGGCGATCCAAGTCCATTTCTTGGCATTCATTTCCCGATGGATAGCCCCAATTGCCGCAAAACAAGGCGCACAAAGTAAATTGAAGGCTAACAATGAATAAGCTGCTGCGGGAGTATATGTGTGTTGTAGCACTTGCCAGATTTCTCTGCCATTTTCGGATACTTCCGCATGTCCAAACAAAATACCGAATGTGCCAATAATATTTTCTTTAGCAACTAATCCTGTAATCGCTGCGACAGTTCCTTGCCAATTCCCCCAACCAAGCGGCTGAAAAACAACAGCTAGGATTCGTCCGAAAAAGGCTAGGATACTTTGGTCTTCAGGAACAGGTTGAGCATAAAAATTATAAGAAGAGCTAAACCAGATCACGATACTAGAAACAAAGATAATCGTTCCTGCTTTTTTTACAAAAGACTTGCTGCGGTCATAGGTTTGTCTTAGGATCGTCGACCATTGAGGAAAATGATATGCGGGCAATTCCATGATAAACGGAGCTGTTTCTCCAGCAAACAAACGCGTTTTTTTCAAGCTGATTCCAGAGAAAATAATTGCAGTCATACCAAGAAAATAGGCAGAAGGAGCTACCCAAGATTGGTGAGGAAAAAAGGCCCCTGCCACTAAGGCAATAATCGGCAATTTTGCAGAACAAGGCATGAATGTCGTGACCATGATCGTCAACCGACGATCTTGCTCGTTTTCAATCGTGCGAGTAGCCATGACGCCTGGTACGCCACATCCTGTGGCAATCAGCATAGGAATAAAGGATTTTCCTGAAAGCCCGAATTTCCGGAAAAGTCGATCCATGACAAAAGCGATCCTCGCCATATATCCGCAGTCTTCTAGAAAGCTCAAGCATAAAAACAATACGATCAATTGCGGTAAAAATCCTAATACTGCTCCTACGCCTGCGATGATGCCGTTCAAGATCAGCTCCTGCATCCATTCCGCTACTTGCCATTCAGCTAGCAGTCTGCCAACATGTTCTGGTAGCCACGTTCCAAACAATGTATCATTGATCCAATCTGTCCCCATTGTTCCTACTGTTTGAATAGCCAAGTAATAAATCAGCCACATCACAAATGCAAAGATTGGCAAGGCTAACCAACGATTCGTTGCAATCTGATCGATTTTGTCACTCATCGATAATTGGAAAGAATCATTTGACACGACAGATAGTGCACATAATTGGGTAATAAATTCATAACGTTCATTGACTAGAATCGTTTCACTATCGTCATCCAATAGTTTCTCTGTCAACTGGATCAGTTGTTCGATTTCTTTTTGCTGAGAAATTGTTATCTCATCATCCTCATTCACCTTCTGATCTCTTTCAAAATATTTCATTGCATACCAGCGTTTCTTGCTGCTTTTTTCTCCTAGTACATCTTCAATTTCATGTAAAGCTGCTTCTAAACGCGGATCGTATGTACAGGGAACAGGAATAGAAGGCCGTTTTTTTGCAGACTCCTGAATCTTTTCGATTAATTTTTCGATTCCTTGCTTTTTCGATACGCTGATTGGTAAAACTGGTACACCAAGACCATAGGAAAGCTTTTCTAGGTTGATTTTTTTTCCTTCTTTTTTGATGACATCCATCATATTCAGACCAATGATCATAGGAATGTCTAAGTCCAATAACTGCGTAGTTAAATATAGATTCCGCTCTAAATTGGTAGCATCAATGATGTTGATGATCAGTTCAGGCTGTTCATGAACCAAATAATCTCTTGCAATCACTTCTTCGGGTGTATAAGGAGACAAAGAATAGATACCGGGTAGGTCTTGAATGTGAATGTTCGGATTTTTTTTCAACGATCCTTCTTTTTTTTCTACTGTTACGCCCGGCCAATTCCCTACATATTGATTCGAACCAGTCAAGAGATTGAACAAGCTCGTTTTCCCGCTGTTTGGATTTCCGACTAACGCGATATTCATTCGTTTTCCTCCCTTTGTACCAAGATTAGTTCAGCCTCTGACTTTCGTAACGTCAATTCATATCCTCGCACTGTCAGTTCGATTGGATCTCCTAGAGGGGCTAGTTTTCGGATGACTATTTTTACATTTCGCGTCAATCCCATATCCATCAACCGCCGCTTCACTGCGCCTTGTCCGTGGATGGCTACGACGATCCCCGTCTCTCCTGCTTTTAATTGATCAAGAGAAGTCCAGCTTTCAGAGGAAGCAGTCTTTTTATTGACAAAGATCTGACTTAGTATTTCCCGACTTACTGCCACTCGATGACTTTTTATCAGTAAAATGGCATTGTTGCCTGATAAATTGACGACGACGATTTTACTTCCGACAACGACCCCAATATTTTGCAAATGGCGTTTTGTTTTTTCTTCTGTTTCAATTCGTTCGACTTGATAAACGAAGTTTTGCTTTGCCTGCGCTAAGGTCTGCATATTGATTCCTCTCTTGTGAAATAAACCATGTGTTGAAACCATTCATTCTATGTTCTAGTTTTCTTACGTATTACGCAAATAAATGAGAATCATTCTCACATAGAATACTCTCGGTAATTGAGAATGTCAATTACACTTGTGATATTATGAGCGAATCTTTAGTATTGATAGACAAAAATAAGAAAAAAATATTTTTTCATAGTTTTCCACAATTTTTTCTCTATTAGATTTGCTATTTTCCCACACGATACTTGTTTTCAGCTCTTTTTTCAAAAACACAAAACTTAGTATTCCACAGTTTCCACAACACAATATGTAGTGTTTGTTGTTTGACTTTTTTACTAAGAGTTTTATACTATCTATTATAGATAATAAGAATGTGTTTAGAGGAGGCACTCATCATGAACGTAAAAATCTTTTCTAAAAATAATTGTATGCAATGCAAGATGGTCAAACGTTTTTTAACAGAAAATCAAATCGCTTTTGAAGAAGTCAATATCGATGAACAACCGGAAGCAGTAGACTGGTTGAAAGCACAAGGATTCCAAAGTGTTCCTGTCATTACTTCCGATGCAGAAACAGTTATCGGATTCCGTCCTGATCAGTTGCGTAAACTTGCCAGCTAACATGACTAAAAGAATCAAAACAAGATACATGGATTTGAAGGGCTTGAGACAGCACCAGTTTTTGTCGCAAACTTCCAAATCCTTTTTTAAAGCTTAAAAACAATGCAATGATTTGCAATCAAGCATCATTAAATACGAAATGAAGGTTGGGCGTACGTATGAGTCTTAAAAATTTACAAGATGTCAGTTATTTCAAGCTGAATAATGAAATCAATCGACCAGTCAATGGTCAAATCCCTTTGAATAAGGATAAAGAAGCTTTGGCTGCCTTTTTTGAAGAAAATGTCAAACCAAATACGATGACTTTTCCATCTATTATGGAAAAAATCAATTACTTGATCGATCAAGAATATATAGAAGCAGAATTCATCCAATTATATTCACCATCATTTATTGAAAAGCTATATCAATTTTTGGACGAACAACATTTTTCTTTCAAATCTTTTATGGCTGCTTACAAATTTTATTCTCAATATGCGTTGAAAACCAACGACGGTTCCGCTTATCTGGAAACTTATGAAGATCGAGTAGCCTTCAATGCGCTTTACTTTGCGAACGGAGATGAAGAATTAGCACTTGCTCTTGCAGATGAAATGATCCATCAACGTTATCAGCCAGCTACACCTTCTTTCTTGAATGCTGGACGTAAACGTCGGGGCGAATTGGTGTCTTGTTTCTTGACTCAAGTCACTGACGATATGAACTCTATCGGGCGCTCAATCAACTCTGCTTTGCAATTGTCCCGTATTGGCGGCGGCGTGGGGATTACTTTATCAAATCTTCGTGAAGCCGGCGCTCCTATCAAAGGATACGAGGGTGCTGCGAGTGGTGTCGTTCCAGTCATGAAATTATTCGAAGATAGTTTCAGCTATTCTAATCAATTAGGTCAGCGTCAAGGAGCTGGTGTGGTTTATTTGAATGTGTTCCATCCAGACATTATTGCTTTCCTTTCAGCAAAAAAAGAAAATGCAGATGAAAAGATTCGCGTAAAAACTCTTTCTCTTGGTGTGATCGTACCTGATAAATTTTATGAATTGACACGTAAAAACGAAGACATGTATTTATTTAGTCCGTATAGTGTCGAAAAAGAATATGGTGTCCCATTCTCTTATGTAGATATTACAGCTGAGTATGATCATCTAGTTGCAAATCCAAACATTCGCAAACAAAAAATCAAAGCGCGTGATCTTGAAAATGAAATCTCAAAATTACAACAAGAATCTGGCTATCCTTACGTAATCAATATTGATACAGCGAACCGCGAGAATCCAATCGACGGCAAGATTATCATGAGTAATTTATGTTCAGAGATTTTACAAGTTCAAACGCCTTCTGTGATCAACGGCAAACAGGAGTATGAAGTATTAGGAACAGATATCTCATGTAACTTAGGTTCGACAAATATCGTGAATTTGATGCAAAGCCCTAACTTTGGTAAATCTGTGCGTACGATGACTCGTGCATTGACATTTATTACAGATGCATCTGATATCGATGTCGTACCGCCGATCCAAAACGGAAATAAGCTGAATCATACGATTGGATTAGGTGCCATGGGCTTACACACTTATCTTGCAAAAGAACAAATGGAATATGGCTCAGAGGATTCATTAGACTTTACAAATATTTATTTCATGCTGTTGAATTATTGGACACTTGTTGAAAGCAATAATATCGCTCGTGAAAGAAAACAAGTTTTCCATAATTTTGAAAAATCAGCTTATGCTGATGGCACTTATTTCGAAAAATACGTAACTGGAGAATTCCAGCCAAAATCAGAAAAAGTCAAAGCATTATTTGAAGGAATCTTTATTCCAACTGCTGAAGATTGGAATGCCTTGAAACAAGCAGTAATGAAAGATGGGCTATATCACCAAAATCGCTTGGCAGTAGCACCAAATGGCTCAATTTCATATATCAATGATACGAGTGCAAGCATTCATCCTATCACTCGCATGATCGAAGAACGCCAAGAGAAGAAAATCGGTAAAATTTATTACCCAGCGCCTTATTTATCCAATGAGACGATTCCATATTACACTTCTGCTTATGATATGGACATGCGTAAAGTGATCGATGTTTATGCAACAGCACAACAACACGTCGATCAAGGCATGAGTTTGACTTTATTCATGCGTTCTGAAATCCCAGAAGGTATTTATGAATGGAAGACAACAACGAAGCAAACGACACGTGATTTGAATATTTTAAGACATTACGCTTTCCATAAAGGAATCAAATCCATTTATTATGTACGTACCTTTACTGATGATGCAGAAGAAATCGGAAGCAATCAATGTGAAAGCTGCGTGATCTAATATCATAGATAGATTCGCTTATTCATATTTTAATTAAAGGAGCATTCTCATGTCAGAAACATATTATGAAGCAATAAACTGGAATGAAATTGAAGATATCATTGATAAATCCACTTGGGAGAAGCTGACGGAGCAATTTTGGCTAGATACACGTATCCCACTTTCAAATGACCTAGATGATTGGCGCACATTGTCTCAATTGGAAAAAGATACAGTAGGACATGTATTCGGCGGTTTGACACTGCTGGATACTGTCCAATCTGAAAGCGGCATGGATCAGTTGCGTAAAGATGTCCGCACTCCCCATGAAGAAGCCGTTTTGAACAATATCCAATTCATGGAATCCGTTCATGCCAAAAGTTATTCTTCTATTTTTAGTACACTGAACACGAAAAAAGAAATCGAAGAAATTTTTGACTGGACGAATACGAATCCTTATCTGCAAAAAAAAGCTGAGCGTATCAATGAAATCTACAAACACGGTACACCGCTAGAAAAGAAAATTGCCAGCGTCTTTTTAGAAACATTCTTGTTCTATTCAGGTTTTTATACTCCTCTTTATTATTTAGGAAACAACAAATTGGCAAACGTAGCAGAGATCATCAAACTGATCATCCGAGATGAATCGGTACATGGAACCTACATCGGTTACAAGTTCCAATTAGGTTTCAACGAATTGCCTGAAGCAGAACAAGAAACGTTGAAAGACTGGATGTACAACCTTCTTTATGAACTTTATGAAAACGAAGAACGTTATACAGAAGAATTATACGATCCAATCGGTTGGACAGAAGAAGTCAAAACATTCCTACGCTATAATGCCAACAAAGCATTGATGAACCTAGGGATGGATCCACTCTTCCCAGATACTGCCAATGATGTCAACCCAATCGTAATGAACGGGATTTCAACAGGCACAAGCAACCATGACTTCTTCTCACAAGTCGGAAACGGCTATTTGTTAGGTCATGTAGAAGCCATGAAAGATGACGATTATTTGATTGGATTGGAATAAGGATAAAAAATTACGCACAAGAATATTCTATTCTTGTGCGCTTTTTTTATTCCACGACAATTTGTTTTTGTGTATCCGATGTTTGCGAAAAATCAATAGTAAAGCGACCCATCTGCTCATCATAGGTGATTCCTTCACTCATGCTTCGAATAGCTTCAAAATTATTTGGTAATTCAATTGTTATTTTCGTCTTTGTATGAGCAAGATCAGCAAACGTATAACTTTTTTCTTGTTCGTTTATTTTCTTTAATACAGAAAGTGGTTTATCTGTTTTTAATCCATCTAATTCTCCACCAGTATTATCCCAAAAATTGATACCCAAATAACCGGATTCTTTTACTTTTACTGCTTGAATTTTTGGAGTATTTTGAAGAATAGTAACTGGTTCTTTTTCTGCATATTCTTTTAATCCTTTTTCGTTCACTCCTGGTAATATCACATATGCATAAGCTTCATTGATTGGATGTTTTCCATGATTGATCAAAAACTTCCGATAACTTCCATGATAAACTTCATCACTGGGAAATGATTCGTTTATTTCCCTATAAGTACCTTGCCGTTCTTCACTTATCACTTTTACTGTTTCTTTCTCAGGAAAATAATAACCGATCGATGTTTCTGGTTGACTTGATTGTAACAATAACCATTCTTTTTCACTTTGTTCGGTTGGCTGGGTAACTTCTCCTGTTTCTGTTACAACTTTATAAGTAAACTGATCGTTTAATAAACGATTATCTATAACCGTTTCAATAGACGCATTTGTGTTACCGGTAATTCCCGAACCAAGCGCAATCAATTGATCGTCAAGCACAAACCACGATTTTTTCCCTTTGACATCCATTGGCAAAACTGTCCCATTATTCTTTGTTCCAGTTTTATTTAGAGCCATACCTACCACTGCCTGACCTTCATTTGATACACCGCCAACGGCTTTTTCATTTGATCGCACAGTCGTAAAAGAAGAGATTTCATCTTTTAAAGGGACTGTATCGACCGTTGTTCCTGGCAATCGATAAGGATCGACAGTCGGCCAATAGCTTTTACCGAATTGTACATCATCCTCATTATATAAGTAGACCATCCCATCCGATGTATGCCAGCCACGTTTGTTTTCTTTATTTCCTGCTTCAAAAGAAGAGATACGGTTCGAATACATACTGATTCCTACCATATACTTACTGGTACGCTGAACAAAACGATCCATTTTATGATACATTTTTGTCCCTATGAATGGTAAATCCTTCCCTAAAATCGTCTGGTCTTCTAATAAGGATAGTGTCATGACCAGGTCATTATAATCTCTTACATTCGTTATATAATACGAAGGGTTCAATTGCATCCAATATTTGACTGCTTCTTTTAGTTCCTTTTGCTTATCTTCTGGTGCAAATTTTGAAACAATCAATAAATTATACATCGTTGAAGACCCGTATCCTACCTTCGTCTTTGAAGGCGCACGTGAAATAGCGCGTCCATTCACCATGGGAAGCATTTCACCTTGGTAAATCAAAGGAATAAAGGCCTTCTCTACATTTTCTACGAAAGCGTGAATGGCATCAGAAGCTGCTGTATAAGAAGTCCCATCCACAATCGTAAAAATCTGTCCAACTCCTTTGATTAGTACATTCCCGTAAGAACCTGTATAAGGAATATCATTATGCTGGATAAAGGAACCATCTGCGTAAAACCCATCTCCACTTGCCACGAGTTGAAAAACATCTTTGATCCCATTCACTGCTTGATGGATTTTTGTGGCATCTTTTTGTAAAATACCTACTCCTAAAACAGTCAATGATAAGTCTGTTCGATTGGCACCGGTCGTTGAAAAGTTAGGGATAAATGCAAGGTCTACAAATGAATCTTGTGGTTTAGTATATAATTGCTGGAATGGATCAGGTACATATTGACTCAAAATAGCTGTATATTGTTGGATTTTTTCACTGGATAGCTCTTGGTGCAACAGTAGAAGGATATTCACAAATTTTTGTGGGATACCAATTTGCCAATCCCACCAATTTCCATAATACTTTTTCCCATCATATCCTTTTTTGGTAATCATAAAATCGATTCCCTCTTTAATTGCTGCAGCAACCTCTGGCTGTTGATAAAGTGTTGTCCCTTTTGTTTTATAGGCATAAGTAAGTTTCTGGAGTTTCATAAATTGTGTCGTCAAATCTGCTGAAGAAGTATTTCCCGATTCAAGTGGCCATAGATAGGTCCGGTCAGGTGATTGATCCAATGTTTGATATAAATTTTCCGCTTCTTTTGATAACGCTTCTATATATGCTCTTAATGACTCATTTTCCGGACTTTCTTTTTCAAAGACAAGTTGACTTTTCCATCGTTCTTCCATCTTTTGAAATTCATCTTCCTCGGCAAAGGTTGATATACTCATTCCAAATAAACTAATTAAACTAAGCATACTCATCAAAAGAAGCCTTTTACCCAAACCTTTTTTCTCCATCTTTGCTCCCTCTTTCTCATCAGATTGTATGAATATACAGAGGCTAAAATCACATTTATCTTAGTGAATGAGAAAACCGCTTAGCCTCTACTTTTTGGACAAATGTGTGAACGGACGTATCTCACTTTTCCTTTTTTAAGCTAAAATACCAAACGCACTTAATGCAATGGAAAGAATCAAAATGATCCAGATTACTCGTGTGGAATTCAATTTCTTTTGTCCCAACATCCAATAAGTTAATAAAACAAGTAATACTGGAACAAGAGAGGGTAAAATAGCGTCTAATGTATCTTGGATAACTAATTCCACCCCATCTTTTTTATAAACAAATGGGACCGTTGCCTTTACCACGGAAGGAATCAAAGCACCAATTACCGTGACACCTAAAACTGTTGCGGCATTAGTGAATGCAGATAATTTGTTTTTCAAAGTTGTGACAAGTTTGACTCCTTGTTTGTATCCTAATGGTAATAATGCAGCCCGTCCAAATAATAAAGCGATATTCGCGATGACCCAAATCACACACCCAACAATTGAGCCACTTTGAGCTAATGTTCCTGCGATCGATCCAAAAATCGTTCCCCAAATCACATGGAACAATGAATCACCTACGCCAGCAAGAGAACCCATTAAAGCTGTTTTTAAGGCAATGATTGTGTCTTTTGCTTTGTAACCATCTTCTTCTTCGATTGCCACATCAATCCCCATGATCAAATTTCCGAAAATCGCGTTGGTATTGAAGAATTGATTATGTGTACGCATCATATCCTGTAATTGTGATTCGTCATTACCATAGAATTTTTTCAATACTGGTAATATCCCATATAAATAGCCAGAACTCATCATTCGTTCATAGTTCCAGTTCAGCTGACTTCCTAAAATATAGCGCCAACTAATCGCATTCAGCTCTTGCTTTGTTAATTTCTGGTTATTCATCCCCATCATATCCTCCTTCAAATGTTCCATTATTTGTGGCTGTCATTGTCGGATGTTCTGCTTTTTCACTATCTTTTTTAAATACAATAATTGCAGCAATCACACCGACGATTGAGATACCAAGCATTGGCACTTGTAAATAAGCGGCTAAAAAGAAACCCAATAGTAAATAAGGAATATATTGTTTTGTTGGAAGGTAATGCAACAAGATTCCTACACCAACGACTGGTAACACCCCACCAGCAGTTTTTAGTCCATTCATCAACCATTCTGGTGTATTTTCTGTGATCGTTGAAACAGCAGCATCACCGACTAAAAGCATCAATAAAATCGGAATGGCTCGTGACAATCCCCAAAGAAAAGAGCCAGATAAGACTAATCGCGGTATACGATTGATTTTCATATCATCAATTGCTCTATCTACACGATGCAAGAGATAAACATTACAAAAGCGAGCGACTACATCAAGTTGCAACATCAATAAAGATACTGGAACAGCCAATCCTATACCATACTCTGCACCTTTCCCAGAGATAACCGCAAATACTGTTCCCAAGACGGCTCCTGTGAAATAATCAGGAACTGATGCCCCACTGAAAGCCGCAATCCCTAGTCTCATTAGTTGCAATGTACCTCCAACCATCAAGCCTGTTTTTAAGTCTCCCATGATCATTCCAGAAATCATACCTGCGATGGCTGGTTGTGTTAATGTATTTGAAATAAGCGAATCATTGATTGCAATAAAAGCATAAACCGTAATAAGAATAATTTGATACGCTGCTAAGTGCATACTTTCTTCCTCCTCATTTTTGTTTAATTTCTCAGTTTATCCATGAAGTCAATAACTGGATCATTTGGTACCAATTGAGCGGTTACATTTATATCCATTGCTGCAATTGATTCGAACACATCAATTTCTTCTTCTAATACTTGGATACTTTTTGTTATATCTTTTGATCCCTCTTTATAACTCATATTTCCAACATTTACGTGTGTTAGCTTTCCTCCGGCTTTCAAATAACGTAAGACATCTGTTGGATTTTTGAATACTAGGAATAGACGCTGTTTTCCATACTTTCCTGAACGTATATTTTTCGCAGCAGATTCAACCGACAAAACTGAAAGTCTCATTGATGTAGGCGCTGCCATTCTTAAGGAAGATTTTTGTAACGTATCTGCTGCTGCTTCATCGTTGATCACAATGATTCGCTGTGTGTGCAAACTGGGCGCCCAGATGCCCGCAACTTGTCCATGGATCAAACGCTCGTCTATCCTGACATTCACGATATTTTCTTTTCCTTTATATGCCTCATACAATTGGCTATTATCCATTGGAAGGCTTGGTTCTTTTTCGATTTCTGTTTGTTTCATTTTTTGCTTCACATCAACAATGCCAGTTGTTGCTGCTTGGATCAATTCTTTTACCGTAGCAGTTGAATTCAACGTTGCTTCTATGACTAATGGTAAAGACATCCCTGCAATAATTTCTACATTTTCTGATTCTAGATAGTTGCTTAATGCTACATTACATGGCGTACCACCTAAAAGATCTGCAATAATCAAGGATGAGCCGTTAAGGGCTTTCATTTTTTTTAATAATTCTTCTTCGAATTGCCGATTGTCTCCATCAGGCGTCAACGCAACGACATGAACATGATCTTGCTTTCCGACGATCATTTCTAAACTTGCCTTGACGCCTTCAGCCATACTGCCATGACTAATCAATATAATATTCTGCATCACTTTTCCTCCCCAAAAATAAAATCCTACTTAACATATTATCTTTTGTACAAACACACTATAACATAGTTTATCTCATTCGTAAACCTAACATCTTAACATGTTATGTTTTTTTATTTCTGTACAATTATCTAAAAAGTATCAGCATACAAAAAAGGTGAGAGGCAAAAGTAGCTCTTAAACTTTTGCCTCTCACCTTTTTAACTATTTCCTTATTCTATACTTTTTCCAGTTGTTTCCTCATAGTCTCTTTTCATGATGGTCCATGATTTCTCAATGTCTTCGTCTAAACCAAATAATCCACTACGGCCGATGATATAGATATCTGGTCCGGCATGATCAATTCGCTTAAATGATTTTCGATTCGAAGATCCGTCCATTTCGATCAAATAATGATATCCCTTTTCTTGACGAAGTTTTCTTAAATCAACGATTTTATCTAATGTGCTTTCGATGAAGCGCTGTCCAGCAAAACCGGGATCGACTGTCATGATAGTGATTTTATCCACTAAATCAATATAAGGGAAAATAGTTTCAATAGGTGTTTCAGGATTTAATACGACTCCTGCTTTTAGCCCTGCAGCATGGATCTGATCGATCAATCGAAAGGCTAGCCCGTCTAAACATTCGACATGCATACAAATCCATTCGCATTTTTGTGCAATCAATTGATTCACCCAAAAACTTTGGTCTGTGACCATTAAATGGGCAGACATTGGTAAATGACTGATTTTTCGTACTTCCTCAATGAACCATGGAGACAATGTCAGATTAGGTACATAATGTCCATCCATGATATCGATATGATAAGAATCGACATGCTGATTCAAAAATTCAATTTGTTCCTTAAATTTATCTAGATCCATCGTCATTAAAGATGGTGAGAACAAAACTTTACTCATATATAAGACTCCTTTATTTAAAAATCAATGATTGAATCCCCGACTAAATGTAGGACTTAGAAAATCTGAATGTCTCCCAAGTCAATATCTTCTTCTTCCTTTTCCACTACGGATTCGACTTCTTTCCCCACATCTTTTTTGATAATTGCCAAAACAACGGCTGTCACAAGAACATTCACTAAGATTGCTATCACGCCTGCCCAAGGTCTGGACATCGTCGGAATCATCAATACGCCGCCAAAGGGTACTGTTGCATCGGCGCCTAGGATCATTGTCGTTGCACCACCAGCAAATCCGCCAATAGCCGTAGCAACCACACCTCGGACGATATCATTCATCACTAGTGGGATCACACCTTCGACGATATTGATCACACCCATTGGAACAGCTGATTTCAATGTTTCGACTTCCACTTTTGTATAGATGTTTTTCCGAAATATTTTTGCGACAAAGTAAGCTAATCCAAAACCGATAGGCGTCGCCGTATTTACCAATTGGAGGGCTGTAATTGGCCCATTGATTCCTTCTGCTTGCATTGTGAGAACAAAGGCAAAAACAGTTTTGTTAATTGGTCCACCATAATCAACGCCACTTAGTAAGCCGATTACACCGCCAAAAATCAACAAGGACGAATTACCTAATCCATCTAAGAAATTCGTAAGAAAAGACGTAAACAAGGCAACAGGTGTTCCAATGATATAGACCATGATTAACCCACCTAGGATAGAAGCAACAAATGGAATAATCAATGTTGGCATCAGTCCTTTTGCCCAATTTGGGACTTTCACATGGTTTAAAATAGCTAACACGAGAAATCCAGAAAGATAGCCACCTAATATCCCCCCAATAAAACCAGCCCCAATAGCATTCGCTGTCAATCCGATGATGAACCCTGGAGCAATCCCTGGTTTTGCTGCAATAGAATAAGAAATCCCTGTTGCAATGACTACAGGAAGTAACCCTAAACCAGCGCCTCCCATTGTTGCTAAAGCATCAAAAAAAGAAAATTTACCTTGTACCAGTGTCCCTTGACTTGTTCCACCGAACGCCATCCCGATAGCAATCAAGAACCCTGCTCCACAAACGATTGGAATCAAATAAGAAATCGCTGTCAATAAATGTCCCTTTAAATTTAACTTTTTTATCTTTTCCATCTTTTTTCCCTCCTTATGATCAAACAAGTTGTTTTTCAATTATTTCTTGTGCTTTTTCGATCAGTTTATTGGGTGACTTTACGGCTATTTCAGTGGGGACTTGAATGATACGTTTTCCTTCAAATCGTTCTCTGCCGCTTATTTTCACATCAATTGCCAGAATCACGAGATCTGCTTCTTTTATTTGCTCTGGGGTTAATTCATTCTCGATTCCAATCGTTCCTTGTGTTTCGATATGCATCTCGTGTCCTGCTTTTTTGGCTGCATTTTCTAATTTTTCTTGTGCAATATACGTATGGGCAATCCCAACTGTACATGCAGCTACTCCTATGATCTTCATGTTTTCTTCCTCCTTTTTATGATGCAAATGCTGCGATGACCTCTTTTGTCTCTTTTGCTTTGATCAATTGCTCAACAACTTCATCATTTCCTAGTTTCCTTGCAAATAAAGATAACAACTTCAAGTGAGTTTTAGCCCCTTCATTATCATTGCCCACAGCAAACAAAATAATTCCTTTTACCCCTTTACCATCTAATGTTTCCCAAGGGATTTCTCGAGCTGTCACTCCAATTGCTACCCCGATCTTTTTGACAGATGCACTTTTTCCATGAGGAATTGCAATGTAGTTCCCAATACCTGTCTGCCCTTCTTTCTCACGAGCATATATATCTTTCATAAATTCTTTTACATCGGTGATATACGCATTTTCCAACAATATAGTTGCTAATTCTTCAAGTACTTCTTCTTTTGTCGTTCCTGCTAAGTTTGTTTTGATCGTATTCGGATCGATAATGTTTGTTACTTCCATGGCATTTCCACTCCTTCACGCTTGTTTTACGACTTCAACGCCTTTTTCGATTAGTTTATTGGGTGATTTGATGGCGATTTCTGTCGGTACTTGAATGATACGTTTTCCTTCAAATCGTTCTCTGCCACTTATTTTTACATCAATTGCCAGAATCACGAAATCTGCTTCTTTTATTTGTTCTGGGGTTAATTCATTCTCGATACCAATCGTTCCTTGCGTTTCGATATGCATCTCGTATCCTGCTTTTTTGGCTGCATTTTCTAATTTTTCTTGTGCAATATACGTATGGGCAATCCCAACTGTGCATGCGGCTACTCCTACGATTTTCATCTTTTATCTCTCCTTATTTTCTTTAATGTTTGCATAAATGTTTCGTCCGCTAAACATCTCATAAAATTTGCTATTTTCTTCTTTTTTTCCGTAGTTTCGTTTGGTGAAAGCAATACAAAAAGAATCAAATCGACTTGTTCGATTGCTTCGTTCCATTGAAAAATGGTTTTTTTGGGATACAAAATGATGATTTTTGATTCAGTGATCAACTCATGTTCAATATGAGGAAGAATGATCCCCTCTTCGATTTGAATATTTCCATTTTGTTCACGCATAAGAAAAGCTTCCATCAATATGCTTATTTTCTCTTCTTCTCCAGGGTAAAGTGAACTTGCTAACCAATGATATGCCTCTCGTTGAGAAGTAACGGATACTTCGATTCTTTCGATGAACTCATCTTTCATTATAGATTTCCCCAATCTTTTTCTGGATTCGTGATTGATCATCTGCTGTTAGCATCGCACTAACAAGTAATGTATGGACTCCTAATCGTGAGCGGATTCCAACAGTTGTCAAAATCAATTCGATGTTCGGATTTTTTTCTAAAGCCGTACGATAGTTTTTTGTCGCAATGACATCTACTATATTTAAGTCTGGAAATTTTTTGATGATTTTTGCTTTCAACAATTCAGAAGTTCCAATACCTGTCGTACACATAATCAATGTCTGAATCGGTAATTGTTGTGTTTCTAACATCCGTGCGAAATACAACGTTATGAAGCCAATCTCATCTGCATTGATTAGAGGTAATTTGAAGTGCTGACTGACTTCTTTAGATACTTCAGACACACTGTTATAGATTTTTTCATAGGTCAGCTGAATTTGGTCCAACAAGCCATTTTTTACGTGGATACGATTTTTTAAGCGATTGATCATTGGTTTGATATGATTGGCTAGATCAATAAAAATACTTTCATTTGTCACTTTCATATTGATTCGTTTGCCTACTTCTTCTAAATAGTAAGTAGTGATTTTTTCTACCTCTTCTGGAAATTTTTTTATTTCTTTTGTTGTTTTTTCCATTCTTGAGGAAACTAGATACTGATAGAGATAGTAAGATTCATTCACAGATAACGAAGTTGCCAGATATTTTTCAACATTTTGTATAACGATTTCGGCTGTTTTTTTAATTTGGTTATCTTTTTCAAAGAATTCAATTTGTTCCGTGGTTAGTTCCTCTTCTCTGGCGGGAGCACTCCTTTTCCTTGAGCGACTGATCAAGATATACAGATGTGAAAAAATATTGACATTGTAAGGATAAGGAAGTCCACCTTCTAATATTTTTTCGATTAGCTTTAATTGATCTGAAACGAACAAGACATCGTAACGATTGAAGTTGAACGTTTTCGAAGCATTTATTTCATCGATATCAAGGATATTCATGCGCCAAATAACTTCTGCAAGCCCTCTACGTATATCTTCTTCTAAACCTTTGATGGCTAATGTCCGATTTTTTCGAATCAATTGAAGATCAAACTTCCTCAACTTTTGTGCGATACTTTTCTCATCATTGGAAATTGCCGAATCACCCACCTCGTAGGCACTAAAAAGCTCAGATATCCTGATTGCTCTTGGTGAAGACAGTAAAAGTTCCTCCATTACACGATTCTGACGTTCATTTGGCGATAGACTAATCGATAGATTATTTGTTTCTTTGTTTCGTTCAATAAATTTTTCGTAGTCTAATTTATACCCTTTCCCCTTTTCTGATAAAATCAAGTGACCATTTTGAAATTCTGTATTTATTTTTTTTACTAAGCGGTAGACCGTTTTAGTCGAGGTATCTAATAAATCAGCTAATTCTTCTGAAGTCATGTAATGATTTTGTTTTGACAAGAGCAACACTAATTTATTTTCTCGATTCATTTGACTAGTCATGATCCTTCCCCCTTTGCATCTTTATCATAACCATTTTTATTCCATCTGTTTCACTAAAATTTGTCCATTGCATCAGACATTTTTGTATCCGCTTTCTAAAGTGTGATTTATTCCAATTCTACTTCTATTATTTTTATAAAGTTCCACTAATTTCATCTACCATCATAATTTTATTTACTTCTGCAACAGCAGAATTCATGGGTTTTAATTGATTTAGATATGTTAACATGTTATCCTATTAGATAATGATGTTGTAAGAAAGGAAGACTTCTAGTATGATTCCTAAATACGAGCAAATCAAGCAAGACTTACTTGAAGAAATCAAAAACCACCACTTTATTCCTGGTGATAAATTTTACTCAGAAGCAGATATCAAACGGAAATATTCTGTTAGTTCAATTACTGCAGTCAAGGCTCTCAATGAACTAACTGCTGCAGGCTATCTCTATCGTATCCAAGGAAAAGGAACATTCGTTTCAAAATCAAAAGTTTCTCAAAGTGTGAAATTCTCTGATATCGAACTACATTCTTTAGATAAAGAAAAAGTTAAAGTACTCTCGATTGAGGAAGAAAATGAAATGGATATTTTAAAGGAATTAGGCTTACCAGCAAATGCTTCTTACTATAAAATTAAACGTGTTCGTTTCTTTGAAGATACACCCTTTTTGGTCCACATCACTCACTTACCAAAAAAATTAGTGAAAGAACCAATAGCAAAAGATATTTCTGTCTATTCAAGTATATACGAAAAAGTTCGTAAAGATTTTGGGATTGATCTTTTTTCCCTTGCTTCTGTGGAAACAAATGAAATTGTTTTCCCAGAGAATGCAGAACTACTTAATCTATTAAATCTAAGTTTCCGAGAACCTGTTGTCCAACAAATCAAACACTCTTACTTAGCAGATCAAAGTGTAGCAGAATATATCATCAGTTATAAACATTGGAAATACTTTAAAACAAAAATTGAAGTGGAAGCGGAATAGCTTTCACTTTTTTGTTTGCTCTCTTCTAATAAACTTTTTTAAATCCTCTTCAATACTCGCTTTTTTTTCCTAAATACGGTATACTACTTTTAAGTTAATATGTTAACATTTTAAGAGGAGGTAACTATGAATATTCAACAAAAAAAGGAAATGTTGATTGAATTGGGAACATTTGTAGATAAAAATTGGTTGGATGAACAATTTGAATGGTGCATGATGCGTATCAAAAAAAATATGGTTCGTTTCGGGTTAGATTTCCCTTCAGCTTGTGCAACAAACGGAAAATATCGAATCAAAAAAAATGATGATTGGACAAATGGTTTTTGGACGGGAATGCTTTGGTTATCTTATGAATGGACAAAAGAAGAGAAATTTCTAGTACGTGCAATGGAAAATATCCATAGCTTTCAAAAACGCTTAGACCAACACTTCGTCCTTGATCATCATGATATCGGTTTTCTTTATAGTTTATCCGCTGGAGCCGGGTATAAAGTCGTGGATAGTCAGTTGTGTAAAGAATCGTTTTTACAAGCTGCAAATATTTTAGTGGCAAGATTTCAGAACAAAGGGAATTTTATCCAAGCTTGGGGAGCATACGGTGATCCTCTCGAATACCGTTTGATTATTGATTCTTTGATCAATCTTCCTTTGTTGTTCCAAGCATGTACGCTTTCTAATGACCCACATTATAAAGAAGTGGCTTTCAAGCATTACCAGACATTGTTGCATACCGTGATTCGTGAAGATGCCACCACTTTCCATACCTATTACTTTGACTCAAACACAGGAGTTCCAACACATGGTGCAACGCATCAAGGTCATAGTGATGAGTCGATCTGGGCTAGAGGGCAAAGTTGGGCGATTTTAGGGATTCCACTAAACGAGCGATACTTGCATTCTGTTCCTTTTCCATTGAACTACAAAGCGATCGTCGATGTTTTCTTAGAACATTTACCTCAAGATTTTGTACCTTACTGGGATTTTGATTTCAATGATGATTTTCCATCAGATAAAGACAGTTCTTCTCTAGCGATTGCTGCATGTGGATTATTAGAAGCAGAAAAAATGGAAGCGTATCCTAAAGCAAAAGAAATAGCAAAAGGAATGATTTATCAATTAGGAACACACTATACTGCTAAAAATGATCCAGAAAATGAAGGATTGCTTTTACGTGGCGTTTATGCTCATGCGGAAGGAAAAGGAGTCGATGAGCCAAATCTATGGGGCGACTACTTTTATTTAGAAGCACTTATGCGTTTAGCAAAACCTGAATGGAACACTTACTGGTAAGGAGAATGAATAGACATGCAAACATTTAAAATAAAAGACGAATTTTTAGTCGACGGTATTCCTACAAAAATCATTAGTGGGGCAATCCATTATTTCAGAATACCCCCTTCTCAATGGGAGCACAGTTTATATAATTTAAAAGCACTAGGAGCAAATACGGTTGAAACTTATATTCCGTGGAATCTTCACGAACCACAAGAAGGTTCCTTTGATTTTTCCGGATTCAAAGATATCGTTCAATTTGTAAAAATTGCTCAAGAATTAGACTTGATGGTAATTTTACGTCCTTGCGCCTACATTTGCGCTGAATGGGAATTTGGTGGATTACCTGCTTGGTTATTGAAAGAACCTGATATAAGAGTACGTTCTACCGATCCTCGATTTATGGAAAAATTGAAAAATTATTATCAAGTACTTCTACCAAAACTTGCACCTCTTCAGATCACACAAGGTGGTCCAGTCATCATGATGCAGCTCGAAAATGAATACGGTTCTTACGGAATGGAAAAATCTTATTTACGCCAAACAAAAGAATTGATGCTTGCACATTCGATTGATGTTCCTTTATTTACCTCCGATGGTGCTTGGCTAGAGGTGTTAGATGCTGGTACATTAATTGATGAAGACATTTTTGTGACTGGTAATTTTGGAAGCCACTCAAAAGAAAATGCGCAGGTCTTAAAAGAATTTATGCAGAATCATCAAAAAAATTGGCCGATCATGTGTATGGAGTATTGGGATGGATGGTTTAATCGATGGGGAGAACCTATCATTACGCGTGATCCCGAAGAATTAGCAACTGAAGTAAAAGAGATGTTAGAAATTGGTTCCTTGAATCTTTATATGTTCCACGGGGGAACAAATTTTGGTTTTTATAATGGGTGTTCTGCTCGAGGCAATACAGATCTTCCGCAAATCACAAGCTATGATTACGATGCACTATTAAACGAAGCTGGACAACCTACTGAGAAATATTATGCAGTTCAAAGGGTCATCAAAGAAGTTTGTCCATCTGTTTGGCAAGCAGAGCCCCGAACAAAAACGTTAAAAAATCTAGGGACTTATCCGGTAAATAAAAGCGTTTCTCTATTTCATATAAAAGAACAGATTTGTGAAGAAATCAAAACAGATTACCCTTTGACAATGGAACAAGCAAGCAATGGCTACGGCTATTTATTATATTCACTTACCTTAAAAAACTACGGACATAAAAATAAATTACGTTTAATCGAAACAAACGATCGTGCACAAATATATATTGACGGCAAATACAATCAAACGCAAACACAAGAAACACTGGGTGATGAAATGATGATTGAAGGACAAAAAAATCAGCCCACTATCACATTAGATGTTCTAGTTGAGAATTTAGGAAGAGTCAATTACGGTGCAAAATTGAATAGTCCCTCCCAATCAAAAGGGATTCGCAATGGTGTTATGCAAGATATCCATTTCCATCTTGGATACCGCCATTACCCATTGACTTTCGAACAAGCTCAACTAGATAAAATCGACTATTCCGCTGGCAAAGACCCGTCACAGCCTTCTTCCTACGATTAGTCAAGTAAAAGGTGCAAGAAAAATAGCTCGTAAACGAAAGCGACAAAATCAAGGCACACCAAATAAAGCCCCGTTCGTAAAAAATTTTCGATCTGGGCAAAGAAGTGGTATACTGTAAGTGGTTTAGTTAATGGT
>NZ_BNJW01000009.1 GCF_015751045.1 Enterococcus lactis
TGAAATAAGACTCTATTATTACAAGTTCATCCGTTGTAAGATGGGTATAGGTCATTTGTACTCACTCCTTATAATTCTTTGGTCGGAACTATTTTGAGTGTAGCACAAATGACTTTTTTAGTTGTCTAGCTTAATTTTACAATCGGCGAAATAAAAAAAGAAAGAAGGAAAAAACAATGGATAATCAAGCAGTTGGTCGTCGTGTATGGGAAGCGGTAGGAGGGCAAAAGAATGTCAAAAGTTTAGTACATTGTGCTACGCGTTTGCGGTTCAGATTAAAAGATGAATCCTTAGCAGATACGCAAAAGTTAAAAGAAGACCCAGACGTGATCCAAGTCGTCCAAAGTGGCGGTCAGTATCAAGTAGTGATTGGCAGTAATGTAGCAGATGTTTATCAATCGATCGTGGATGAGGAAGGTCTTGCAGTTTCGGAGGATGGAAAAGAAGAGTCCAAAAATATTTTGAATCGTCTAATTGATATCATTTCTAGCATATTTACACCTTTTCTAGGGGCGATGGCAGCCGCCGGGGTATTGAAAGGATTCTTGTCATTGGCAACGGTGATGGGCTGGCTGACAGCTGATAGCGGTACTTATCAAATATTGTTTGCTGCAGCAGATGGTGTCTTTACCTTCTTACCTGTCATGCTTGCTTTTACAGCAGCTAAAAAGTTCAAAGCCAACCAGTTTTTAGCAGTAGCAATTGCTATGGCACTTGTGTATCCAGCTATCACAGCAGTTGCTGGTGCGGGAGAAGCTATCAGTTTCTTTGGGATCCCAGTGATTCTTTCACCATCTGGTTATACTTCTTCTGTCATACCAATCATTCTAGCCGTATGGGTTCAAAGTAAATTAGAGCCATTCGTAAAAAAAGTGATTCCGCAATTTCTGCAAATGATTTTAGTTCCGCTTGTCGTTTTAGTAGTGATGGTTCCATTAACACTTCTTGCTTTAGGACCAATCGGGACGGTTGCCGGTAATGCTTTAGGCGGTCTCTTCAACTCGATTTATGGATTTAGTCCAATCGTAGCAGGTCTAATCATGGGAAGTTTATGGCAAGTATTCGTGATGTTCGGCATGCATTGGGGATTCGTACCGATCATGTTTTTGAATATCGAACAATATGGGTTTGATGTATTGATGCCAATGCTTCTTCCAGCCATCTTGGCACAAGGTGGGGCTGCTTTAGCTGTAGCATTGCGAACAAAAGATACGAAACTTCGAGCATTAGGGATTTCTTCTACAGTGACTTCGTTATTTGGAATCACTGAACCAACTGTGTATGGTGTGACATTACCTTTGAAGAAACCATTCATTGCCGCTTGTATTTCTGGAGGTATTGGTGGAGCTATTATCGGATTTTCCGGAGTAAAAGCTTTCTCCAGCAGTTTGGTCAGCTTATTGACGATTCCGACTTTCATTAGTACGGTGGATGGTGTAGAGTCAAATGCGACAGTAGCAGTAATAGCTACAGGAATTGCTTTTGTTCTTGCATTCGTAGGTACATTGATTTTAGGATTTGACGAACAAACACAAGACAATCAATTAGAAAACAAACATGCGAATGCAGGAGAACCGATTACTTCAGCACGGCATACCTTAAAAAGTCCTTTAACGGGTAAAGTACTGCCATTGAGTGAAGTACCAGACCAAGTTTTTTCTTCTGGCGTGATGGGAAAAGGTATCGCTATTGATCCAGAAGTAGGAGAACTAGTTGCACCTGCAGACGGAGAGATCACGACTATTTTTCCAACTGGACATGCTGTAGGGATCACAACGACTGACGGAGCGGAGATTTTGATTCATATCGGGATGGATACAGTAGAATTAAATGGGAATGGCTTTGAGATCTTAGTCAAACAAGGGGATCTCGTCAAAGCAGGAGATTTATTGATTCGTTTTGACATCGAAGCAATTAGAGCAGCTGGCTATAGCGTAATCACTCCAGTTGTCATTACGAATACTGATGCATTTGCCGATATACTTGAATTAGACCAAAAAGAGATTATTGCAAACGAAGATGTTCTGGCAATTGTAAAATAAGGAGGAAATCAGGATGCAATCACGTTTTTCAGAAAAATTTTTATGGGGTGGAGCAACTGCTGCCAATCAATTAGAAGGGGCTTATGATCGAGACGGAAAAGGGCTATCCGTTGCAGATGCTATGCCTGGAGGTAAGCAGCGCTTTGCGATTATCGGCAGTGAAGAATTTGACTGGACGATTGATCAAGAAAAATATATTTACCCGAATCATCGAGGAATCGATCATTACGATCGTTTCAAAGAAGATCTTGCCTTGTTTGCGGAAATGGGATTCAAATGTTATCGTTTTTCGATTGCCTGGACACGAATTTTTCCAAATGGAGACGAAGGTACTCCTAACGAAGCGGGATTAGAATTTTATGATCAGCTGATTGATGAGTGCTTAAAATATGATATTGAACCTGTGATCACGATTTCTCATTACGAAATGCCTCTTCATTTGGCAAAAGAATACGGTGGCTGGAAAAATCGAAAACTGATCGACTTCTATGAACGATTTGCTCAGACAGTATTAGAGAGATACAGCAGTAAAGTCAAATATTGGATGACTTTCAATGAAATCAATTCGGCCTTTCACTTTCCAGCTTTAAGTCAAGGATTAGTAAAAAGCAATGGAGCAGGAGAGTACCAAAATATTTTCCAAGCATGGCATAATCAATTCGTTGCAAGTAGCAAAGCCGTAAAAATCGGCCACGAATTGCGTTCGGATATCCAAATCGGCTGCATGATTATCTATGCAACAACTTACAGCATCGATGCCAATCCAGTCAATCAGGCAGCAACAATGATCCAAAACCAAGAATTCAATTTTTTCTGCACGGATGTCCAAGTACGTGGAGAATACCCTGCATACACAGCGCGTACCCATAAAAAATATGGAGTCGATCCGGAAAAATTAGAGCAAACGGAAAAAGACTTCCAGTTGCTAAAAGAATATCCAGTGGACTACATCGGATTTAGTTATTATATGTCTACGGCAATCAATGAGACTGATCCACAAGCAGCAACTTCAGAAGGGAACTTGCTGGGAGGAGTAAAAAATCCGTTTCTTGAGGCAAGTGAATGGGGCTGGCAGATCGATCCAGAAGGGCTGAGAATCGCATTGAATGAATTATACAATCGTTACCAGAAACCATTATTCATTGTTGAAAACGGTCTTGGAGCCATTGATCATATGGAAGAGGATGGCACGATTATTGATGATTATCGGATCGATTATTTACGTCGTCATATCGAAGCGATGGCTAATGCAGTAGCAGACGGTGTAGATTTGATGGGCTATACGCCTTGGGGATGTATCGATCTTGTCAGTGCATCAACAGGAGAAATGAGTAAACGTTACGGCTTTATCTATGTGGATCTAGACGATGAAGGAAATGGGACACTGAATCGATCAAAGAAAAAATCTTTTGATTGGTATAAAGAAGTAATTGCCTCAAATGGCGTAAACTTGTAATTAAAGCAGCTGAATGAAAAAGAACACACTTCTCACATGTGATTTGTGTTCTTTTTTTTTTTTTTATGTGCTATTCTTTTAGTAATAGTAAAGCAAAGGGTGACGTTATGAAAAGGACACGTGTACTATACTTGGAAGTCGCAGATAAAATTAAAGAAGATATTTTCTCAGGAAAATATCCAGTCGGTTCGATGTTGCCGACAGAAAGTGAATTAGAAGAACTGTTTCAAGTCAGCAAAATCACTGTCCGAAAGGCAATCGAACTGCTGGCATCAGATGAATATGTCGCAAAGAAAAGTGGTCGTGGGACGACGGTTCTAAGCAATCGTCCTTACAATCGATTATCCAAAGCGGCAAGCTTTACGCAAATCTTGGAGAACTTCCGATATGAAGTCCGGAAAGAAACGCTGGATTTGCAATTGGTCCATATAAAGAAGGAAGATCCTTTGTTTTCCTTTTTCGGTGAGCAAGCTGTTTGTTTTAAGCGCTTATATTATTTGAACAATCAGCCTTATATTTATTTTGTTCATTATCTTCCACAAGAAATGATGCAATTCAGCAGAGAAGAATTTGGCAAAGAATCTTTGTATCGTTTGCTGACGAAAAAAGGATATACTATTGACTCATTTTCTGATGATTTCTCGGCAGTATTTTTAACAGAAGAAGAACAAGGAATTCTGAAAACAGACGCACAGATCGGCATCAAACGGATACGGAAATCGTCTACGCAAATTGGGGAAATGATTGAATATTCGGAGGCGGTCTACCATACGGAGCTGCATCCTTACCATATTGATTATGAAACATAAATAAAAAAAGAGGTTGTGAAAAAGCTGCCCTGCATCAAGTAATAAGAACAGCCAAACAAAAATAGCTTCTCATATTTTTCGTTTGGTTAGGCTTATTACCGCAGATACACGGCTGTTTCTGGATTACCATTTATTCTGGATAAGGGGGTGTGGCACGATTTTCAGAAGGAATCTATGAACCAATCACTGTATTGATTTTAGCTTCGATGGTAACCCCATTCGGCTTGACGATCGCTTATTTCTTAGGGAAAATCATTCGTAAAAATATATTCAATCGTCAAGAAATCGATACATTGAAGACCGCTTTTCCTATGGGGATCTGTCAGATCACAGAGGGATGTTTCCCTATCGTATTGAACGACTTGGAACGCAATGTCATAGCAACGGGAGTCGGTGGGGCAGTAGGTGGCGGATTAAGCATGTTTTGGGGCGCAGATAGCCGTATTCCGGCATCGGGAATGTTTGCAGTCGCTACGATGACCAGACCATGGGCATTCATTGGTGCATTGTTAGCTGGTTCTTTTGTCACAGGAATAACCATTTTATTATTGAAAAAACCAGTAGATCCGAATGCAGAAATCATCCAAGAAGAAAAAGAGGAAGAAGACATATCTTGGGATGATTTGACAATTAGTTAGGAGAGGCAGAATGGATTACAAGAAAAAAGTACAATAGATGTACCTTGAGGCAGGAATGGTATGAAAGAATCAGAGTTAGAAAGAATCGAATATACAGATTTTGGTTTAGGAGCGATCGAAACTGTCCAGAGCATCGGCACCCTCCTTGAAATGACGATGAAGGAAAAATGAGAACCTTTCGTTGTCGAAAAGGTCTGGTACACCTTATGTCGAAGGAAAGGAAACAAAAAAACTTTCCTGTACTATTCCAAAAAGGAAAGAAAGTTATTATACAGTAAAAAAAGAAATTATTCTTCATGCTAGAGATCAGTACACGTTCGAGCCCAATATCAAACACTAGTTCCAGGCAGGCGCAACAGGTGCGGTTATCACTGAATTTTCTTCCAGCAGTGACGATTCAAGTGATATTTTTACAAATCCAGCTATTTATCGTTAACAAAAAGATTTTTAGGAGAAGCTGATGAACAAAAATGATCAAATTTTGATCGTTTAGTTCGTCGGCTTTTTCATTTAGAGAAACATCATTTATCAGTGAAACATAACACGAGAACAAAATGATTTTTTCGTTAATAAAAGAAACAAGTATTTGTTGTTTAAAATAATACACGTTATTGGCATATAGGACGAAATCCCAGTATCTTCTATAAGTAAGTCATTTCATATCGATGAAAACACGTTATTTATTTTTGTTTTATCTATAAAATAGCTGAAAAATGATTTTTTTCTAAATACTATATATAGTGGCGTCTATCCTGTATACCACTAAAAAACTACAAAATCTAGTCTTTTATTTTAAAAAAACACGTGTAGAATGAAGATAGACTTTTGAGTTAGGGAGTGTTTTTTTATGAAACTTACTGTTTTTTGCGGTTCCCGTTTTGGTAATAAAGAAAGTTACAAATTTATTGCGCAAACGTTAGGAAAATACATGGCACAAGAAGAAATCGAACTGGTTTACGGTGGTTCATACTCCGGGATTATGGGAGTGATTAGTAAAACAGTACTGGAAAATAACGGAAAAGTCACAGGTATCTATCCGAATGGGCTTTTTGAAACTGAATTGCCTGGAAAAGATGTTACTACATTCATTCCTACAGAAACGATCGATGAAAGAAAGGTATTATTATTTGAAAAGGGAGATGCTGTCCTCGTTTTCCCTGGAGGTCTAGGTACATTGGAGGAATTCTCACAACTTCTTTCTTGGATAGCAATCGGTCTGACGCCTGACAAGCCAATCGGAATATTGAATATTGGCGGTTATTACAGCGGCTTGCAACAATTATTAGAAACTTTTGCAAAAGAGGATTTTATGGATAAAAAATGGTTGGATCAAGTAATCTTTTCCAACAATCCATTGGAACTGGTCAATGAATTACGAGCAGTATCTATTAAAAATCAGTTATTATTGAAGGAGGCAAAATAATGAGTCAAATATATTTAGCAGGACCATTTTTTTCAGAGGAGCAAATCGATCGAGTAAGTCGTATCGAAAAAGCGTTGGAGGAAAACAAAACAGTCACAAGTTTCTACTCTCCACGTCATCACCAAGAAAGCAATTATGAACTATTCAGCGCTGGATGGGCGCAGGAAGTATACGAAAAAGATATGGAAGAACTGACAAATGCAGAATTTGTTGTTGCTATCCTTGACTTTGAGCATCAAATAATCGATCCAGGAACGGCTTACGAATTAGGTGTGGCAACTATGTTGAAAAAACCGATGATCATTGTACAAGAAGAGACGGTACCTACGAACTTGATGATTACACAAAGTCTTCACACGTATTTAAAATCAGACCAAGCTGTACGCGAATATGATTTTGAAAAATTGCCTGTTGAAACTTACGTAGGCGAGTACTTATAGAAGAGGAAGGGTTGTATGTCAGTGATTTTGATTTCAGGAACGATTGGTGCAGGTAAGAGCAGTTTGACGGCTATGCTTGCAAAAGAGATTGATTCTAAACCATTTTATGAAAATGTCGAAGATAACGAAGTATTGCCGCTTTTTTATTCAAATCCTGAGCAGTACGCATTTTTATTGCAAATCTTCTTTTTGAATAAGCGATTTTTAGCAATGAAAAATGCTTTAGTGAACGATGACAATGTGCTAGACCGCTCCATCTACGAAGATAGTCTGTTGTTCCATCTAAATGCTGATTTAGGTCGGGTAACGGATATCGAAGTACAGCAGTACGATAGCTTATTAGATACGATGCTAAACGAGTTAGATGATGTTGCTCCAAAAAAACGGCCTGATTTGATGGTCCATATCAAAGTTTCTTTGGACACGATGCTAGAACGTATCAAAAAACGCGGGCGTGACTATGAACAGCTAGAAAGCGATGAAACGTTATACACCTATTACGAAACATTGAACACCCGTTATAATCAATGGTATGAAGATTTCGATGTATGTCCTAAAATACAAGTGGATGGGGATACATTCGATTTTGTAGAAAATCCAGAAGATGCAAAAAAGGTGATTCGTCAGATCCAAGAAAAATTAGCTGAATTGGAAGGAAAGCCTGCTGGAAAATATTTTACAGATAATCAGCATGCGAAAGGTCAAGGATTAGGCTAAAAATAAAAAACCAAACGACGGGAAAGAAAAATTACTATGTGATGTAGAATAAGTCTTTCTATCGTTTGGTTATTTTATATTCAAAGATGTGAAATAAATAAAACGTTAATCTTTGATTTGTGAACTGAAATGACCCACTGTTTGTTTTACTGATGAAGCTTGATCAAAGGAAGAAGCTCAGTTTGAAGTTCATAAAAATCAGCCATAGTGAGTTTTGCTTGATTTTGCTTATCTTCTTTTGCTTTTTACATAATTTTTGACAGGATAAGATTCAAACGATTTAAAAGAATCTTTGACTAGTTTGTGGCAATTATCGCATATACTCAAACTTCCTTGATCATTAAATTCTGTATGGATATTTTTGTTGTTATTACATGTACAATAATCAGGACTATCGATCATCCATTTCGTCTCCTTTACAGTCATCTTGCTTCTTTACTATAGCAGAAAAGAAGGGGAGAAACAAAAGAAGATCCAACAGACGGCACTATAGACTGTAGATGTTGCCATCCTCATCCTTCAAACGGTAATTACCGATTTTGGTAAATGTGACTGTTGCTTCTTTTTTATTTTCTTTTCCTGAAATAATATATTCGTCATCTTTGGTAGTGATCTTGATATCTGTCAGCACTGTTTTTTCTTCAGATGATTCAGAAGAATCAGCTCCTTGTGTCTGATACGTGCGTGTCCATTCCATTTTTTTATCTGTAAATGTCAACTGTCCCGCGGATAAATCCATATCTTTACGTACTTTTAGCGTATATACACTGTTGGTGATATCTGCTTTTTCCGCTTTTAAGACAGAAGAATCGGTTGTTTCGTCCGAGGATTGGTCAGAGCCGCCAAACAAATCACAGCCAGTCAATGTCAAAAGTCCCGCAGACAAAATAAATAGTACGATTAATTTCTTCAAAATACTTCCCCCATTTGATAGGATAAAGAAATTATACCATTGGAGAGTAAAACTTCAAACGGATGGAAGAGAAAAAATTCACAAAATACCATTAAATGGAATAAATTTTCAAAAGTCATAAAAAATCCACCACCTTTAGAAAGCGTTTTAAAAGATGTGTTGCAATCTTTTAGAAAAGTGCTATATTAAAAATGAACCGGTTCAATTTTAGAATCTAGGAGATGAAATAATGAAAGTCGTAGACAGACTATCTGAAAAAATGCTACCAATCGTATCTAAGATGAGTAGCCAGCGACACTTGCTGGCCATTCGAGACAGTTTTATCGTTACTATGCCGTTAGTAATGGCTGCTTCTGTCATGGTTTTGCTGAATGCTCTGATTTTTTCAAATGCAACAGTCCAAAGAATACTTGATCTAAGTCCATTGGCTGAACTTGCTTCAATCGTGAATAATGGTACGATGAGTATTTTAGCTATTATCGTGTGTTACAATATCGGCTGGAATTCGGCAACCCACTATATCCAAACAGGCGTGATTGATGATCCATTATTTAGTCCTGTTCATGCAGGAATTCTAAGTACAGCCGTAATGTTTATTTTGATGCCTTTATCAAGTACAGTCACTTTGATGGACGGAAATACAGCAGAAGCTACAGGGGTTTTCTTACAAAGTCTGACTTCTTCGTCTGGCTTAGCAACGGCGATGATTGCTGCTCTTGTCAGTACAGAATTATTTATCAAATTAGCGAAAATGAAGAGTTTTAAAATTAGGATGCCAGAAGGAGTTCCACCGGCAGTAGCTACGTCATTTAATTCTTTAGTACCAGAAATAGTTGTCATTTTATTTTTTTCAGTTGTCGTTTTTACTTTAAACCATACGACTGGTTTGAATGTTCCGCAATTAATTGAATTAGCGATTCAGACACCATTGAAAGCTTTTGTTTTATCCGTCCCAGGCATCTTATTTTTACAGTTTTTCTCTGATTTCTTATGGGTGTTTGGTATGCATGGTTCGAGTATTTTGGCTCCTATACGGCAAGCACCTTTGTTACAGTCTATTCAGGAAAACATGGATGCTTTTTCAGTAGGAAAAGAAATTCCTAATATTATTACGGAGCCCTTTACCAATGCATTTGGATTGATCGGAGGTGGCGGGTGTATTTTACCGTTAGTTATTGCTATCTTGTGGGCTTCTAAACGTCAAGAACAGCGATCGATCGCTAAATTTGGTCTGACTACTTGTTTATTTAATATTACGGAACCAATTATGTTTGGATTACCAGTAGTCATGAATCCAATGTATATGGTTCCTTGCGCTATTATACCATTTATTAACTTGATTATTGCCTACGCAGCCACAAGTCTTGGAATCATCAGTAAAACAGTTGCTGCTGCACCTTGGATCACTCCGCCGGTTATACAATCTTTTATTGCTACAGGAGACGATATACGAGCAGCAGTCTTAACAGTAATACTTATCGTTCTAGATGTATTTTTATTCCTGCCATTTGTGTTAGCCGCTAATAAGGCAAAATTGGCAGAAGGAGGATATTAAGGTGTACGATTACCCGTATCAAAACCCAAAGTTGACCATCCGCCAAAGAGTAGAAGATTTACTTTCGCGGATGAATATTGCTGAAAAAGTAGGACAGGTAAACCAGCATTTGTATGGTTGGGAATGTTATGAAAAAAACGGAGACAAGAACGAATTAACAGAAAAGTTAAAAGAACATGTTAAATGGGGAGGCGGTCTGGGTGCCTTATACGGTCTGTTTCGCTCTGATCCGTGGTCTAAAACAGATTATAAGAATGGGATTCTTGCAAAAGAAAGCTGGAAGGTGGCTAACCTAGTCCAAGAATATGTACTAAAGCATTCGCGATGGAAAATTCCAGTTTTGCTTGTAGAAGAATGTCCACATGGTCATCAAGGTTTGGATGGGATTTCTTATCCAACGAATATCGGCCGTGGAAATACCTTCAATGTAGCGTTATTAGAACAAACTAGCCGATTGATGGCAAAAGAACTGGCTGCTAAAGGTGTTCATTTAGCGCTGGTGTCGACTTTGGATCTGGCAAAAGATCCTCGTTGGGGAAGGACAGAAGAGTGCTTTGGGGAAGATCCGATTCTCTCAGCTCGTTTTTCTGAAGCGGTCGTTCGAGGGTTCCAAGGAGAGATTATTTCAGAAAAAGTTTCTTTTCTTGATCAGACAGTAGAGGAAATCAATAAGAAGAAGGATCAGATCGGTGTTGTGTTAAAGCACTGTACCGCACAAGGAGAAGCTTTAGGCGGTCATAATTCAGGCACAGTGACGATTGGACGCAGAGAGTTCTCCGATATTTACGAGCCATTATTGAAGAGCACAAGAAATGCAGTAGGTGTCATGGCTGCTTATAATGATATCGACGGGGTACCTTGTCATATCAATCGAGCGCTTTTTGAGCAAACATTAAGAAAAGAGATCGGTTATCAAGGGATCGTTATGGCAGACGGTGTTGCTTTGGATCGTTTATCCGATGTTTTTACAGATAAAAAGACTGCTGCAGCATATGCATTAGCGGCAGGAATCGATCTCAGTTTGTGGGACGAGACCTATACCAAGATTGCAGAAGCCATTGATGATCAAGTCGTAGATGAAAAGCTACTAGATCAAGCAGTTCGCCGAGTTTTATCTGTCAAATTTTTATTAGGTTTGTTTGAACAACCATTTGCAAACGATCCAAAGGAGTATTGGGATCATCTCATGGAGGAATCAGAGCACTTAAATTTAGAGACAGCAAAAGAAAGTATCACTTTACTAAAAAATGACGGTATATTGCCGTTGGATCAACAAGTAAAAAACATTGCTGTTATAGGACCAAATGCTCACGATGTTTACCACTTGTTGGGAGACTACTCTGCACCACAAACAGAAGACCGTTTGAAAAAAACGATAGTACAAGAGATAAAAACAGAGTTTCCCCAATCAACGGTTTCTTATGCACAAGGATGTGAAGTAAGAAATCAGGAGGATCAGGAAGAAAAATTATTAGAAGCGGTGACCCTTGCTCAAAACTCAGATGTGATCATTGCAGTTCTAGGTGGATCAAGTGCGCGGAACTTTGATATGGAATTTCTTCGTAACGGGGCAGTTTCATCGAAAGGGATCAACATGGATTCTGGAGAAAATGTAGATGTTGCTTCTCTTTCTTTAGGTGGATACCAACAACAACTGATTGAACAATTGTATCAACTAGGCAAGCCAATCATCACGATACTTGTGCAAGGAAGACCCTACGATTTGATGAAAATCGAGTCATTTACGAATGCCATTGCAACAGCATGGTTTCCTGGACAGGAGGGTGGAAAAGCCATTGCGCAGATGATTTCTGGAAGAAATAACCCAAGCGGACGATTGAGTTTGTCTTATCCTAGAAATAGTCAGCAACTACCTGTTTATTACTATCAGCGTGCTGCTTCTAAACAAGAGAATTATTATGATTTAAGCGGCAGTCCATTTTATCCTTTTGGACATGGTCTAAGCTATACAACATTTGAATACAGTCAGATGGAAGTCAAAACGGATATTGACAAAGTAATAATATCAATTAAAGTTAAAAATACAGGAAGTGTTTCAGGTAAAACAAGTACTCTTGTCTATGTCCGATTAATTGACGGCGCTGTCATCCAAAGAACGAAATTATTGAAAGCTTTTCGTAAAGATGACTTGCAGTCTCAAGAGGAAAGACTGCTTGTTTTTGAACTCACTTCTGAAGACTTTAGTTATATGGACATTGATGACAAGCGGCATTATGCAAAGAAAGCGGTCATCACGGTCGAACAACAAGAAAAAGAAATCAAATGTAACTGGCAGGAGTGAAAATGTATGGCATCGATCCGTGACGTGGCTAAGATGGCTGGTGTTTCAGTGGGAACAGTTTCCCGCTATTTAAACGGTCAGCAGCTGAAGGAAAAGAATATGGAAAAAATAGCAGAAGCGATTTCAGCGTTGGACTATAAAGAAAACATCATTGCTAAAGGATTGAAGAATAATCGAAGTTTCTCTATTGGACTTTTGATAAACGGGATATCTAGCCGTTTTGGTTCGGAGGTTGTTTCAGGGATCGAAAGAGTAGCTGAAGAAAATGGGTATAGCTTATTATTAAGCGGGTTTGCCGATCAGCCAGAAAAAATCGATCAAAAAATCGAATACCTGATGAAGCATGCAATCGATGGGTTGATTGTCTTCTTATCAGAAGAAGAGTGGTCTGGATTTGAAATGCTCACAAAAATGAGTATCCCAGTTGTCGCATTGAATTGTCCGGATGGGCCAGCAGGTATTGATACAATAGTAGTGAATGATCGAGAAAGTGTAGCAAGAGTGATTGCTCATCATGGCGAACAAGGACATAAAACAATAGGATTTATTGCTGCCGCTCAAACAGATTACGTAGCAAGAGAACGTTTAGCTGGAGCCAAAGAAGCGGTACAAAAGGATCCGTCTATCCATTTAGAGATCTTTACAGGAGACTATTCTAGAAAAAGCGGCTATTACGGGGCAAAAGCATTATTAGAAAAAAGGGCAACTGCTATTTTTGTCAGCAATTACAATATGTCGATTGGTGCCATCGAATGTTTTAATCAAGAAGGTGTCAGAATCGGGAAGGATATTGCGTTCAGTCACTATGATTATTTAGATAAAAACGATCTGAGTATCCTTCCGAAAATCACGATCACGCCACCAACAGATAAAATCGGGGAACGAGCAGCAGAACAGCTGTTGAAACGAATCAAAAAAGAAGAAGAAGAAAATGAAAAAGTGATTGTGATGGAAAATATCATACATGGAATCAACTAAAAAAAAAAAGAGGTGCTTTGATGAAAAGATATCAATTTCCAGAAAATTTTTGGTGGGGCTCTGCAGCAAGTGGTCCACAAACAGAAGGAAGAATTTCAGGCGATGGAAAAGGAGAGAACATTTTTGATTATTGGTACAAAAACGAACCGCAAAAGTTCTTTGATCAAGTAGGACCTGAAAAAACCTCGCAAGTTTATACGAAGTATCAAGAGGATGTACAGTTGATGAAACAGACTGGGCATAATTCATTTCGAACCTCTATCCAATGGAGCCGTTTGATACCTGATGAATCTGGAACAATCAACGAAGAAGCCGTTCGTTTCTATCATCGCTATTTTGATGAGTTGATTGAAAACGGTATCGAACCCTTTGTTAATCTGTATCATTTCGATATGCCGATGTATCTGCAAGAAAAAGGCGGATGGTTGAACCGAGAAACGGTTGAAGCCTATGAAAAATACGCAAAAAGTTGTTTTCAATTGTTTGGCTCGAAAGTAAAAAAATGGTTTACCCATAATGAACCAATCGTTCCAGTCGAGGCAGGCTATTTGTATCGATGGCATTATCCGGAAGAATCAGATATGAAAAAAGCAATCCAAGTTGGTTATCATGAAGCGTTGGCTTCAGCATTAGCCATCAAAGCTTACCATGAAATGGACCAAAGCGGTGTTATCGGAATCATCTTGAATTTGACACCGAGTTATCCAAGAGACGAATCAAATCCCGAAGATATTAAAGCAGCACGAATAGCAGATGCGTTCTTCAATCGTTCATTCCTTGATCCAGCTGTAAAAGGCGAGTTTCCAAGTGAATTGATCGAAAGAATAAAAGAACTCGATCTAATGCCGGAGATCCATCCAGATGATTTGGCGATCATTAAAGAAAACACAGTAGATCTTTTGGGAATTAATTATTACCAGCCACGCCGAATAAAAGCAAAAGAAACACCAATCGATACTAAAAACGGTCCTATGCCTGAGGATTACTTCGACAATTATGAAATGCCTGGTCGTAAAATGAATCCTTATCGCGGATGGGAGATCTATGAAAAAGGAATCTATGATATTTTGATCAATGTACGAGATCATTATGGGAATATCGACTGTTTTATTTCTGAAAACGGCATGGGTGTAGAAAATGAAGCACGATTTATCAAGGAAGATGGTATGATCCACGATGATTATCGGATCGAATTTGTTCAATCTCATCTGAAATATGTCCATCAAGCCATTCAAGAAGGTGCCAATTGTTTAGGTTATCATATGTGGACATGCATGGATAACTGGTCGTGGACCAATGCCTATAAGAATCGTTACGGTTTTATTTCAGTAGATTTAGCACAAGATGGAAAAAGAACGATTAAGAAATCGGGTCATTGGTTCAAAGATGTATCAGACAGAAATGGATTTGAAGCTTAAAGAATAGCCAAGAGAGAATGTATGAAAATTCCCGTTCTTACCGCTTCAGGAAAAAGAAGTTCAATTATTTACGATCTTTTTCAACTTTTTTGTCTTTCTATTTCATTTTTTGTATATAATAGAATAGTCAAAATTAAATAGGAGTGGAGGAAGGCATGAGGAAAAAAAGACCGTTTCTTCTCTTTTGGTTATTCGGTTTTTTCTTACTGCTTATTTTATCCGCAGCATTTTCAGGAAAAATGACAGCAGATCTTGCTCAGAAAGAAACAGAAAAAATCGTAGCAAGCAAAGAATCAGTAGATAATTTCAAAAAAGAATTCTCAACTTATTGGTGGGAGGAATATAAATTAACTGCCAATTACGAAAAAGGTGAATTGGACATCTATTTGCCAAAAGGAAAAGAAGAAAATCAATTTATCAATATCGATGACGTACTTAGTGCGATTTCTCTCAGACAATATCAATTCAAAGACAAACATTTGGCCGTTTTGCTTTTGACTCATGATGGCGACAAGGTAGCTCGTTTGAAAAATGGAAAAGTGGTCACAGCTTATTCTGAAAAAGTGGACAAAAAAGTGGTGGCCGATCGACTAGCGGAATGGAAAAAAACCAATGAACAAGTCAAGAAAACAACTGCTTCTTCTCAAAAAAACGAGTCGACAGAACCAAGCCCTTCAGATTCTGGCAGTGGACAAACGATAACGGGAAATGAAGAAAATCAAGCCTCAATCATTACGAATGAGTCATCAGAAGGACAATATCAAACCTATGGACAATGAAAAACAGAGGTTGTGAAAAAGCTGTCCTGCATCAAGAAATAAGGAGCTGCGACAAGAATTTTGTCTCAGCCTCTTTTTTTTTGTACGAATACCGAGAAACTACTTTTGAATACCGTGGAGTGAAGCGGTCACCACAAGACTTTTATCTCTTCATTCGTTTAATCGCTTACATCACAGCGGTTTTATGCTGTGAAAAATGAACGGAATAATCTTTAGAAAGAATAAAAAAATCTTAAGATAACAATTTTTTTTAGGAAATTTTCATTTTTCAGGAGCAAAATAAGAAAAAATGTGAATAGAGAGAAGTGATATACGTGACACAACTTAAAAAATTGTGCCAAAATCGTTTAGCAATCGTTTTGACAGCTGTTTTCTTTTTTTGGCTGAAGACGATCATTGCTTACTATGCAGATTTTTCATTAGGTGTGGAAGGTACGATCCAGTACTTTATCTTGTGGATCAACCCGATTGCGACTACCTTATTGTTTTTTGGCCTTTCTTTGTATATTAAAAAGCCAAAGCCAGCGTTAGCCATTCTTTTGATCATTGATATTTTAAATACGCTTTTGTTGTACTTGAATATTATTTTTTATCGAGAATTCACAGATTTCATTACAGTCAAATCTGTATTAGGCTTTTCGAAAGTGTCGCAAGGGTTGTCAGGAAGCTCCTTTTCTTTGATGAAACCCCATGATGTCATCTACTGGTTGGATATCGCTGTGTTCATTGGGCTACTGGTTTGGTTGAAGGTCAAGAAAATACCTATCAAAAGCAACCCTGTCAGCAAACCGATGGCTATCGCGGTTACCTGTCTTTCAGGATTGATTTTTTCAGGAAATCTAGCGTTGAGCGAAGCCAACCGTCCACAATTACTGCAGCGGACATTTGACCGTTCCTATATTGTCAAATATCTAGGAATCGATGCGTACACTATTTATGACGGGATCAAAACAGGAATGACCAGCAGTGTTCGCGCGCATGCAAGCAGTAATGGAATTGATGAAGTTTTAGACTATACAAAGAAACATTATGCAGAGCCAAATCCTGAAACATTTGGGCTCGCTAAAGGAAAAAATGTGATTGTCCTTCATTTAGAAAGTTTTCAACAGTTTTTGATCAATATGAAGGTAGACGGACAAGAAGTCACGCCGTTTTTAAATAGTATTTTCCAGAATCAAGCAACGATCAGCTTTGACAATTTCTTTCATGAAGTAGGACAGGGAAAGACAAGTGATGCTGAAAACATGTTGGAAACTGGCACATTTGGTTTACCTCAAGGCTCATTATTCACAGAACTTGGGTCAGATAATGTCTTTCAAGCAGCACCAGCGATCCTTGGACAAACAGAAGGCTATACAAGTGCTGTTTTCCATGGGAATGTAGCTAGTTTCTGGAATAGAGATCATGTATATAAAAATTTAGGGTATGACAATTTCTTTGATCGATCTTATTTTGATGAATCCGACGAAACGTTAGGTTATGGGATATTAGATAAAGATTTATTCAGAGAATCTGCTCAATATCTTGAACATCTACAACAGCCGTTTTACACGAAATTTCTTTCCGTAACCAACCACACGCCTTATTATACGGATGACAAGAATTTCGACTTTCCATCTTTGAATACTGGCAATAGCACAGTAGATAATTATGTTCGAACGGCCCATTATCTGGATCAATCATTGGAACAATTTTTTACGTATTTGAAAAAATCTGGTATTTACCAAAATTCAATCTTTGTGATTTACGGAGATCATTTTGGGATCTCGAATACAGATAATAAAGATTTAGCAAGTGCTCTTGGTAAAGATCCAGATACATGGGATGAATTTGACAACGCACAGATGCAACGAGTGCCATTGATGATCCATATGCCTGGTTACACTAAAGGGACAGTCAATCATGAATACGGTGGAGAAATCGATGTTTTGCCGACATTACTACATCTATTGGGAATCGATGATAAAGATTATCTTCATTTTGGTACAGACTTATTATCTTCTCAGCACGATCAAGTAGTTGCTTTTCGAAATGGGAACTTCGTGACACCCAAATATACCGTCTTAGGAGGAAAAGCTTACAATAATCAGACAGGAGAAATCATCGATACGAAAGCAGCAGGAATCGACGAGGAAATCTCCAAAGATCAGGAAAAAGTCAAGACTGCGTTAAGTCTTTCAGATAAGCTGAATCAGGAAAATCTCTTGCGGTTTTATGTGCCAAACGGATTTGAGACGATTGATCCGAAAAAATATGATTATAAAAACGAAGCGGAACGTAATGAAGCAATCGAAAAGCAAAAAGGTGAACATTCGACCAGTGTCTTTTCAAAAAACGGCAATAAAACAACGACTAACCTATATCCAGTAACAGGAACCAATGCGGAGCAGCAAAAAAATAATCAATAAACAATCAAACCAACCTTCAGGGATTAGACAGCAGTCTCATGCTTGAAGGTTGGTATTTTTTATGAGAAAAACATTTTTTTATTTTTTTCGTGTATTTTTTATTTTTAACGTATCTATTTATTGAATGCGGAAAATTTAAATTGAAATAATCATTCCTCTTATTGGCAAGCATTCTGGAAAAGCCAAGGGTTAATTTCAATTAAAAAAGGAGAACTATTATGTATGATGGAGAATTGATCAAGAAGCTTCGAGTCAACAAAAAGCTGACGCAGTCCCAATTAGCGGAAGGAATCTGTTCTAAAACTTCGCTAGTCGGGATCGAGACGAATTCAGTGAAAAAAGTATCGTTTGGAACATTGAAATCATTTTTAGAGCGAATGAACATGACACTTGCCGAATATGAATGGATACGAAATCAGCTTGATGAGCCAAAAAAATTAAAGAAAAAAAGACGAATGCTAGATCGGATTCAAGAAGACAGCTTTGATCCTTACAAAGAAATTGCTAATAACCGCAGGCACTATAAGAAAACAGAAGATCTGTACTATTTGGTTTTGAATCTGCACATGTCCAAAAAAACAGAAGTATCTGAGACGGAATTCGAATTTTTGCGTTATGAATGTCGTATCATTGAAGAATATTTGATCAAGTACCAGAGTATGGTCAATTTGAAGTATCTATTCTAGCTGATTTTCCTTGGATATTCAGTGATCGGTTTATTGAGAATAATTATTTGAAAATCAAAAAAAGAATGCGACGGATCGCGCAACTGAATAATCACGAGCAGTATCTTTTTACTTTTTTGACGAATCTGACTTTGTTTTATATAGAAAATGGTCGCTTAAAAAAGGCACGTAGCGTGAATGAAGATATGAAACGGAGTTTAGCGCATAAAGAAAGAAGTACAGTGATTTATGAAACATTGATGGCGGACTATTACCAACGACTGATTTCCGCTGCTTTAGGGGAAGAAAAATCGGAAGACTACCAAGAGTTTTTCACAGTGATCGAATATACATTAGGGAAGAATCAAAGGAATTCTTTAGAGAAAAAACTGCTGGCCATTGCTAAATCCAGCAGTTAGACCAACAGTTTAGGATTTGTATCACTTCGCCGCTTTTTCAGCCGGTTTGTTTGTATCGAATGGTGGGAAAAAGCGGGCGATCTCTTTTGTTGCAGCATCACGGGAATCAGAAGCATGGATGATGTTTTCAGTCCCCGGCAGTGCATAATCTCCTCGGATCGTACCTGGAACGGCATCAGCCGCTTTTGTTGCTCCGACCATCTTACGGACGATATCGATCACTTCCTCGCCGACCAGCACAAGATAAACGACCGGACCAGAAGTCATGTAATCGATCAGTTCATCAAAAAAACTGCGTTCAGTCAAGTGCTGATAATGCTCTTTTGCTAGTTCAGGTGTCATCGTTGCAAATTTCATTTCAGCAATGGCCAGTCCCTTTGCTTCAAAACGTTGGATGATGCTTCCGACCAAATGGCGTCTTACGCCGTCTGGCTTGATAATAACAAGTGTTCGTTCCATAACAGCACCTCGTTTCCTACTATAATTCTATTATAGCGGGAGGTGGAAAATGAGACAAATAAAACTGCGTGAGACGGAAATATAACGCGTGTATTTTAAAAAAGTATGAAAAACATGGAAAATTGATTTGACATCCTCTTTTTTAGTTGTTATATTAACGAAGGAAAACCGAATAGGATTTGTTAGGTGAGGCTCCTATACAAACATAGGCTACTGCCCAAAAACGTCGAGAGACGCCAATGGGTAGAACAGGAATTGTCGAGATAAGGCTTTTCATAAGGTAGCTAAAAGCAGATATCTGCTTTTTACGTTGTACAGTGTCAAAACTCAACGATGAGATCTGAGAAGCTTTTTTGATTTGCTTTTTCAAACCTTTCGCTGAGTATTTGGCGAGAGGTTTTTTTGTTGCCGCAAATCCCATCGGTGAAAAAACAAAAAGGGAGGTGAGCGAGTTGGGAAAATAACAATTCGAAAAATGATTGGAAGTCATGAATTAAAATTACTTAGTAAAGGAGATGAGAACAAATGGATGACAGTCATTCGAAAAACAAGGATTTAGAGGAAAGGCCAGGGCTATTATCTATCTGTTCTCAGCCCCTTTCAGCATTTTCTCTATCGATCCGATAAATAGCAAAAGACCAGAAACAGCGAAAACAGCTGTCTTTTGGACACAAAGGAGAGATTGAGATGGAAAAAAAGAAAGATACACAAAAAATCTATGCAGCTTTTGCTGGAAAAACGAAGCAAGAATTATTTGAATTGTTCCATGCATCAGCAAATGGATTGTCAGAAGAACAAATCGAGCGTTCAAGAGAAACTTATGGTGAAAATGCGATTTCATATGGCAAAAAAACACCATTCATTATAGAAATATTGAAAGCATACATCACACCCTTTACATTAGTGTTGATTGCATTAGGAATTATTTCATTCATTACGGAATACGTATTAGCCGCCCCAGGAGATAAAGATCTCTTCGGTGTAGCCATTATCTTCACTATGGTTATTGTCAGTGGGACGATGACGTTGATCCAGTCTGTGCGTTCTAATCAAGCAGCTGAAAAACTGAAATCACTTGTGAAAGTAACGGCAGCTGTCAAACGAAATGGCGAGTATACTGAGATTCCTATGGAAGAAATTGTCTGCGGAGATCTTGTGCGGCTTTCAGCAGGAGATATGATACCAGCGGATATGCGTTTATTGTCCGCAAAGGATCTATTCATTTCCCAAGCAGCACTGACAGGGGAAAGCTATCCAGTAGAAAAGCATGCGAAAGTATGTGAAGACGATCAGCAAAGCGAAACAAGTTATGAAAATCTTGTCTTTATGGGAAGCAATGTCATCAGTGGAAGCGCGGAAGGAATCATTGTTTCTGTCGGAAATGACACACTATTTGGGCATGTAGCAGAAACGCTATCTGAAAAACCCATCCAATCAAGTTTTGAATTAGGCATCCACAAAACATCCATGCTGCTGATCAAATTTATGTCATTGATGGCTCCAGCAGTTATCGTTATCAATGGGCTTACAAAAGGAGATTGGTTAGAAGCTTTTCTTTTTGGATTATCTGTAGCAGTTGGTTTAACGCCTGAAATGCTTCCAATGATCGTTACGACGAATTTGGTCAAAGGAGCAAGTGTGATGGCCAAAAAAGGAACAGTCATCAAAAATTTAAATGCTATCCAGAATTTTGGTGCGATCGATGTGTTATGTACGGATAAAACGGGAACATTGACACAAGACAAAATCATTCTTGAATATCATATGGATTGTGAAGGAAATGAAGATGATCGTGTTTTGCGCCATGCTTATCTAAACAGCTACTATCAAACAGGGCTGAAAAATTTGTTAGATGTGGCTATCATTGATGAAGCAGCAGAAACTTTAGATACAGATACGATCAATTATCAAAAAGTAGATGAAATTCCTTTTGATTTTGAACGTCGCCGTATGAGTGTTGTGGTCGCTGATCCAGCTGGCAAAACACAGATGATCACAAAAGGCGCGATTGAAGAAATGTTGAACATTTCTAAATTTATTGATCTTGGTGGTATTGTCGCACCATTAACAAAAGAACGAAAAGAAGCGGTGCTTGCAAAAGTACAATCACTTAATGAAGACGGCTTGCGAGTGATTGGTGTCGCACAAAAGACCAATCCAAGCGTTGTTGGAGAATTTTCAGTCAAAGATGAGTCAGACATGGTTCTGATTGGTTATCTTGCTTTCCTTGATCCACCAAAAGAAACAACAAAACAAGCGTTGAAAGCTTTAAAAGAACATGGTGTAGCTGTAAAAGTTCTGACTGGGGACAATGAATTAGTCACACGGTCTGTGTGCCGTCAAGTAGACCTAGAAATCAATGAATTGATTACTGGTGAGAAAATCTCGGAAATGAATGATCATGAATTAGCGCAAGTAGCTGAAGACCATGAAGTATTCGTAAAATTGAATCCTCAGCAAAAAGCACGATTGACGACAGCTTTACGTAAAAATGGTCATACTGTCGGATTTTTAGGAGATGGTATCAATGATGCTCCAGCAATGAAAGTGGCTGATATCGGTATTTCCGTGGATACAGCTGTGGATATCGCAAAAGAATCAGCAGACGTGATCCTTTTAGAAAAAGATTTGACGATTTTGGAAAGAGGCCTTCTTTCTGGACGAGAAACTTTTGGAAACATCATGAAATATATCAAGGCTACAGCAAGTTCTAATTTTGGCAATATGTTTTCCGTACTGATTGCCAGTACGTTCTTACCATTTTTACCAATGTTGCCTTTGCAACTTCTATTTTTGAATCTGATCTATGACGTTTCTTGCATTTCCTTACCATGGGATCGGATGGATAAAGAATATTTGGATGAGCCAAAGAAATGGAATGCATCTAGTATTGGAAAATTCATGGTTTATTTTGGTCCAACAAGTTCGATTTTTGATATCACTACTTACTTGTTGATGTATTTTGTTATTTGTCCTGCTGTAGTTGGTGGAAGTTTCCATACATTGGATAGCTCACAACAAGTGATTTTTATCGCATTATTCCATGCAGGATGGTTCGTCGAATCCCTGTGGACACAAACATTAGTGCTCCATGCATTGCGTACACCGAAAATACCATTTATCCAAAGCAATGCAACATTTGCCATGCTGGTTATCACTACATTAGGAATCATTGTCGGTTCAGTCCTTCCATTCACAGGATTTGGTGCTGAGTTAGGCTTGATGCCGCTCCCTGGCAATTACTGGTTATGGCTGCTTGTAACAGTCGTCGCTTATCTGGCGCTTGTGACAGCTGTGAAGAAAATCTATATCCGTCGATTCCAAGAACTCTTATAAGTGATGCGGCTGGGCTCTATGCTTCTGTTCATTTTGGATCAATCATGCTAAACTAGGTGTATTGTTTTGGAAAGGATTAATGTATAGATGAAAGGTGCAATATTTGATTTAGATGGTTTGTTAGTGGATACGGAAAGAACGTATCGGGATGGTTGGCTTTGGGGATTCCAGCAATTTGATATTCATATCCCGAAAGAAATCGTTGACGCTTGGGGCGGAAAAAACTGGAAACAAAGTTTTGATATTTTAGTGCAGGTAGCAGGCAGTCCTGAAAAAGTGCAGGAAGTCCGAGCAAAGCGTGAAGAATATTTTTATCAACAGCTGACAAGTGGAGCTATCCAATTGAAACCCTACGCAAAAGAAATATTGACAGACTTAAAAGAACGTCATATGAAACTAGGGATTGCTACAACAACTGTTACGAAAAGAGCAACAGATATCTTGGATCACTTTCAATTAGCCGATTACTTTGATACGTTTACGTTCGGAGATGAAGTATCGGAGAACAAGCCTTCACCGGTCCCTTATCTGACAGCTTTGGAACGAACAGGATTAGAAGCTCCTTCAGCTTTTGCAGTGGAAGATTCTTTAGTAGGAGCGACAGCCGCTTCACGTGCTGGACTAGGCGTTGTTTTGATACCCGATTCCAGTTTTGTTCGAAATTATAGCGTCGAAGAGAAGGAAAAATTGAACCTTCTTGCGGAAGGGAAAGATCTTCGAACTGTTATTGAAATGTTAGATAAAAAAACAGAAAAATAAATATAGAAAAAATAATTTGAATTTCATGCTTGACTTTTCAGTTTTCCTCCTGTAGATTATTCCCAACAACAAAATATTGATTTCGTTGAGAAGGAAAGTAAGTTTGGAAACTTTGCAGAGAGGCTCTGGCTGGTGTGAAGAGTCAAGTAAGAAAAGCTGAAAATGGCCTTGGAGAATAATTTGTCGATAAGTAGGCAAATTCGGAAATGTTCGACCGTTAAAACGAACGCCAATCTCTCTTTTTGAGATGTTGGGCTTGAGGGAAGAAAACTTCCGAAAAAAGGTGGTACCACGATACGTCGTCCTTTTACTGACATAGTTTATGTTAGTAAAAGGATTTTTTTTTTGAATATTATTTGCATTGAAATGGTAAGTACGATAGAAGAACCTTTGACAGAGAGCTTCGGTAGCTGAGAAGAAGCAAGGAACGACTATTGGAAAATGGCCATCGAGCAATTCATCCCGAGCATAGATGTAAGGCGGTGACGGCTGCGACCGATATCTTGCTAGAGTATGATGGTACTTGAAGAGGAGTTGTGTGTGAACACAGCTTGAACATGAGGTGGTAACACGCAAAAAGGCGTCCTCAAGAAAATGACTATTTTCATTTTCTTGAGGATGCTTTTTTTATAGACAAGGAGGAATGTTAATGATTGAATTGCGAGATGTTTCTGTATGTTTCAAACAAAAAGAAAAAGAGATACAGGCAGTAGATTCTGTAGATTTAACGATTGAAAAAGGGGATGTTTATGGGATCGTCGGTTACTCAGGTGCAGGAAAGAGTACGTTAGTCCGCGTGATGAATTTGTTGCAGAAACCAACAGCAGGAGAAGTCATCGTCAACCAGACGAATTTAAGCCAGCTCTCTCCAAAAGAATTGCGAAAAGAAAGAAAGGCCATCGGTATGATCTTTCAGCATTTCAATCTAATGGAAAGTCGAACGATTTTTGACAACGTAGATTTTTCTCTAAAGTATTCTGGAAAATCAAAACAGGAACGTCGTCAAAAAGTGAATGAACTACTGGAACTTGTCGGTCTGGAAGAAAAAGCATCTGCGTATCCTAAACAACTGTCGGGGGGACAAAAACAACGAGTGGCAATCGCACGAGCTCTGGCAAATGAACCTAAAGTGTTGTTATGCGATGAAGCAACTAGTGCACTTGATCCGAAAACGACCCTTCAGATCCTTGCGCTGTTAAAAAAACTAAATCGTCAACTAGGTCTAACGATCGTCCTGATTACTCACGAGATGCAAGTTGTCAAAGAAATCTGCAACAAGGTGGCGGTTATGGAAGCTGGGAAAATCATTGAAAAAGGCAGCAGCATCCAGATTTTCAGTCATCCTGAAGAAGAATTGACTAAAGATTTTATTCGGACAGCGACACACCTTGACCAAGCATTGGAAACAATCAGTGCCCATGCTGCTTTTGCCGATCAGATTGCAAATAAATGGTTGGTGGAATTAAGTTATATCGGCAACCAGACGAACGAACCTCTAATCGCTCATCTTTACAGCAAGTACCAAGTAACAGCGAATATCTTATACGGTAATGTAGAGCTATTACAAGAAACACCCTTAGGAAGTTTGATCGTTACTTTAGCTGGAGAAACCAAACAGCGGCAAAAAGCATTGGATTATTTGATCAAATCTGGTGTAAAAGTAACTATTTTACAAAAAAACGAATTAGATAACCGTATCAAAGTCATAGAAGGAGGAAGCTAAAATGACTGAATTTTTTAAAACATATTTGCCGAATGTCTATTTGATTCCGGATGAATTCATCGAAGCGACAAAGCAAACACTATATATGTCTTTTTGGACGGCATTCATTGGTGGGATTATCGGAATCATCCTAGGTGTGACGTTAGTAGTGACGCGTCCAAATGGATTACTAGCTAACAGGCTGCTGTTCGAAATACTTGATAAGTTGATCAATATCATTCGTTCCATCCCTTTTATTATCTTGCTTTCCCTTTTAGCTTTGACTACTCGTTTCTTAGTTGGAACGACGATCGGTGCCAAAGCAGCTTTAGTCCCTTTGATTTTTGGTGTTGTCCCGTTTTTTGCCCGTCAAATCGAGAATGCACTGCTAGAAGTTGATCCTGGGGTGATCGAAGCAGCAGAAGCGATGGGCACGAGCCCAATCGGCATCATTTTACGTGTTTATTTGTTAGATGGGTTACCCGGTATCATTCGGGTCTCAGCGTTGACGATTATCAATGTGATCGGACTGACTACCATGGCCGGAGCAGTAGGTGCCGGCGGATTAGGGAATCTTGCTATATCGAGAGGATATAATCGATTCCAAACAGATGTAACGATTGTCGCTACATTATTGATTCTGGTCTTAGTTTTTTTGAGTCAATTTATCAGTAATCAACTGATTAAAAAAATCACACATTGAAAGTGGAGGAGAAAAAATGAAAAAAATTATTCGTTTTGCAGTCATTACATTTGTAGCAATTATTTGGTTGGTAGGGTGCAGCCAAGGAAAAGTAGCTACAACTGACAAAAAAGAAACGACCGTAAAACTAGGGATCATTGGGGAAGATACAGATGTATGGGACGATGTGAAAGAGCGTTTGAAAAAGGAAAACATCCATTTGGAATATGTGAAATTTACAGATTACAATCAGCCAAATGCGGCTTTAGCAGATGGATCGATCGATTTGAACTCCTTCCAACATCAATTCTTTTTAGACAATTACAATGAAGAACACGGAACTGATTTAGTATCGATTGGGAATACGGTTAATGCACCGTTGGGAATTTATTCCAATACGTTAAAAGATGTGGCTGATATCAAAGATGGAGCGAAAGTTGCCATCCCTAATGATGTCACGAATGGCGGCAGAGCTCTTCTGTTATTGCAAACTGCTGGATTGATCAAAGTGGACAAGGCAAAAGGCCAAGCGCCTACCGTTTCTGATATTACCGAGAATAAAAAAAATCTAGACATTTCTGAGTTAGATGCTTCCCAAACAGCACGTGCTTTGTCGGATGTAGACATTTCAGTCATCAATAGCGGTGTAGCTGTAGATGCTGGATTTAATCCCGCTTCTGATGCAATCTTCTTAGAACCAGTCGATGACCATGCACGTCCTTATGTCAATATCATCGTTGCAAGAAAAGAAGATGAAGACAATAAAACGTATCAAAAAATAGTAGATGCCTATCAAACAGAAGAAACAGCCAAAGTAATCGAAAAAACATCAAAAGGTTCAAGCGTACCTGCGTGGGAAACATTCGGGAGAAAATAAGAAAAAACGACTAGCATAGGAGGAAATTTTTATGACAACCACACTCTCAACAAATCAATTGAAAGATCTGATCCAATACCGTTTACCAGAATATCAAGCACTTGCACTAGCTATTCACGACCATCCTGAAGTAAGTAATTATGAATTTTATTCCTCAGCAGCTTTAATCAAACAATTGGAAAAAGAAGGGTTCTGGGTAGAAAAAGAAGTAGCTGGGCACCGAACAGGCTTTGATGCACGTTATATTTCCAATAAACCAGGTCCGACAATTGCCTTTTTGGCAGAATTTGATGCTTTACCAGGTATTGGTCATGCATGCGGACATAATTTATTTGGTACTTACTCCGTATTAGCAGCCAGCATAGTGAAACAATTCATTGATGAGATTGGCGGAGAAATCCGTGTGTATGGTACTCCAGGGGAAGAAGGAGGCGAAAATGGATCAGCTAAGGGCAGCTTCGTTCGGGAAGGTTTTTTTGAGGATGTCGATGCAGCATTATGTGTCCATCCAGCTTTTCGTTATGGGAAAACGACAGAATCTTTAGCAAATGATCCAGTTGATATCAAATTTTACGGTGTCGCTTCTCATGCAGCAGCAGCACCTGAAAAAGGAGTAAATGCTTTGGAAGCCTTGATCCAAGTGTTTAACGGAATCAACGCTCTACGCTTGCAATTGCCAAAAGATGTCAATATCCATGGAATCATTACAGATGGAGGCGTGGCGGCCAACGTCATACCAGACTACGCTGCTGGACGTTTCTATTTACGTGCAGGAAATCGACAAACATTAGACAGAGTATATGAAAAAGTGGAAAATATCGTACGAGGTGCTGCATTAAGCACGGGTACGACTTTTGAGTTTGGATTGTTCCAAAATGCAGTCGATGATGTCATCGTCACGCCTTCTTTCGATGACTTATTCTTCCAACATGCAAAAGAAGCAGGTGTTCCTGATGAAGAAATAGAAACGGAACAAAGAACAAGTCTAGGTTCTTCTGATGTAGGAAATGTCAGCCAAGTCATTCCAACGATACAGCCTACTGTAGCAATCTCTGAGACATACATTGCCGGACATACAGAAGAATTCAAAGCTGCTGCTAAAAGTGAAAAAGGACTTGCTTCTATTGCGATTGCAGCGGAATTACTTGCCAATACAGCTCTAGATTTATTGAGAGAACCCAAGCTATTAGAAAAAATCAAACAAGAACATCAAGAAACAGTAGCAAGAAAAAAACAAGAGGGCGCTACTTTCTAGTAAAAAGATAAAGTTGTGCGTGAAAGTGATAAAAATAATTTTCAGAAAAATGAAAAAATATTTTCTTTTTCATTGACAAATGATCTTATGGAAGGTAAACTTCATACAAGTCAACTTTTCACGCAGTAGCGGTTAGGTGTTTTGTTCAGAAAGTCGGTGGTCGCTGCGAATCGATCAAGCCTAATTGACGAATTACATGGAAAGTCCATACATTTGAATAATCGTTTGAAAGTGAAAAACAGATCTGTTTTTAATTAAGGTGGTACCGCGGAGTCATTCGTCCTTAGTTGAAAGCAGGTCTTTTTATTTTTATAAAGGAGGAATCGCGGATGAATTGTGGCGGAGTAATCCGATATCTTAACTTTTTTAGAACATAAGAACAACTAAAAAAGGAGAGATTATCATGGAAAAAAAAGGAACACCAAGTTTTTTAGAAGCAACACTTGTATTAATGGTCATTGTTTTAGGCATTGCGATTGGCGTTGTCGGATTAAAGGTTTCGCCTAATATCACGATTTTGGCAGCTATCGGAATGGTCATGTTGTACGCAGTGATAAAAAAATTCCCGACAGATTGGCTGCACGAAGGGATCATCAATGGCATCAAATCGGGGATCATTCCAATCTTTATTTTTATTTTAGTCGGTTCATTGATTGCTGTATGGATACAAGCAGGAATTATTCCAACCCTCATGGTCATTGGATTTAAATTGATCAGTGTCCAGTGGTTCGTCCCTTCTGTATTTGTTGTTTGTGCAATCGTAGGTAGCGCTGTAGGGAGTGCCTTTACGGTTATGTCAACGATTGGGATTGCATTTTTCGGTATTGGGACAACACTAGGACTAAATCCAGCCCTTGTAGTTGGAGCCATTGTTTCAGGTGCCGTTTTTGGAGACAAGATGTCTCCATTATCCGAATCAACAAATTTAGCAGCAGCTATTGTTGATGCCGATTTGTTCAAACACATCAAGCATATGATGTGGTCGACTGTTCCGGCATTTGTTGTTTCTTTCTTTTTATTCATGATTTTAGGACACACAAGTAAAGCCGCAAGTCTTTCATCTATTCGTGAAGTGACCGATATTCTAGAAGCAAACTTTACTATTTCGATCTGGTCACTGATTCCTCTATTTTTAATGCTCTTGTGTGCATGGAAAAAGGTGCCGGCAATTTTGACGATTTTGTTGAATATCGCTGTAGCAGTAGGAATGATCTTTATTCAAAACCCACAAACTTCCTTAACAAAGTTGGCAGGGGTCATCGAATCTGGATTTGTTTCAAATACTAGAAACCAACAAATCGATTCACTGCTTAGCCGTGGAGGAATCGAAAGTATGATGCCAACTGTGTCATTGATTATTCTAACATTGTCATTAGGTGGTTTGTTGATCGAATTTGGGTTGATCTCAACCGTTATGGAACGAGTATCAAGAAAGATGACGAACACCCCAAAATTGATTTTTACAACATTGATGACAAGCATCGGAGTAAATATCTTTATTGGAGAACAATTTCTATCTGTTATCCTGCCTGGTAATGCATTTAAAGAAACTTACGAAAAAGCAGGCTTTGATCCAACTGTATTAGGGAGAACACTAGAAGATGGTGGAACAGTGATCAATTACTTAGTGCCTTGGGGAATCGCCGGAAGTTTCGTAGCAAGTACATTTGGCATTCCTACACTCACTTACTTGCCATTCGTGTTTTTCAGTTTGCTTTCACCTGTGTTTTCGATGGTCAGTGCCTTTACAGGTTGGGGGATCTCAAAGAAATTTGTGAAACCGCAAGAAGCAGTAAGCAAGACAGCGCAATTAGAACAATAAAAACGGAAAAAGGGAGTGTGACAAAAGTCTTGTCACACTCCCTTTTACGAATAAACGGTGTTCAAAAGCCAGTTTCTCGGTATTAAGCCAAATTTATGCAAAAATGTGGAAAGCCATTTTCACAAAATTTTTCTTCATACTCGAAACTAAGCGGCTTTTTCACAACCTCTCGATAAACGGTGTTCAAAAGCTTGCATCTGCGGTAATAAGCCTAATCAAACGAAAAATATGAGAAGCTATTTTTGTTTGGCTGTTCTTATTACTTGATGCAGGGCAGCTTTTTCACAACCTCTTTTTCTGTTTGGATAGATAATGGTCATTCCATTTCTTTGATCATTTTTTTCATTTTATCGATCTCTTCTTCTTGTGCCTGAATGATTTCTTCCGCTAATTTTTTTACTTCAGGATCTTTTAAATCAGCTCGTTTACTTGTCAAGATAGCAATAGAGTGATGAGGGATCATTGCCTTCATCCACGCCGTATCGTTGACAGTTGTTTGGCTTCGTACCATAAATAAGGAACCAGCAAAAACAAGAAGACTTGCCGCTAAAATCATAGCATTTATCTTTTTGTTTTTATACATTTTCCACATGAACAACAACATGATGACTGCCATGACTGCACCCATCATCAGCGCCATGAATACACGTGTGCGACTGAAGAAGATATGGTCGAGCGCATAAACATTCAAATACATCATACCAAACATGACTACCGTCGAAACACCAATCATCAACAAAAACTTCCAATACTTTTTCATTTAAAACAAACTCCTTTTTCTTCATTCCTTTCTTCTATCATGTCATGAACGTGGAGAACAATCAATTAATCTGCACAGATGGTTTTTGAACACCGTTTATCAAGAGGTCGTGAGCCTGCCGTTTAACACTGAGTCACAAGGAACAATTTCAAAAAATAGTTTCTCATGTTTGTTGAATATTGAGACTTGTGACCGAGGAGTTGACAGGAGAACACCGTTTAGTGGAAAGGTCGTGAAAAAGCTGTTCTTATTACCGCAGATGTAAGTTTTTGAACACCGTTTATTCGGAAAAAGGAACTGCAACAATTTTTGTCGCAGCTCCTTTTTCAATAGCTCCAGCTATTCAATATAAATAGAATAAAATTCTCTATTGGTTTCATTCATTCATCAAGACGAAAGCATCGTTCTTTTTTTGATAACTGAAATAAATGAACAGGTAAAGCAGACCGGTCAATACAGTTACCCCAATGGAGTTCGTGAATAGGATACCAAGGAAAATCAACCCTAAGACTGCTAATGCAAAAAAGCTGATTCCTTTGTCCCATAACGTTCCTTTCCTTAGTGCCAGTATAAAGGACGCAGCACTGATAATGATCCAGATCAATAATACTGTATAGGAAAGAGAACCTGCCAGATAGCCAAATAATTTGTCACCGACAAAATAAGAAAGAGCCACACCTAGATAAAGAACACTGGTACAAAACAGCACAGCACGTTGCGGTACTTGATGCTTGTTTAAAACAGCTAGTTTTCTAGAGGAACCTTTTCGATCTTTCAAGCGGAAGAACAAAATCCTCGAAGAAGCATACACACCTGAATTGATAGACGAGAACAGAGCAAGAACAATCACGAAATTGACGATATCTGCTGCAAATGGAATATTCATTTTTTCAAATACCATCACAAAAGGACTAACGTTCGTACCTGCTAATGTATTCCAAGGAAAAATAATCAAAAGCAAAAATAAAGGAATAATGTAAAAGGAAATGATTCTTCCCATAACGCCTTTGATTGCTTTAGGAATCGCACGTTTAGGATCATCTGCTTCGCTTACTGTGATAGCAATCAGCTCAGAACCGCCGTAAGAATAGATAACTACAAGCAAAGAACTGATGATTCCCTTCATACCATGAGGAGTAAAACCACCATGATCAGTCAATTGTTGAAGGGTAGGGAAAACACCAGAACCCAACATTTGCTGACCAACAAGATAAGCAGCAAAAATGATCAATAGGATAATGACACTGATTTTAGCAAAGGCCAGCCAATATTCTGTCTCTGCGAATAATCGTACCGAATAAAGATTGATGATAGTAGTTAAAACAGCCAACATAAAAACAAATACCCAAGCTGGGACGTGGGGGAACCACAACTGTAAAAAGGAAGCAGCTGCAACAGCTTCAGCAATGATATTGATAATCCACATGGACCAGTAGACCCAATCGGTAAAATCGGCAGAATGAGCACCTAGATATGGACGAATCAATCCAGATAATCCGTGGTGCGTATCGCCACCACTTAAAACAATTTTTCCCAGACCTTTCATCACGATATATAAAATCATTCCGCCAATCAAAAAAGCGATCAATACAGAAGGGCCGGCGATTCCAATCGCTTCGCCACTTCCTTTAAATAGACCTGCACCAATCGCTCCACCCAAAGCTAGCATGGTGATATGTCGGGAGCTAAGTTGTTTTTTCAATTTTTTATCTTCCATAAATAACCTCTTTCTTTTAAATTCACAATCAAAATGTATAGTAAGAATAAATAGCAATAATAACAATGACTAATGATAACAAATTTTCAGACAATTACAACTATTCAGAAAACTTTTAGGCATATTTTAATGGAAGAATGATTTATTTCATCGTATTTTCATAGAAATATTAAATTTTTATAAAAATAATAGGAAGCGTTTTACTGGCTTTTTACTATTTAAACAGGCTATCATAGGAAAAAGTGACAGAGAAAGTGAGGCGGAACAGATGAACAAAAACGACGTATTGCTAGTTGCGAAAAATAAATCACTTTATTTTTTTCCTTCCATCCGCTCTTTAGATGTTTGGTCCGGAAAAGATTTACTACAGTCGGAATTCATTAAATCGGCTCGACAACAGTTGGCAAATTATCAGCTGATCGTTTTTTTAGATTATGGATTTGATATGGAGATGGCTCGACGCGTGCGTCCATTTACCAATGCAAAAATCGTGTTATTTTTTTGGAACCACTTCAAAGCAGAACACGAGGCGATGCTGAAACAGGCACAAGATGAACCGTCAATCGATGAGATTTATCATTTTGATTTTTTGGAAGCAAAAGAACTTGGACTAAAACATAATAGTTCCTTTTATTCGAAACATATGGATTTTTCTTCTAGCGAACCAAAGACGGATCTTTTTTTTGGTGCAACAAATAACGGCAGAAAAGAACGGGCAGAAAAATATAAGCAGGAATTTACAAAAAGAGGTGTTACGACCAATTACTTTATTCTTCCGCTTCGAGGAAATGAACAACCTGGATACCTTACTTATGAAGAGTATCTGAAAAAAACTGGGGAATCGAGCGGGATTCTAGAACTGTTGCGGGAAGGGCAGCAAGGAGTGACTTTGCGAACGTTTGAATCTATGTATTTTCAAAAGAAGCTAGTGACAGATAATCAAGCCATAGCTCATTATCAGTTTTATCATCCTGAAAATATTTTTTTGCTTCAAGAACGTGATTTAGATGAATTACCGGAATTTCTGCATACGCCATTTCAGCCAATCCCATCAGAACTGTTGGAATTTTTTGATGCAGAAAATTGGGCAAAACGTTTTTTCACTACTGACTCCGCTATTTATGAACAATATGAATACGATCTTTCCTCTGTTAAAAATAAATAAAAGTGCCAAACAATCATAGATGAAAATAAACAAGCGCAATTCTTATGGCAACATGAGAATTGTGTTTTTCTTTTTGATCTTTCGTGGGGGTAAAAAAATGAGAACCAGCTGCTGATCCAGCTGATTCTCATCAGAGAGCCTTTTATTCTGCGCCAAGGATTCCTTCTTTTGCATGGACTAATTGGGTCAAAAAGGCACAATAGGGTGTAGCAATATCATATTTTTGTCCTTTTCGCCAAACGGCACCATTGATGTAGTCGATTTCAGTCAAACGATGGTTTTTGATCAGGTCTTGGTACATAGATGGGTAATGCAACCCGATGTTGTCAGGATCATAAGTAGAAGCAATATGCTGGTACACTTCTTCTTGATCTAATGTGATTCCTTCTATTGCTGCGATAGAAGCAAACTCAGATACGATCGTTCGAACCATGCCCTCTGCCGCTTTTTGCGCACCTAGTTCAGCAATATTACAATCCAAGATCGTGCATAATCCATTTAATGTTCCGTTTACACAAGCTTTTCGCCAAATGGAATAACGAACATTATGACTATAGATTGGATTCAATCTTGCTTCTTGAAAGACTTCTACAACTTTTTTTGTAAATGCTTCGCCTTCTGGTTCCAAGTTCTCTAGTTCGATTTCTCCATCACCTAATAATGTGACTTTTCCGGGACCAGCTAGACCAGCTGTCCACATCGTGATCCCAAATAAGATATTTTTCTTTGGTACATATTTTTCCAGTACATCTTCATGACCTAATCCATTCAGTAAACACAAAACATAAGTATTCTCAGTAATAATGGATTGGATCGAACGAAACATATCATCTAATTGATTCGCTTTTGTCAAGGCTACGATCAAATCCACGTGTTCGTTGCTTTCGATGATTTCTTCTGGTGAATAGATTGGCAGTTTTGCAACTACTTCTTTGCCATTAAAGTCAGCAATCAATCCATTTGTACGAATGGCTTCAATGTGAGCAGGCCAGCGATCGATCAAGACGACCTCATTTCCGCTTTGATGCAACATCAATCCGATTCGGCTGCCCATTGCTCCGGCTCCAGCTATTGCGATTTTCATGTTTTTTCTCTCCTTTATTCAATGAGTTCCCTTTTAGTATATAGAAAAACAGAAGAAAATAGCATTGTTTTGTTTGAAAAAAGTGAAAAAAAGTGTCTTACTTAAGAAGAAAGTGAGGGATATAGATGGATATTTTAGCGGCAATCGATTCATTTAAAGGAAGTGCTTCTTCATTTGAATTAAATCAGGCAGTTCTAAATGGCTGGGAAGACCGTAAAGGAAGAAAAATCAATGTGCCGATTGCAGATGGCGGAGAAAATACTGCAGAAGCAATCTATTACGCGCTCGGGGGAACCTGGCGTACGATTGATGGGATGGATCTCTTATTTCGTCAGCGAAAAATCACTTATTTATTGACGAACTGGCAAGGAAAAAATACCGCAGTCATTGAATCTGCACAAGTATTAGGATTAGATTTACTTGATAAACCAACGGATCAAACCATCCGACTTGCTTCTAGTTATGCCTTGGGAGAGCTTATCAAAGATGCACTGCTTCAAGAAGTGGAACAAATCATTGTCACTTTAGGAGGAAGCGGATGTAGCGATGGTGGTCTAGGATTACTCCAATCCTTGGGTGCTTCTTTAGAAGGGTACACAGAAGGAAATCCTTTGTTATCTACTAGAAAACTTCATTTGGATCGAAGGAACGTTCTTGTTTCTAAAGCAAAAGTGATCATCGCTGCAGATGTGACCAACCCATATACAGGTCAACAAGGAGCTGCTTGGCAATTTGGAAGACAAAAAGGAGGAACGGATACGACGTTAGCTTTCTTGGATAAACAAGCAGAAAAGATTGCTCAGCAGATAAAAGATGTTTGGGAGGTGGATTTAGATGACATCCCAGGAAGCGGAGCAGCAGGCGGTATTGGCGGAGCCCTTTTTTTGTTAGGAGCGAAGATGGTCTCTGGTTTTGAGTTGGTCAGCCAAATCACTGGATTAGAAAAACAGATCGAACAAGCAGATGTCATCATTACAGGAGAAGGGCGGATTGATCAGCAAACAATCCACGGAAAAGTTCCATATGGCGTAGCAGTGCTTGCAAAAAAATATCGAAAACCAATAATCGCTATTTGCGGAAGTAGGGACCAAGAGTTGGAAGGACTCTCTGATTTTCTCCCTATTGTCTTAAGCATTCAATTAGGACCAATCGATTTAGAGGAAGCAATGGAACACAGGCAAACATTAGAAAAAACAAAAATCTTAGGACAGACACTCAGCAGATTTTTCACCATCCTCCCGAAGTAGTTGACAAAATCAATTTCTTTATGCTATCGTAATTTCAAATATAGGACAAAGTGAGGGATCCGTGCATTGAAAAATTAAGTCGATTGATGAAAGCTGCATTCAGACTGTACCTTGTGGAGACAAGGGAGCAGTGTGCAGATTTTCAGGATTGGCTTGGTTCTTTCGATGTATGGGTCTTTTTGTGTGCACCAAACCCTTGCATCCTCTTTAGCCAGTTCTGAAAATAGGACTGGTCTTTTTTTACGAGGTGATGGAATAATGTCTAAAATCGAAATAAAAAATCTGACATTCGGCTATGACAGCCAAGGCACATTATTATTTGAACAAGCCAATCTAAACTTTGACACCCAATGGAAACTAGGACTTATCGGACGAAACGGTCGAGGAAAGACAACTTTACTGAATATCCTGCAAAACAAACTCCCTTACCAAGGGCAAGTGATCCATCAGCAAGCGTTTGTCTATTTCCCGCAGCAAACAAAAGATAAAGAGCGTTTGACCTATTATGTGTTAAATGAGATTACGGATTTTGAGATATGGGAAATTGAAAGAGAGCTCCAACTGATGCAAACAGATCCTGAAATCTTATGGAGAGAATTCAGCACACTATCAGGAGGAGAGAAGACAAAAGTCCTACTGGCACTCTTATTTGTGGATGACACTCATTTCCCGTTAATCGATGAACCAACGAATCATTTGGATATCTCTGGCAGAAAACAAGTAGCGGCTTATTTGAAAAAGAAAAAACAAGGATTCATCGTGGTGAGTCATGATCGGGGATTTATCGATGAAGTAGTGGACCATGTTTTAGTAATCGAAAAGAGCCAACTGGAACTTTATCAAGGGAATTTCTCTATCTATGAAGAACAGAAAAAACTTCGTGATGAATTTGAAATAGCTAAAAATGAAAAATTGAAAAAAGAAGTCAGCAGGCTAAAGAAAACAGCGGCAGAAAAAGCAGAATGGTCTCGTTCCCGTGAAGGAGACAAAACAAAGAAAAAAGTCGGATTCATCGATACGGAATCTAGGCGAGTGAATAAAGGAGCAGTAGGCGCTGATGCTGCACGGACGATGAAACGATCTAAAGCAATCGTGAATCGGATGGAAACCCAGATCAGTGAGAAAGAAAAATTATTAAAAGATATCGAGTATATCGATGCTTTGACGATGAATAGTCAAGTGTCTCATCATAAACGGCTGTTAAGCGTAGAAAATCTTCAATTAGGGTATGAAAATCTGTTATTCGAGCCAGTTCACTTTACGATCGAACCTCATCAGCGGGTGGCAATTTCAGGTCCTAACGGCGCGGGAAAGTCATCCATTATCCATTATCTTCTGGGAACATTCAGCGGCAAGGTTGTAGGAGAAAAATCCCAGCCCAAACATTTGACCATTAGTTACGTACGCCAAAATTATGAAGACAATCGAGGGACGTTGGCGGAATTCGCGGAGAAAAACCGAGTAGACTACCAAGCATTTTTGAATAATCTCCGAAAGCTTGGGATGGAAAGAGATGTTTTTCATAACAAAATCGAACAGATGAGTATGGGGCAACGGAAAAAAGTGGAATTGGCTAAATCTTTATCACAACCAGCTGAGCTATATATATGGGATGAACCATTGAATTATTTGGATGTCTTCAATCAAGAACAATTAGAACAACTGATTTTGAACGTGAAACCTGCTATGTTACTAGTGGAACATGATCAAACCTTTCTAGATAAAGTATCTACTGAGATTATTTCTCTTGAGAAAATCTAAACCTTGTAATCTCAAAGACAACAAGGTATGGTTAAGGAGAACTTTGTCAACGAAGGAGAGAATCACATGCTTTATGTAACGAGACACGGAGAAACAACTTGGAACGCACAAGGATTAGTTTGCGGGCGGGCAGATGTGCCGCTGACTGAAAAAGGACAGATGCAGGCACAGGCACTAGCAGAAAAGGTAGTAGATTTGCCTGTTCCAATTACGAAAATCATCCATTCCCCTCTTCAACGAGCAAGAGATACAGCACAAGCAGTAGCTGAACGTCTCAATTTGCCGATGACCGCTGATGAGCGATTGGTAGAAATGGATTTTGGGGATTATGACGGACTGCCAAGCAAAGATGAAAACTTTCAAAAAGCGCGTTTAGCGTTTGCTGTACGTTTCCCAAATGGAGAGTCGGTCTTAGATGTGTACGCACGAATCGTTCCTTTATTGAAAGAATGCATGGAAGACGAAGAAAATGTCTACTTGTTAGTCTGTCATAATGCCTTGATAAGAGTGATCAATGCTTATTTTCATCCAATGCCTAATGAAGGGTTCTTTACATTCATGGTAGACAATACAGAATTAATTTCTTATGAGTAATTAGACTTTTGTGTTATTTAAATAAAATGTTTCAAGGCACTGCTTTTTCTTAGCAGTGCCTTTTTTGTGGCTGTGTCAATTCTTTTGGCAATATAAATCCAATTTTTAGAAATAAAATTTAATTATTTTAACAAAAGTATTGAAATTTTGTTTCTTTAGATATATACTCTAGTCATAGAAATGAATACGGATACAGAAAAAGAGGGATAATATGTTTGGCTTTTCAATATTTATGAATGATCCTTTGTCAGAAGAGAAGAAACAGTATATCCGCCAAATGGCATCCAATGGCTTTGTCGGTATTTTCACTTCCATGCATATACCAGAAGATGATGTTTCGGCTTATCAAAATCGATTGATCGAACTAGGAAGCGAAGCGAAAAAGAATAAACTAGAGTTGATGGTCGATATTTCAGGAGAAGCATTGAAACGAGCTGGCTTTTCATTAGAAGATCTAACACCCTTGAAAGCAATTGGTGTAACAGGGTTAAGAATGGATTATCATATTTCTAATCAGCAGATCGCCGACTGGTCACATCAATTGAAAATCAGTTTGAATGCCAGCACGATCACGCCTAAAGATATCGATGAGTTGAAAGAAGCAGCGGCTGATTTCTCACAGATCGAAGCTTGGCATAATTATTATCCACGTCCTGAAACAGGGCTGGACAAAGAATGGTATCAGGAAAAAAATCAATGGCTCAAAACTCAAGGATTCCTTGTCCAAGGCTTTGTACCAGGAGATACAGAGTTGAGAGGTCCACTGTATCAAGGATTACCGACTTTGGAAGAACATCGAGGGATCCATCCTCTAGCAGGCGCTCTTGATCTATTAGCAAGTAACACGGATATTGTTTATATCGGAGATGCAGGTCTGTCAGAACACGTTCAGGAGCAATTTGCTTCTTTCCAAAAAGAACAGACAGTCTTGCTGCATACGGAATCTGTAGATGAAGATTTTTACGAATATATATTAGGAAAACATACGAATCGGCAAGATGATGCAAGAGATGTCATACGAAGCGCAGATGCTCGTTTTCGAGAGATTCCGCCAATCCCTGTAAGAAATACAGCTAAGCGTATGAAAGGATCTATTACTTTAGATAACGAAAAGTATTTGCGCTATATGGGCGAGATCCAATTAACTAAATATGATTTGCCAGCGGATGAAAAAGTGAATGTAGTAGCCAAAGTCATCAAAGAAGAACTACCGCTGATCAACCAAATCAAAGCTGGTATGAACTATCAATTTATAAGAAAAGAAGGAAGATAAAAAATGAGCAAAATCAATTTAGAGAACCTAACAACGGAACGCAGAAACCAAGAAACTTTTGGATTAGATGAAATGAGTATTTCTCAAGCAGTCCAACTAATGAACAAAGAAGATCAGAAAGTGGCCGCTGCTGTTGAAAAAGAACTGACAAGTATCGAGCCAGTGATCGCCAACACGATTGAATCCTTTAAAAAAGGTGGTCGCTTGATTTATATGGGAGCTGGAACGAGTGGTAGACTTGGTGTATTAGATGCTGCTGAATGTGTACCGACATTCGGTGTAGAACCGGAAATGGTCATAGGTCTAATTGCTGGTGGAGAAGAAGCAATGACTGTAGCCGTCGAAGGAGCCGAAGATTCTTATGAATTAGGGCAAGAAGATCTAATCAAGCTGAATTTAACAAAAAATGATATAGTTATTGGTATCGCAGCTAGCGGTCGTACACCATATGTGATTGGTGGATTAGATTACGCAAAATCGATTGGTGCTGTTACAGGAACGATTTCTTGCAATAAACAAGCAGAAATCAGCAAGCATGCGGATTTCCCAATTGAAGTCGATGCAGGACCAGAATTTTTGACAGGCTCTACTCGATTGAAGTCAGGAACAGCACAAAAACTGATTTTGAATATGATTTCTACTATCAGTATGATCGGTATCGGTAAAGTATTCAATAACTTGATGGTCGACGTCAAACCAACAAATGAAAAACTAATCGAACGCTCAAAACGAATCATCATGCAAGCGACAGAAGCTGACTACGAAACAGCTGAAAAGTACTTTGAAGAAGCAGATCAAAATGTCAAACTGGCTATCGTCATGATTTTGACAAATAGTGATAAAGAGGCAGCTCAAGCAAAATTAGCTGAAGCAAACGGTTTTGTAAAAGGAACCTTATGAGGGGGAAAAGACCATGGCAAAAAACGAATTGACTTTGGAAGAACTGGCAAAACAAATTTATCAAGGAGCAGGCGGTATGGGCAATGTTGAAAGCATTGTCCACTGCATGACTCGTGTACGTATGAAGGTCATCAATGATGATCTTGTAAATATCTCGGAATTAAAAGCGATTCCAGGAGTACTTGGCGTAGTAGAGGATGAACAGCTCCAAGTCATCATCGGACCTGGGAAAGTGAACAAAGTAGCGCAGGAAATGGTTGACTTAGCAGGCGTGAAATTAGGAGAAAAACTTCCTTCTGCTAGTGCATCTACAGCAAGTTCTTCTGCATCTGGAAAAGACCGTGTAAACGAACGGGCACAAGAAATGAAAGCGGCACAAAAATCGAAACAAAAACCCTCTAAGATCAAATCGGTATTAAAAGACATCTCTAATATCTTTGTACCAATGATCCCTGCATTTGTCGGTACTGGGATCGTGGCAGGGATTGCCGCAGTTTTAGCAAACTTAGTCACAGCTGGAACACTAGACGCAGGAACATGGCAACAATATATCGATGTGATGAACATCTTGAAAAACGGGATGTTTAGCTATCTAGTTATCTATACAGGTATCAATGCTGCACAAGTTTTTGGTGCAACGCCAACGCTTGGTGGAGTTATGGGGGCCGTTGTGATGCTGACAGGGATGAATCCGGAAGCACCACTGAAAAACTTGTTTACCGATGAAGCTCTTGCCGCTGGACAAGGCGGGATCTTAGGTGTTATCTTCGCAGTTTGGTTATTGTCAATCGTTGAGAAAAAACTGCATAAAGTAGTACCTGATGCGGTAGATATCATCGTTACGCCAACTCTTTCACTGATTGCCATCGGTCTGATCGAAATTTTCTTCATTATGCCTTTAGCAGGGTTCATTTCTGACGGCATGGTCGGTGGGATCAACTGGGTACTTGGTGTTGGAGGAGCATTTGCCGGCTTCGTTCTAGGTACATTATTCTTGCCAATGGTCATGTTCGGACTACATCAGATTTTGACGCCAATCCATGTACAAATGATTGATGAAACTGGTCGTACCTTATTGCTTCCAATTCTTGCGATGGCCGGAGCAGGACAAGTGGGTGCAGCATTGGCATTATGGATCCGCTGCAAAAAAGACAAAGAATTAACAGAAATGATCAAAGGGGCTTTACCAGTCGGAATCTTAGGAATCGGCGAACCATTGATTTACGGAGTAACATTACCTCTAGGACGTCCATTTATTACTGCTTGTATCGGTGGAGGTATCGGTGGGGCAGTGATCGGAATGATCGGAAATGTCGGAGCAATCGCTATTGGACCTTCAGGAGCCGCTTTGATCCCATTGATCTCTGACGGTAAATGGTTAGGCTATATCCTTGGTTTATTGGCCGCTTACGCTGGTGGATTCGTTGCTACATTCTTCTTCGGTATTCCTAAAGACCGTTTAGAAAAAGAAGAACTAGCGACCGAAACAGCCACAGTAAATGAAGTGCCTGAAAAAGCAGTACCTCAAGCTTCAGCTGAAAGTGTGACTATCCTCTCATCAGTCGCTGACGGAACAGTTGTTTCTTTAGATAAAGCAAGTGATCCAGTTTTTGCACAAAAAATGATGGGTGAAGGTTACTTTGTAGAACCAGAAAACGGACATATCTATTCTCCGGTTACTGGAGTAATAAGTTCTGTTTTCCCAACAAAACACGCTATCGGCATTACGACACCAAATGGCTTAGAAATCTTGCTTCACATGGGCATCAACACAGTTGACTTAGGCGGTACGCCATTCGATGTGAAAGTAACAGAAGGACAGCAAGTGACACCTGATACGCTTGTAGCAGAAGCTGACCTAGAAGCAATCAAAGCAGCAGACAAAGAAACCTCCATGATCGTCTTGGTAACCAATATGGATCGTGTAAAAAACTTTGTCTTGGAAAAAACAGGTAAAGCGAAAGCAAAAGCACCTGTGATGGATGTCAAAGCTTAATAAGATACTTCTGGAAAAAACGTTTATTCGGAAAAAGGGATTGTGACACTTTTTTGTCGCAGCCCTTTTTTTATTTGTTCCAGTTTTTTTATTTTTTAGAAAATGTAGTTCAAGTTAACGCTTCCTTTTAGGGTAAAATTATAGATGTGTCAAAATAAAAATAATTAGGAGATAGCTGTATGAAAAAAATTTTTTCCTATGTCTAGTCACTATCATGCCAGTTATATTGTCCCCAGTAACCATTTTTAGCCAAACAGTCACAGTCAATGCATCAGAAATATCAAGTAATGAAAAAGAAGGAATCAGTACTCTATCAATAACAAGTCCAGTTTTTGACACTGATTATGATAATATTCCAGCTGATATGTTGAATGAGACAGTTCAACCAAGAATTTTAGGTAAAGTTACCGTATTTGTAGCTGGTATAGTAGTAGGCTATATTGTTGATGGAATAATTATTTATAGGACTGGGCAACACCAGTATCACAACATATTGCAAATGCGATGAATGCTGCTAGAATATGGTATAATAATAAATTTACTTCTAACTTATCGACGGTATGCTATGCTAATGGTGGAATATTTTGAGGTAATGGAAGACCTTTTTCAGCACAAATTTAGACGGAGATAATTAATGATGAAAAACAAATGGCAATTAGTAATTGTTTTTATTATGGGTGTATGTATAGGGCTTTTATTGAGATCGTTTCTATAAAAATAAAGAATAATAAAAAATATACAAGTAGTAGCTAAAAATTTTAATAAGCTGAACACTAAAAAATGTATCGAGGTGTCCAGCTTATTCTTTTGTGTTATTTATTTTTTTCTGCCAAAATTTGATAAACGCGTGTCACATCAGATGGTGTTCCCCGTAATTCATAATCTGCCAAGAAAGGAAAGCCGAATCTTTGTGCGTATTGTTTGGCTGTCAGACAATATTGATTGTTGAAGTTTTTATTACCGCTACCGACTACACCAAGGCAAAGTTTGTGATTGTCTTCGTATTCCAGATATTCGCGCATCATTTCGGTCAAGATTTCTGTGTCACCGTTGTCTAACCCATTCCCACCGTCTAAATAAGTAGGAACGAAAGTAAAAAATGGTTCTGTTTCTTTCGTAAAATCACTATTTTCATGGATTTCTTTTAAAGTAACTTCAGGATTGACAGGATCTTCTGCATGCATTTTTTCAGCATATTCTGCTAGATGTTTGGCAAAAGCACGCGTATTTCCTGAAATCGATATATATAAAATGTTCATGGATCATCCCCCAATTCTTTCCCTTTAGTATAGCATCTTTTTAAGTTTTTTGGTGGTGTAATTTGGAAAGGGACTAGGCGCTTTGCTTGTATAATGAGAAAAAAGTCGGTAGAATTATATTTCTATTAAAGTTTTTATTAATTAAGTAAAAATAAAAAAGGTTTGTTATACTTTTTTATAAAAGCGGTTTTACTTTGGAGGATGCTTACATGGATACAGAGCAACAGAAAAAAGGAATTGGTTTGATTCCACTTGCTGCCTTAGTGATTGGTTCAGCGATTGGAGGTGGCGTATTTGGTATTATGACGGACATCTCCGGATCGGCTGGCGGCCCAGCTATTTTCAGCTGGGTACTCGTAGGAACAGCAATGTTGATGCTCTCCTTATCGATCAATAATATCAATAAAAAACGTCCAGATTTAAAAGGCGGGATCTTTAGTTACGCAGAAGAAGGTTTTGGCCGTTTCGCTGGTTTTATCAGCGGTTGGGGTTACTGGCTCACATGCTGGTTAGGAAACGTGGCGTTCGCAACATTGTTAATGAGTGCATTAGGTTATTTCTTCCCCGTATTCGAAGGTGGTCAAAATGTGGCATCGATCGTGATGAGTACGATCTTCTTATGGGGATATGCATGGCTAGTGAATCGGGGAGTTGAAAATGCTAGCTTTGTCAATGCTATCGTCACGTTTTGTAAATTAGTGCCATTATTTTTATTTATTGTAGTAGCTATCAGCACCTTTTCGATCCAACAATTCATTAATAACTTTTCTAGCGATATCATATTGAATGCGAATGGGCAGCCGATCCCGTTTTCTAGTCAAGTATTGAGCTGCATCATGGTGATGCTCTGGGTATTCGTTGGTATTGAAGGAGCTTCTGTCGTAGGCTCACGAGCAAAAAAACAATCGGATGTTGGGAAAGCAACGATTCTAGGGATATTCGGTTTGATCATTATTTACGTCTTGGTTTCCATGCTTCCATATGGCACAATGACGATGAATCAGCTGCAAACGATCAAAGCGCAACCTGCTATGGGATATGTATTTGAAATGATGGTTGGTAAATGGGGGGCGGTCGTGATCAACGGTGGTTTGATCATTTCTTTAGTTGGGGTTTGGCTCTCATGGACGATCTTGCCGATTGAAACAATGGGGAATATGGCTGAGGACGGACTTTTGCCTAAAGCATGGGGAAAACTCAACAAAAATGGTGCACCAACTTATGCTATCGTATTGACGACGTTATGTACGAATGTCTTTTTACTTTCATTATTATTCACTGACAGTGCGTATAACTTTGCTTATACACTTGGTACAGCAGCGATTTTCTTCACGTGGCTTTTCTTAGGACTGTACCAAATGAAGCTTTCTTATCAGCGAAAAGAATGGGTCCAATTTTTAGTAGGGCTTTTAGCAAGTGCTTTTCAAGTATGGGCCATGCTAGTCGTAGCCTTTAATGAAGTGATGCTTGTTCTTGTTCTTTTCTTACCAGGCATTTATTTTTACCTCAAAGCACGTAAAGAGCAAAACGAACCTGTACAACATATCCACTTAGATAAGATTTTACTTATCGGTGTGACGATGGTCGGAGTAATCGCAATGGTTTTATTTGCCACTGGGATGCTTCACGTATAGAAGTATAAAGAGAGGCTGTGAAGCCTGTCGTTTATTCAAAAAAGAAGCGGTGACAACATTCGTGTCACTGCTTCTTTTTCCGAATAAAGGGTGTTCAAGAAGTAGCTTCTTCTAAAAATAAGCCGAAATTTCTTGAAACTGACCACTTCTGTCACAACCTTTTTTTTAATGAACCATCATACATTTTTTCGCTTGAATACGAGGTATCCCAATGCTAAGAACAAAGCAATGTAAGCTAAATTGCCAAACAGCATTTGATTAGTAGAAAGATGAGTCAATTGCTTCATGATCTCTTCGTTGCCAATTTGGTTTTGCAGATTCAGCATACTGATTGGATTCCATTTGATCCACTCCCATTTTTGAATGAGTGCGATGAGGATACCAGATATGATTGATGAAGCAAAATAAAAGACGATTCCTGCTGAGATGGAGGCACCGGAACTATTGATAAAACAAGCAATCATCAACACTAAACTTAAAATCAGCCATAAACCGATATAACTACCCAAAGTATAAGTGCACAAGCTTTGGATTAGTGTCTGACCAGTAGAAATCTTCTCCGTAAAGGAAATCGAAGGGAAAAGGATCAGTTTCATCAACACGGTGATAATAATAGCTAAAAGGTATAAATAAATAGAATAAATAACTAATGTGATCCATTTGCTTACTAATATTTCTCCTCGAGAATACTTTCGATAAAGGAGATTTTTCAATGTACCATATTGTGATTCCATTGAAATGATCGTACTTGCAGCAGCAATCATGATAAAGACGATCCAAGATGTGGCACTGAAAAGCTGAGCAGTCATTTCAACTGGATCAATGATCGTCGTGTATTTTTTGGCTAGAAGTGCTGTTCCTATGAGCAAAGCGACTAATAGAACAGATAAAACAGCAGACGACTTTTTCTTGATCAATTTAAATAATTCTTGTTTTACAAGCAATGTCATTTTTCTTCTTCCCCCTTTACTGAATCCAGAATTTCCAATAGGGAAGATTCCAAATCATTCGTCAGATGCTGGACATCTGTCACATGGATATTTTCTGCAGACAATAACTGGATCACAGTTCCTAATAATTCTTCGTTTTCTTTTAGAAGCTTGATTTTATCAGGATCTTCCAAGGGATATCCAGCGTCTGTCAAGATCGTTCGAGCAGCTTGATCATTTGTTGTAGAGATAACGATGAAATCTTGCGCTGTTTGGTTCAATTCAGTCATTGTACATTGTTTGATGATCTTTCCTTGATTGATCAGGATCAGCTCATCGACCATTTTTTCAAGCTCGCTGAGTAAGTGACTGGAGATCAAGAAAGAGGTGCCCTGAGTAGCCAAGTCGGTAATAATTTTTCGCACATCTCTTGTTGCTTGTGGATCCAAACCGTTCATCGGCTCATCTAAAATAACGATAGACGGATGATTCAGTAAGGCAAGAGCAATTCCCAATTTTTGTTTCATTCCCAACGAGTAGGATTTCGCTTTTTTGTGAATGTACTTTTCCATCTTGAGCTGATTCACGATAGTGTCGATAGCAGATACATCGTTTGTTTCAGAGAATAACTTCAGATGAGCATAACCTGTTAAGAATGGATAGATACCCGGATATTCGATCAATGCTCCTACTTGTTCTAATCCTTTATGACTAGAGGGAGAAATCTCATTTTCACCAATACGGATCGTTCCTTCCGAGTAATGGATCAGTCCTAAAATAGCTTTCATAATCGTTGTTTTTCCAGCGCCATTAGGACCTACTAATCCAACGATTTTGCCAGGAGATAAGCTAAAACTGACATCGCTGAGGGCTTGTTTGTGACCAAAGTTCTTGGATAATTCTTGGACCGAAAGACTTTTCAAAAATATTCACTCCTTTTCTATAGATAGTACAAGCATACACCTGATGAGTAGAGAAGTCGCTAGGTCATTAGTCTTATTTTCTTGTTTTTTCATCGAAAGAGGAATATCAAATAAAAAGCCCCGTTTTTTCTGATCAGTCCTTGTCTGCTTGTCTAAGTATCTAGTGACCGCTAGTAATCTTGATGCCAAGGATGCTGATGAGCAGCAACCCGACAAAGAACCAAGTGGAAAGATTCAGCTTATCATGAAACAAGACCACACCAATAATGACCGAACCAACTGCGCCAATCCCTGTCCAAATAGGATAAGAGAGACTCATCGGCAAACTTTTGATTGCCTTTGACAAAAAGTAAAAACTAGCAATCATGCCAATCACTGTGTAGAAAGAATAATTGACTTTGGAAAAACCATCACTCCATTTCATCATCGTTGACCAGAATACTTCCAAAAGCCCTGCTATGATTAATTCCATCCATGCCATACTTACATTCCTCCTTAACTATAAAAAAATACACAAAAAGAGGAAAATCATCCCTTCAAAGACCTAATGGAATGATCATCCTCTTTATCCTACCCGGTGGCAGTTCGTATATCTTTTTCTGTAGTATAGCACACTTATCCAGATATCGGCAATCTGATTCTTCTTAGTAAGGTGTATCAAGCATTGACGGATACAGCATAGAACTAATCTGTTATTTATAAATCATTTAAAAAAAACGGTAGCTGTTCCTTATTTTTATTTATTATCAAGCATTAGATTGAAAAAAGCTTTATCTTACAATAAGTAAGGTAAATTATATAATAAAAAAATAACGAAAAATATTTAAAAATAGTGTCTATTTCGTGAGAAAACAGCTATATTTTTTATGTGTTTTGCATTATAATTAAAAAAATATTGTCATTTTATGGAGGAAAATACATGGAAAATTATCTTAGCCTTTTAGGCGTATTGATCGTTATTCTCGGGTTCGCATTTAAATTAGACTCGATATTGATCGTAATGGTTGCTTTAGTTGTGACAGCTTTGACTGGCGGTCTTGGCATTCAAGGAATGTTAGAACTTTTAGGCACAAGTTTTGTGAACAATCGTGGGATGGCGATTTTCATCATCATTATGTTGGCGACAGGAACACTTGAAAGAAATGGTCTGAAAGAATCAGCGGCTTCCTTGATCAAGCGATTCAAGAAAGTATCTGCTGGCATGATCGTAGATATTTATGGGATCTTTCGAATGATCTTTGCAGCTTTTAACGTGAGTTTTGGTGGAGTTGCTGGATTTGTTCGTCCGATCATTCTACCTATGGCATTGGGGACCATCGAATCAAAAGGGTTAGAAGTCCATCCGAAGCATGAAGAAGAACTAAAAGGGATGGCTTCAGCTATGGAAAATGTCTGCTGGTTCTTTGGACAAGTACTGTTCATCGGAGGAGCAGGGGCATTGCTAGTCCAATCCACATTGAAAGATCTAGGATATGACGTAACATTGGGACAGCTTGCTTTAGTGGAAGTTCCAGTGGCCATCACAGCCTTAGTCGTTGCAAGTGTCTACTTCTATCTTAAAGAAAAGAAGCTAGCGAAGAAATATTATTCAGGAAAGGGGCAATAAGATGGACTTTTTTACAAATCCTGATATTTTGTTAGGCGATAAATTATTGGAGATTCTTTATATCGTGATGGGACTTGTGTTGATTTACACTGGAGTAAGAAACTTAACAGATCAAACCAATCCTCATCGTTACGGCTCAGCCTTTTTCTGGACGGTTTTAGGGGTAGTTATTGCAGGAGGAAGATGGCTTCCGGCAATCGTGAACGGCGGCTTGATCTTTGCGATGACCATACCGGCGATTGCTAAGAGAGTCAGCAAAGGAGAAAGTCGGCTTCCATCAAAAGCATATATGGAAAAAATGTCAGACAAACTAGGAATGAAAATATTTATTCCAGCTTTGAGTATCGGTGTCTTTGCGATTTTGTTTGCTTTATTCACCAATTTAGGTGCTTTAGTCGGCGTGGGTGTCGGTGTTTTTGCGGCCATGCTGATCTTGATGTTCTTTTCTCGAGATAATCGCCCAAGCACATTTTTAGATGACGCAGCAGATATGCTGGGCACAGTAGGGCCGTTAAGTATGTTGCCAATGCTTTTAGCTTCTCTTGGTGCGGTATTTACAAGTGCCGGAGTTGGGACAGTGATTTCCAATGCCGTAGGTACGATCGTTCCAGAAGGAAATGTGAACATCGGTATCATCATTTACGCTCTTGGCATGGTGATATTTACGGTAATCATGGGGAATGCATTTGCGGCTATCACCGTGATGACGGTTGGTATTGGTGCACCATTCGTATTTAGCCATGGAGCGAATCCAGCATTAATAGGAATGGTCGCGTTGACTTGCGGTTTTTGCGGAACCTTGCTGACACCAATGGCTGCTAACTTCAATATCGTGCCAGTGGCGATGTTAGAAATGAAAGATAAATACGGTGTGATCAAAAATCAACTTTTCATTGCTTTGTTCATGCTTGTTTTCCAAATTGCTTACATGATTTTATTTAAATAAAAAAAGAGGTTGGGACAGAAGTGGTCAGCTTCAAGAAATAAGAAGGAATTGACGAAAATGGCTTCTCAAATTTTTTTGGCATTTCGGCTTATTTTTCGAAGAAGCTACTTCTGGAACACCATTTATTCAGAAAAGGAGGTGTGACACTAGTCACATCCCCTTTTTGTTTCTCTAATACTCAGGTCAGGGCGCTGATTTCACAACCTCTTTTTTTAGTTTCCTGCCAAGAATCAATTGAAAAAGAGCGTGGACTTTTTTCGATGATATAAGGATCATGGGTCACAACGATGACTGTTTTCCCCGCGCGATGCTGTTGGAATAGCAGATCCAAGATATGGTTACGGTTCTCGTTATCTAAAGAGCCAGTGGGTTCATCTGCTAGGATCAGTTCTTTGTCTTCTAGTAGGAGTTTGGCAAAAGCTAGGCGTTGCTTTTCTCCGCCAGAAAGACGATAAACTTTTGTTTTCAATGGATAGTCTAAGGAAACCTTGGCAAGAGCTTCTTGCTGCAGCTTGATTTTTTCTCTTCGTCTGGTCTTTCGATAGATGAAGGGGATGTTTAAATTGTCCATGATCGTTTCATCTTCAATCAATCCATGATTTTGGAAAAGATAGGAGATTTTATTTCTCCGTAGTAAAAGAGCTGCTTTGCTGTTGATTTTCGGCGCATTTTTTCCAAAGAGCGAGACCGTTCCTTCATCGAATGAATCAATGAGTCCCAAAAGATTCAATAGGGTGGATTTTCCTGCACCGCTTTTTCCGTGGATCGTCCAAAATTCTCCTTGATCGATCGACAAGGAGACAGCATCCAGGACAAGTTTTTGTTTGTAGGTTTTCGTTACATGATCTAATTGGATGAGAGACATCAGACTATCATTCTCCTTTTAATATAGTTGCTTTTTCTTTTCTTTCCAAACGGTGCAAGGTGAAGAAAATCATTCCTATCTCTAAGATAGAAAAAAGAATCAGACTTTGGAGCCAAGCAAAAGGCGCATCCATGAAAGTCGTATATAAAACCAATGCACCATATTGTATGAAAAACGGCAAGAAAATCATACGATAAGTTTTGATCATGGAAATACCATTCAATCGCCAAATCGTATATTTCTGCTTTTTGATCTTCAAAGAGATCAGCACGAGATAAGCAATCATCGTGATCAAAAGATAAAGAGCGAAGAGAATTTCCAGGCTACGTTGTTTGATTCCGCCAAGACCTCTTTGTAAATCTACTTTTTTGATTTCTGAAAGCGGAGTGAGGACTGGGTAGTTGTCCAATAAATAATTTTCTTCCAGTACCTTTTTGATCGGTTCGAATGTTTTCTCGACCGATTGAGTGATAGGAACTTTGACTGGGTCGAAATATCCACCACCAGTAATGATTTGCCGGAGGTTCCCCGCGCTGTTATTTCTTGTTTGGACTTCGATGACATTCGGATAGTGAATGATTTCTTCATCTGGATGGAATGTATGGATTTCTTGTTTGGACCGGATGAGATAAAAATCAGCTTGTGATTCATCCAGAAAGTAGCCATGCAAATAATGTTCTTTGATTTCTTGGAACTGGTTCTCCAATCTTTCCGGTACTAGAAAGACACGTTGTGTTTCCTCGGGAGAGATCGCTATTTTTTGTCCAGTTACGCTGATGATCGGGTATTTTTGCAAATAATTGACATTTACACAAATTTTGCGGTTGATTTCTTTTTCTTCCATAAAGTAACTGACTGTACCAATCAGTAGCATCCCGTTTTCTTCTAGATATTGATACAAGCGGTCTTGTTGGGCGCTTAATACATTGTTTTCGATACTGATGACTTCATGGTTGTTTTTCCCTGAATAGGTATTATAAAATACTGCATACTCAGAAAATTCATCCGGATACGTAGAAGGAAGAAGCGACAGATTGACCAGCTCTACAAGTGTAAGGACGCTTGCCAAGCACCAGACGAAGGCGATGGTCTTGAAGAAATAAAGTGAAAAAATAAAAGTTCTGGCATACGATTTCCTATTTAGATTCTCCACAAAAGAAGTGGTGCATAAGAAATAAACGACACCTAGCAAACTAATGATAGATACGGTAAAAAAAGCGAATTGGTGGAACATGTTCAAAAGGAAGATCGATGGATCAAAAATTAGCTGGACCAAACAACACGATCCGAACAGGAAAAGTAGATGTTTTATCAGTACTTTATACAAGATCGTCGCGCAAGAGAGTCCGTTCAATCGTAGGATCGACAACTTCCTTGCATTGTCGAATAGCCATAGAGCGGTGAATAACAGAAAGAAGATCAGACTGATAACAATCAGGTTTCTCACAGGGCGATGATCAAGCAATATGATGGTTTCTGGATAATCTGTATATTGAAAATCCTGCACCGTGAATGAAGGTTGATAGAGTTCATTATACTTAGTCGTCAAGCTTTCGATGAACGCGGATACCTGCTCTGTATTTTGACTCTCTACAAATTTCGTCGCTTCTTTAAAGGAAGGCAGCTCTATCAATGGATGATTGTTGAATGAAGCATAATTGATCGTATAGTGTTGGGTTGAGAGGTGTTTGGCTGAAGGATGATTCAGCAGCGTTCTCAAATCAGGCTCATTGGAAAAATAGTCGATCACGACTAAATCAACACTTGGGTCAGGCTTTCCGTTCGTGATTTTGGGTGTGAAATTTGTTTCACGAAAAAGTACGTTCAACTGTTCTTCTTCTGCCGTTTCGAGCAAAATGGACAGGTTTCTCGAAAAATTTTGTCGATCGTCTTGGATCGTTCGAGGTAGATCGAACGATTGGTATTGTTCAGGAAGTGAATAGCTATCGGCGATGATCCTTTCTTGTGTCGTTTCTCGGATATAAAAGAAAATCATAAATGAAAGGATAGAAAAAAAGACAAATAAATTCAACCGAATAAGTTTATTGTTCATGAAATGTGATCCTTTACTGTTAAAATAGGTAGCAACTTTTTAATGACGTCTGATGAAAACATCGGTGTGGTTACTTAGAAGTGGCTAATCACCAGCCGTAATACGCTAAGCCAGTGTATTTGCTGTTACCTGTTGCAGTAGCATAGGCATAGCGATTTGCCGGAGCGAAAACAGTACTTGACTTAGTTCCTACCACTGCTCGTGCATAGTAATCATAATGATTAAAATTTGACCAAGCTTGTTTGGTTCCCCATGCTACTCTCGGCCAACTATGCGTCCCGTATGTCCAATGTCCGCGGTGGATATGGACAGATCCTCTGCTTTCTAAAGGGGCATCCATTATGAGAGAGGGATCTGTCGTGCCAATCACTTTCCCGCTATCATCCAAAATGACCCCGCCTGATCGAGGCATTTGTTCGGTTATCCGTATTTCGTTTTTTGAGTCTGTGACTGTGTCAGCATGTACTTCTGCTTGCACCATGCTAGTGACGGTACTTCCTAAAAGAAGTCCTATTTTGCAAACTAATGTTATTTTTTCATTTCTTACTTCCTTTATTCGATAAATGGTATAGGTGTTATTTCATCAGACAATCTTTATTTTATAGTAAAATAATCCGCTTTCAAAGTAGTGGAACGCTATTTCTTTTATAAGAATATATTAAGTTTGCTCTGTTATGTTATTTAAACTCTTCTTTCCTTTATTTACGCTGTTCAAGGAAAATGGTAAGATAAAAGATAACCATATGTTAAATCAATCGGACGGAGGAACAACAGATGAAAGTACTAGTGACAGGTTTTGATCCATTTGGTGGGGACAAAGTGAATCCAGCCTATGAAGCAGTAAAGAAAATGCCAGATGAAATCAGCGGTGCTGAAATCATCAAAGTGGAAGTACCGACCGTATTCGAAAAAAGCAGTCAAGTAGTCAAAGAAGCCATCCAACAGCACCAACCAGATGTCGTGATCTGTGTCGGACAAGCAGGCGGACGGTCAGCAGTCTCGTTCGAACGTGTCGCAATCAATCTAGCAGAAGCAAGAATTCCTGATAATGAAGGAAATCAGCCATTCGATACGGCTTTAGAAGAAAACGGTCCAGCCGCTTACTTTACTTCATTGCCAATCAAAGCAATGACAAAAAATGTACAAGATCATGGTCTACCAGCGTACATCTCTTATACAGCAGGAACATTTGTCTGCAACGATATCATGTATCGTTTGCTTCATTTGATCGAAACGCAATTCCCTGCAATTCGCGGTGGGTTCATCCACGTACCATTCTCACCAGATCAAGTGATCGATCGTCCAGTGGGTACACCTTCTATGTCTCTGGAAGACATTGCTTCTTCTTTGACTTATGCAGTTGAAGCAGCAGTAGAAAATAAAGAAGATATTTCCGGGAATGCCGGAACAACTCACTAATTTAGCAAGAAACACTGGCTGGTTGCTATCGTTATGTTAGTAGCCAGCTTTTTGTAATTAGAAAGGAAAGAAATAGCCGTGGAAGAATGGCAATCCATCTTTGAAGAATGGTTTCCAAAAGAAATCAACAAAAGCTATCCTATTAAGATCTCTAAACAATACACAAGCAGTCAACGTTGGGAGATCTATGCAAAATTAACAAAAAAACAGCGGGAACTAGTCGATAAGCACCGCCGATATCTAATCAGCTCTCGTTTTATGGAAGAACATTATTTGGCCGCAACAGATTGGGTGTTTTCTGACTTCAAGATCAATCCGTTTTTTCGAACAAAACGAAGCCAGCAAAAATTGTATTGCGAATGTGGGAGAGAATTAAAAGTGCAATATATCGTCAAATCGCCAAAAACCGGCAAGACCCTAAAGCTAGGTATCAACCACTTTGCCGATCACCTGCATGTTTCTCCGACAGTAGCAGCTTCGATCCATCATGGAATGACAAAAGTCGATCTGGCCTTAGATGAATTATTATGGCTTAAGCAAAAGAATATCGATTTTCCTGAAGAACTATGGCAAAAATACTGTTTTGTCCTGTACCAAAATCGACGGATGAAACAGCCGTATTTACCGGATATAAAATTAGCACAACGTCTCGCAGAATTTCGCCAAGCGGAAATGCCGATTTACATAGCGGATTATCAAGCATTGGAAAATGAAATCAAGAAAATCAGTGAACACATCAACGGGCAGCCAAAAAAGCGACAGATAAAGAAAGAACTGTTTGACGACTTTGCAGAAGAATTAGTAAAGGATGTAGAAGAATTCTTGAACAACTATCGCACATTTTTACGTAAAGATTGGCAATCCATCGTTTACGAAGAAGTGCCAGCACATCCTAATGCTTATTTTGAAACGTTTATTTCCGCATTGAGAAAGACAAAACGTCAGCGAACACCAGAAGTCATTGCTCAGATGGAATATTTTGCGAAAAAACAACGGTTCATCCAACCAAAAATCTATCTATTTATTTGGAAGCAATATTGTCGCTATGGTTTTACGGAAGGATTCTTCGACAGCATTCCTCGGATAGTCAGAAATGGTTTTTTAAAAGTATTGCGTAAAGAACGAGAAGCCGTACAATCTGCTGATAAGAAAGAGTACACAGTCTCAAAAGAAAAATGGCAGCTAGTGGTGAAGGAGATCCATTCTGGGAATGTACAAGAGACGATCGACAAATGGAAAGGAAAACATTATCGTTTTACTGAAGCGCAAAAACAAGCGTTAGAATATTATCAGAAGTTAGAAGAATCACTGCGTTTCAATGATGAGGCAAGAAAGTATCTGAAGGAATTACTATAAAAAATAGGCTTTCTCTCTAAAAATAGAGAGAAAGCCTATTTTTTATGCGTGTTGTTGTGCGTTGTAGTATTCTTCTTCCATTTTTTGCATACGTTCACGTTCTTTTTGATTATACCAAGGAGAAACGGTAAATGCAAGGACATCATTCAGCAAGTAAACAGAGCTGTTCACGAACATCGCCAAACTTGCAGATCCATGCGTAAATGAAATATACCAAAGGACCATTTGTGCAAGCCCTGAAGCTAACCACCAGTAATATTGGTTATTATAACGCAAGAAACTGATGATGCCAGCAGTCAAGCTAATGGAAAAAGCAATGGCATCTACCCATGGGCGAGGATCATCTGTATAACGACCAATCAGGAATCCTGAAACAAGATAGACAAGGAAAGTACTGATGATTGCGATAAACCAGCTTTTTCCAGTGAATTTTCGGATTTTTGAAGCCATATTATGATTCCATTCTTTACTTAACAATACGGGGATATCCAATGTAATCATATAAGCAATCTGTTCACCGATACTTAAATAGTTCTTTGCTGAAAATCCAACGATAATAAAACAAATCGCAGACAAAATACCTAAAATACCGTTGACTGATTTTGCCGCATTGATGGATAAAATACACAATACACCAAGCGTGGTACCGATAAATGTGATAACGGACAGCCAAGTGATGGGACTATTGACAAGAGTCATGACCTGACAGCCAAGACTGAAAAAGAAAAGATAATAATTTTGTTGCGGCCAGCCTTTTAGCTGATGAGCTAAAAACTGAAAATATGACTTCATGTATGAGGACTCCTTAAGACACTAAATGTAGTGTGTTCTGTATTTACTAACACAATCTATTGTATGCTTTTCTTGGAAAAAAACTAGTCTTTCAATTATAAATAATTTGTGTTATGATAATTTTCTGTTTGTTTTCTTGAAAATATAATTTCTTACTTTCATTTATTATATTGGGAACAGGAAGAGTGTCTTGGAGGACCTACTTTCTGTTTTTTTTTTGCCTTTTTTCTTATAAAAAGAAAAAACAGCTATTTTTTTCAAGCTGACACATTTACAATAGAGCTGGAGAATAAGGTAGATACGAATTTAAACGAAGAATAGGAGCGCTCATATGAACCTTACAACGATCCATCATGTAGCCATCATTGTTTCAGATTATCAGAAATCACGTGATTTTTATGTTAATAAATTAGGATTTGAAGTAATCAGAGAAAACTACCGCAAAGAACGAGATGACTATAAATTAGATCTGAAACTAGGAAGTGCCGAATTGGAGATTTTTGGAATTGCCAATGCACCACAACGACCAAACTATCCAGAAGCTTGTGGCTTGCGTCATCTTGCTTTCAAAGTAGACGATATCGAAGAAACGATTGCAGAATTGCATTCCCTAGGGATCGAATCTGAACCGGTAAGAGAAGATACGTTTACAGGTAAAAAAATGACGTTTTTCTTTGATCCAGACGGGTTGCCGTTAGAACTACACGAATAAAGATAACAAAATTGTCACTTTTTTTTCGTTTCATTCGATTTTTCGTTCGTTCATTTCTTGATATTCTTTAAAAAAAGAAACAGGAGAATGAAGAATGAAAAAAATGATGTTTGGTGCTGCTGCCCTCATCGTAATATTGTTTACCGGTATGACAGGATTGCTCAGCGCCGCTTTTCACTTGGATGATATTAGTGATCAAGAATATCGGATCTCATTGAACGAAGCAGCAGCAATCGCTAAAAAAGAAACAAAAAAACATAATATATCTTCTATCCATTTTGCAGTGGAAAAAGAATTGGATAATCCTACGAATGCAACATATGAATACCAGTTTTTTTGTGAAGGACAAGTCATAGCAGTCAATCCGTCCACTGGGAAAGCAACTGTAAGGAATCATACAGAAAAAACAGCAGAACCTCTATTTGACATAGAAAAAACGGAAGAGTTCAAGCAACCGCAAGCAGCGATGAAGGAAGCAGTCAGCTGCTACGGGAAAAAAGCAAAAGTGAAAGAGTGGGCAATTGTAGTTAAAGATGAACGTCCGTATTATCAAGTCCAATTAATTGATGGAAAACAGACTCAACAGGTATGGATATCTGCATAGAAAAAGGCTATCGCTTCTCTTTTTTTCAATATAAGAGTAAGCTAAGAGGGTAAAGATGAAAGGAAGTTGAGATAACATGGAAAAAATGAAATGCCCTAATTGCGGAAAAAAATTTGCATACGAAGAAGTCAATAATGTAGTCGAACATAATGATAAAGAGATGCCAATCGTCTGCCCTTATTGCCGAACTGAAGCGGCAAGAATCGTTACTCATGGTTATTTCATTACTGAAAAGATAGAAGATTTTTTAAAATAACGATTTTGCGATTTCTTTTTCTGCATGTTAGAATGGAGAAAAGGAGAGGAAACTATGATTCGTTTTGCGAGAAAAGAAGATGCTCCAGAAATCGCCCCATTGATCTTAGTGATTCTAAAAGACATGGAATTGCCATTTTTGAAGCAGACAGGGGAACAAAAAACTTTAGAGATTTTAGAAGAAGCAATCACTGATCCTAATTATCGCTACAGTTATTCACGAGGTATCGTAGAAGAAATAGACGGTAAAGTTGCAGGAGTTGCTTACGGTTATACAGATGAAGAAGAAGCAATCATCGATCAGCCACTGGTACCTATCTTAGAAAAATATCAGTTAGATGCGTCTACACGTTTGTTCATTGATAAAGAAACGTTTCCCAATGAATGGTATTTGGACTCTATCAGTGTATCAGAAGATTTTAGAGGGCAAGGCATCGGTTCACGATTATTAGAAGCATTACCTAAATTGGCGAAGAAAGCGAATCGCTCCGTCATCGGACTAAGTGTGGATGAAAAAAATCCAAAGGCTAAAAAATTATACGAACGCCATGGCTTCAAAGTGGTCGGTCAGCAGATGATCAGTGGTCATCTTTATGATCATATGCAAAAGAATATCTAAAAAGATGTACCTGAAATGCGGAAATACGCATTTCAGGTACATCTTTTTAACTTAAGTCAAGCCGATAAGAAACAGGCTTATCGCGACTTTTGTCTTTACGGTAAAGCCAGTAATCTAAAACCGCAGCAATACAAATACAAACAGGAGCATCTTCATCATTTGAGATATCCAGTACATAGTAATCTCCTGAAAAAAGCGTAGCTTTATCCATCTTCATGATTTGTTGATTGAAATGATGGATTTGATATTGATGATTATAGATATCACCTTGGACTGTCCAGTGAAGCCTACGAATATAATAAAAATCACCGGGCCAATTGAATATTTTCTGCATGGTTCCCACTTTTTCGAACTCCTTATACAGTTCAAAACGCGTACCGAATGTCAGGCTTATTTGCTTGATGTGGGCAACAAGATCGCCATTCATGGCATAAAGAGACAACGCATCGCCCTTTGTTCCCCAGCGACCAACCATCAAAAACAGGGAATGCCCTTTTTCGTTTTTGACGATTGTCCGAGTTGCACGTCCAAGCTGTTTTTCCTGAATGAAAAATTCTGACATCTATATCCCTCTTTTCTAGATAAAACTATAAGTCTTCTGCAATCGCGCGCAATATGGCTTTTCCTACGCCAGATTCAAGGTTCGTGTCCGTTGTATATTTGGCATAATCTTTTACTTCGATTTCTGCATTTCCCATTGCAAAACTGACTCCCGCCACTTGCAGCATGCTGACATCATTGAAATTGTCACCAATCGTCATGACTTCTTCTAAAGAAATGCCACGCTCATGTGCGACATGGGCAACGGCAATCCCTTTTTGAGCGTTTTTATGGTTCACTTCAATATTGTTTTGACCAGAAGAAGTGACAGCTAAATCGCCTAAAAGAGAAATCTGCTTACCAACTGGTCCTAACACAGCAGGTCCTTCTGTATGAAAACAGATGATTTTCAAGACTTCCAGATTCTTTTCTTCTAAAATGGTACGAATACTGTCCACATATGTGATGTGCAATAACTCCAGCTTAGCTGAGGCCATGGCAATCGCCATTTTATACGTAAGGTGAGGTAAATGGGTAGCGACCATGGAAGCAAAGCTTTCGATCCGCTTCGCTTGATTTTCAGAATAAAGACCATCGTTGGTTGCTACTTCATAGTAAATACCGTTAGCGTCTAAAATATCCAAAACAGAGGTTGCTTGATTATTTGGGATGGATACGGTAAACAAGGAATTTCCTTCTTTATCAAATACTTGTGCCCCGTTCAAAGTGATCATCGCACAATCGATTCCTACTTCATCCAAAGCGGCGCGAGCTTCTTGATAGTTTCGTCCAGTAGCGACCATGAACTCAACACCGGCATCGTTTGCAAAACGTATTGCTTCGGCATTTTCAGGAGAAACACTCATATGGGCATCTAATAATGTGCCATCCATATCTGATGCAATTAATTTGATCATAATGATTATCGTTCCTTTCTGCTTCTTGTTCCTAGTTTACCATATTAATCAAGTGCTGAGGGGGAAGATTGTCCCTTGTGATTGAAGAAAATGTGAGTTATTCTTTTTATTAGGAGGTGGAGGTTTTGAAAGAAATCATTCATAACAGTTGGCAAGAAGTTTTGTCCTCAGAATTTTCAAAAGATTATTATCTGCATCTAAGAGAATTTTTAAAGAAAGAATATGCGACCCAAAAGATCCATCCAGATATGTATCATATCTATGAAGCGTTGGAATTGACTCCTTATGAAGAAGTCAAAGTAGTGATCTTAGGACAAGATCCTTATCATGGAGAAAACCAAGCTCATGGATTATCTTTTTCTGTGCAGCCCGGCGTGAAGATCCCGCCATCTTTAAGAAATATCTACAAGGAGCTTCATGATGATCTTGGTATCGTACCTGTTCAACATGGAAACCTAGTATCATGGGCTAAACAGGGAGTCCTTTTACTCAACACTGTTCTTACTGTTCGGGAAGGGCAAGCTTATTCACATCACGGGAAAGGTTGGGAAAGATTAACAGACACGATCATTGAAAAATTAAATGAACGAGAAAAACCAATCGTGTTTATCTTGTGGGGAAAACCGGCGCAAGAAAAAATCAAAATGATTGATAAGAGCCGTCATATCATCATTACATCTCCACATCCCAGTCCGCTATCTGCAAGCCGTGGCTTTTTCGGTTCCAAACCCTTCTCGAAAACGAATGATGCACTCCTTGCGTTAGGAGAAGAACCGATTGATTGGCAGCTGCCTGAAACAGTGTAATAAAACAGCGCTTTCCTGTTATAGCGCAGTTTGCCATATATGTGAAAAACTTCATTTTTCCGGCATTTTTGACTGATACAGATAAAATAAACTGTTCTTTTTTTATGGAATAGTGTATGATAATACATATAAAAACGTCTGGAGGTCATCTTGTGGAATTGTTTGATAGTTTAAGATTTAAGATTGTTCGCCGTGGGATCAAAATCGTTTTCCCGGAAGCTACTGATGCTCGAATTTTAGGTGCAGCTGCCCGGTTGAAAGCAGAAGAACTGGTGGAACCCATTTTAGTAGGAAACGAAGAAGAAATAAGAAATGCAGCACATGCCAGAGGAATCAAAACATCTAGCTTTACGATCATTAGTCCTGATACTTACGATAAGTGGGATGAAATGGTAGATGCTTTTGTCGAACGTAGAAATGGAAAGGCATCCAAAGAACAAGCAGAAAAGATTTTAAAAGATGTGAATTACTTTGGCACGATGCTTACGTATATGGGTGTTGCAGACGGCATGGTCTCTGGAGCAATCCATTCGACTGGTGACACTGTTCGTCCAGCACTTCAAATCATCAAAACAAAACCTGGTGTCAGTCGGACAAGTGGTGCGATGATCATGGTACGTGGAAGAGACCAAGAAAAATACGTCTTTTCTGATTGTGCAATCAATGTGAATCCAACTGCACAAGAATTGGCAGAAATCGCTGTAGATTCTGCAAAAACAGCTGAACTGTTCGATATCGAACCAAAAGTGGCGATGATGAGCTTCTCGACAAAAGGTTCAGCGAAATCGCCAGAAGTAGACAAAGTAGTTGAAGCCACTAAAATCGCTAAAAAACTAGCACCGCAATATTTGATCGACGGCGAATTGCAATTTGATGCTTCTTATGTTCCTTCAGTTGCACAACTGAAAGCGCCAGATTCAGAAGTAGCTGGTCAAGCAACAGTCTTTGTATTTCCAGAATTGCAATCAGGAAATATTGGTTATAAAATTGCTCAACGTTTCGGTAACTTTGAAGCAATCGGACCAATCTTGCAAGGTTTGAACAAACCGGTTTCTGATTTGTCTCGTGGAGCAAATGAAGAAGACGTATATAAATTATCGATTATCACAGCAGCACAAACATTGATTGATTAACAAATACACACGGACTAGTCCAAAAACGGCAGCTGCTGTTCTTGACTAGTTCGTTTTTTTCTTTAAAAAAACTTCATTACGCGATATACTGGCAAAAAGAAAGAAGAGCGGGAGAAGATGAAAAATGATCGAACTATCAGGATTAACAATGACAGAACAATTTGCAGAGGCAATTGGTCATTCCGCCATGCCAGGTGATAATCTGATATTGACTGGTGATCTAGGTGCGGGTAAAACAACATTGACGAAAGGTATCGCCCAAGGACTGGGAATAACGCAAATGATCAAAAGTCCGACATACACGATTATTAGAGAATATAATCAAGGCAGGATTCCGTTGTATCACATGGATATTTATCGGGTAGCAGCTAGCGGAGCTGACTTAGGGTTAGATGAATATTTTGAAGGAGATGGACTTTCCGTTGTCGAATGGGGAAATCTATTAGAAGAAGCACTGCCAGAAGATTATTTGGAACTGATTTTAGAAAAAAGTGATACAGATTTAGAAAAGCGTTATGTGAAATTAGTCTCATATGGTGAACAAAGTGAAACATTCAAACAGCGAATCCTAGAAAAATGGGTTGAAAACCATGAGTGAAGAAATTGGAATCATCTTGCGGGAAGCAGTGCCAGATGATGCAAAAGATATTCTTTCGATGATGGAACAAGTCAATAGCGAGACAGAATTTTTAGCTTTAGATGAAGCTGAACTTCTTTTACCCCCAGAAACTTTATCAGAAGAGTTGGGTTATATGTACGAAAGCAACAATAATTTATTGCTGCTTGCTCTCAATGAGGGGACGATTGTTGGAACAGCATCAGTCAAAGCAGACAGTCAATTTCGTTTATCTCACGTGGGAGAAGTCGGTATCAGTATCCTGCAGGAATATTGGGGAATGGGACTAGGTACTCTTATGCTAGAAGAAATCATCAATTGGGCGAAGGAAATGGGTGTACTTTTTCGATTGGAGCTGGATGTTCAAGTTCGTAATGAAAGAGCCGTACACCTTTACCAGAAAATGGGTTTCCAAATCGAAGCGGTCATGCCTAGAGGGGCAAGAACAGATTTAGGTGAATTTTTAGATGTATATAAAATGAGTTATTTGATTGAATAGAAAAAATAAGAAAAGAGTTAAGAAACTGTCAACCTTTTGGGAAGGCAGAAAAACGCACGAATGGACTGTGACAAAAGTCGTGTCGCAGTCCATTTTTTTGGATAAACGGTGTTCAAAAGCTTGCATCTGCGGTAATAAGCCCAACCAAACGAAAAATAGGAGGAGCTATTTTTGTTTGGCTGTTCTTATTACTTGATGCAGCACAGCTTTTTCACAACCTCTTCCTTAAACGGTGTTCTCCTGCCAACTCCTCGGTCACAAGCCACAACATTCATCAAACATGAGAAGCTGTTTTTTGAACTTGCTCCTTGTGACTCGGAGCTGAACGGCAGGCTCACGACCTCTTGGTAAACGGTGTTCAATCAGCTGACCTTCGGTATTAGCTCAAAAAACGGCAAAATATGAGTAACCATTTTGCCGTTTGTTTCTCTAATACTCAGGTCAAAACGCTGATTTCACAACCTCTTTGTGCGTTTCATAAGTAAATGATTATTTTACTTTATAGTCACGAGTTTTTTCAATGGATCTGTCCCGAATTTTTTTTCTTGATAAAGCAGGATTTCCGCACACGCACGACTATCTTCCAATGCATCATGATGATGATCTAATTGGATGTTCAAATTTTCGCACACAGTGTTCAATCGATGATTTGGAAATTCAGGAAACAAGCGACGACTGCTTTTCACTGTACATAAAGAAAGATAATTAGGCTGTTCGAGATGGTAATAATCTAAACAACCTGCTAAGACCTTTGTATCAAAAGCAGCATTATGTGCAACGACTAAACGATTTTTTTGAAAATATGGCTGGATAGTTTGCCAGACTTCTGGAAATTTCGGTGCATTGCGTACGTCTTCTTGATGGATTCCGTGAATTTGGACATTTCGCCAGAAAAAAGGAGTTTCAGGCTGTATCAATGTATAGAATTCATCGACGATTTGGCTGTTTTTTACCATGACTAACGCAAGAGAACAAGCGCTATAAGGCTGATGATTGGCAGTTTCAAAATCCATGGCAACAAAATTCATTTCTGTAAAACCTCCTTGGGAAATTACTGTAACATACTTTTGAAAAAAACAAATAGTTTTAACAAAAAACATAGGATTTTTTATGTAGTTTTTGTAGAGAAAAGCTATTTTTTGAACTCATTCCTTGCGACTCGGAGTTAGACGAGAGGATCATGACTTCTCGGTATCAGCCAGAAAACGGCAAATATGAGGAACTATTTTGCCGTTTTCTTTCTCTAATACTCAGGTCAGGACATTGATTTCACAACCTCTTGATAAACGGTGTTCTCCTGCCAACTCCTCGGTCACAAGTCACAATATCCATAAAACATGGGAAGCTGTTTTTTGAAATTGCTCCTTGTGCCTCAGTGTGAAACGGCAGGCTCACAACCTCATGGTAAACGGTGTTCAATCAGCTGACCTTCGGTATTCGCTCAACAAACGGCAAAATATGAGGAACTATTTTGCCGTTTTCTTTCTCTAATACTCAGGTCAAACGCTGATTTCACAACCTCTTGGTAAACGGTGTTCAAAAGCCAGTTTCTCGGTATTAAGCCAAATTTATGCAAAAATGTGGAAAGCCATTTTCACAAAATTTTTCTTCATACTCGAAACTAAACAGCTTTTTCACAACCTCTTTATTTCAAATCTAATTCTACTGGACAATGGTCACTGCCCATAATGTCCGTATGGATCTTTGCATCAGCCAGTCTTGGCGCTAAATCTTTGCTCGTCAAAAAGTAATCGATCCGCCAACCAGCATTGTTTTTTCTTGAATTGAATCGGTAATTCCACCAAGAGTAAACACCTTCTTGAGTTGGATAAAAATAACGAAATGTATCGATAAACCCGTTATCCAACAGTCGAGAAAGAGCCGCTCTTTCTTCTGGAGTGAATCCAGCATTTTTTTGATTCGTTTTCCAGTTTTTCAAATCGATCGTTTGATGCGCGACGTTTAGATCCCCGCAAACGATGACTGGTTTTTGTTTCTTTAGATTTTCCAAATAATTATAAAAGGCTTCTTCCCATTCTAATCGGTAATCTAAACGTTTCAATTCACTTTGAGAATTTGGCGTATAACAAGTTACAAGAAAGAAATCGGAATATTCCAAAGTGATCAGACGGCCTTCTGTGTCGTGGATATCGATACCCATTCCGTAAGTGGCATTCAATGCAGGTTCTTTAGCAAAAATGGCTGTACCAGAATAGCCTTTTCGTTCTGCATAATTCCAATATTGATAATAACCAGGAAGATCTAAATCGATCTGTCCTGCTTGGAGCTTTGTTTCCTGCAAACAGAAAAAATCGGCGTCTAACTCATGAAAAACTTCTAAAAAATTTTTATTTACGATGGCACGAAGCCCGTTCACGTTCCAAGAGATAAATTTCAATAAAAGCACACTCCTTCGAATTAAATTCCTTACCTTTGCGATACTATTGTACCTCATTTTAGTAAAAAATGGTGTAAGATGAAAGTAACTAAATGATCCAGGAGGAAAGTCGATGAAGATTGGTGTAATCGGTGTAGGGAATATTGCAGAAAAAGCATATTTACCAACTTATGCGAAAAAACAAGGAACAGTTGATTTTTATTTTGCAACACGAAATAAAGAAACAAAAGAAAGAATCCAAAAAGAATATGGGTTCCAACATCTATATGAAACGATCGATGAGCTCTTAGAAGAAAAAATCGAAGCATGCATGATCCACGCAGCAACAAAAGTACATTATGAGCTAGCAAAAAGATGTCTGGAAAATGGTATCCATGTTTATATTGACAAACCGTTGAGTGTCCATCTAAACGAAGTGCGTGAATTGCAAGAATTGGCTGATAAGAACCAAGTGATCTTGATGGTCGGTTTTAACCGACGCTTTGCTCCTATGGTAGAAGAATTGAAACGTATCCCAGAGAAGCGGCTGATCCAACTGCAAAAAAATCGAATAGCGGCAAAAGAGACGACAGAATTCGTCCTTTATGATTTATTTTTACATCTCATTGATACAGCGGTGTATTTATTGGATGAACCCATTTTGAGAACAAAATATCAGATAAGAGAAACAAAGGAATATTTGGAATATGCCATTTTACAATTAGAAACACAAAATCAAACGGCTATATTAACGATGGATTTGGCAAGTGGTGCTAATACAGAAAAATATCAAGTAACAAGTAAGAACGGTACTTATGAAGTAAGCGACCTGACCCAGCTTGTCATTCAAGATGCTGATGGAAAAAAGGTGAAAGAATTTGGCGACTGGACGAACACGCTAGTCAAACGCGGGTTTGAGCCAATGGTAGAGGCCTTCTTATCTCAGATTCGTTCAGGTAAACGGGAAGCAGAACTGCTTAAACAGCAAGAAGTTGTAAGAAGTCATGAATTATGCGAGGAAGTGCTTAAAGAGCACTACCGTCATCAACTTTGAACAAGACTGGCAAGATTGTATTAAGCGTGATAGAATAATGGGGACGTTTGAGAAAAGAAAGGAAAATCCTCAGTGAATAAAGAAGAAATAGTTGAAAGCTTAGCCACGATCACTTTATTGTTTGATGAACCATTGATGAACTATACGTTTACGAAAACAGGCGGACCAGCTGATGTCCTTGCATTCCCGAAAAAGCAAGAAGAAGTAAAGCAAATCATCGATTATTGCCGAATCCATGATATACCTTGGATGGTACTAGGAAACGCAAGCAATCTGATCGTTCAAGATGGCGGAATCCGCGGTTTAGTCATCATGCTGACTGAAATGAAACAGATTCATGTCAAAGGAACGATGGTCATTGCGGAAGCAGGTGCCTCACTGATTGATACGACTTATGCAGCTTTGGCCGAATCATTGACTGGATTTGAATTTGCTTGCGGCATCCCGGGAAGTGTCGGTGGAGCGGTTTATATGAATGCAGGTGCGTATGGCGGAGAGATCAAAGATGTTTTTGCTGAAGTGGATCTTTTGCTTGAAGATGGAACATTGAAAACTTTGACAAAAGAAGAAATGGTATTTTCTTATCGTCACAGTAAAGTCCAAGAACTACGTGCTATCGTATTGGAAGCTCGATTCAGTTTGCAAACAGGGGATTATGAAGCAATCAAAGCAAGAATGGATGAGTTGACAGAATTGCGTCAATCAAAACAGCCATTAGAATATCCTTCATGCGGCAGTGTCTTTAAGCGCCCAGTAGGACATTATACGGGTCAGCTGATCCAGCAAGCAGGATTGCAAGGTCTGAAATGGGGCGGTGCACAAATCTCTGAAAAACATGCTGGATTCATCGTCAATATCGATCATGCGACAGCGACAGATTACATTGAATTGATTGCGCACATCCAAGAAGTAATCAAAGAAAAATTTGATGTGTCTTTAGAAACAGAAGTGCGGATCATTGGAGAGAAACAAGCACTATCAGAAACAAGCAGAAGTTTAGCGAATTAATAAGTAATTGAATTGCACTTAAAATAAGTAAAAGAGCAGGACGGTGGACGCCCTGCTCTTTTTTGTGGTTGTTTACGCAAATGGTGCAAATCTTGTACATTTTAACACAATAAAACAAAAAATATAGAATATTTTCCCGTAAATTTTTCCATTTTTTGCAATATTCTCAAAAAAAAGATAAAAAATGAGAATAACTGATGAAAAAACAGGTGTAATCCATCATAAAATCAGTATAGGTGAAAAGATGAACTTTCATCTGCATATCAAGTGATTGGTATGAGGCATTTTTTTGAGGTGTAGGATATGAAGTTGGATTACCTTATCGAAGAGGAAGATAGAGAAAAACTGCTGTTAGCCAGATATTTAGAATTTGAGAAAAAGAATTACGTCGTGTTGTCTAAGTTATATGAAACATTAGGTTTATCTAAATTTAAAACAAGAAATTATATCATAGAATTAAATAAAGAATTTTCTGAATTCAAATCAAAGCCAGAGATCCAAATCTCAGAAGAAGGAGAGATTCATGTTGAACGGCTAAATTTGACGGATATCAAAAATTTAAGAAGAATCTACTTTCAACGATCAAAAATTGCTCGACTGTTAACGGAGATCGTGGATTCAAAAGTAACAATTGAAAAATTTGCAGAGAACCATTTTTTAAGCATATCAAGAGCTTATGTAAAAAGAAGAGAATTAGTCTCTTTTCTTGAACAGCATCAAATAAAGTTAAAGAAAAACATATTAGTTGGGGAAGAAATAAACATACGGAACGTATTATTTGGGGTATATTTTGGGGTCTTTAATGGTTTTTTTATGCCATTTAGAGAAAGCGTCATGAATGAAGCAAAAAGTATCGTGCAATATTTTGAATATCTGTTCAATTTAAAGTTGTCTGCCACAAAGCGAATCAAATTCAATTTGCTAACTACTGTTAGTTTGTTGAGGATTTATGGAAATCAACCAATAGGAAAACGTTTCTTTTCAGATGAATACTTTAGGAGCTCAGAAGGAATGAAGATTATTAAGGATTTATCGCATATTTCTTTTCTACATATCCCTAAAGAGCAGATTATTGATGAGATTTCTTATATCATGTTATTTTTGATTACGGAAGAAGAATTTGAATTAGATGGTGCGTTTGGACTTGCGGAAGCTCATTTCCATGATATCCATATGATTAGTCAAAAAATGTCAGTGGAATTGATTAATCAATTACCATTTTCAACTGAAGTTTCTGAAGAAGAAAGACTCCATATACGAAAAGAACTTCGTATGGGGATGATGCATGTCAATCGGAAAAATTGGATATTCGACTTTGAGATGACTAGTTTTACGTCTAAAAAGCAGTTGCAGTTTTTCTTCGAAACGTATCCAATATTCAGTACAGCGATCCAAAATGTCATACAAGATAATAAACGCTATTTCTTGGAAAAAGATGAACGTTTCATGATTCGCTTATTTTATGATTATCTTTTTTTATTGGTCGGTATTTGTCCAGTCTCTTATTTTGAATCACCAATCTATGTCTGTATTGATTTCTCTCAAGGATCTGCCTATACCGATTATATTATTTCTCAAGTGAAGGGATTTAAAAATTACAATATTGTGATTGAAAATCGAATCACTTCCCGTACGGATATTTATTTATCTGATTGTTTGCTTGAAAAATTCAACAAAGAGCAGATAATATGGAAAAATCCGCCGACTCCAGATGACTGGGAATATTTTGGGAATATCATTATCAGAGAAAAAAATAGACATTTAACTGAAAAAATCAGCTAATATTTATGGATGACAACTTTGTCTCACCTATTTATTAGCTGATTTATGTGTTTTTTCAAAGAAAAGATGACTAGATATCAAGAGATATGGCTTGACAAAATTAAAAAGTACATAAGTTATTATTCCGATTTTCTTGAAACAATAAAAAATCAAGAAAAATACTGTCCGAATTGACCATCTTTTTTTGATTTTATCTATATAATAAAATCATCTTATGAAAATTACTACTTCATGCCGAGGCAAGAGTAGGGAGGACTAAGAATAAATGTGTTCAAAAAGACAACCTAAAAAACTAAATAAACACGCTTGCCGTTTAGACAAAGAACGATCGTGTTCTGAAAACCGCTACGTCAAATTTGTGATGCGTACGATGCTAATCAGCTTATCTGTAGGTGTCTATATGAATGTACCCATTCAGGCAACGGCACAAACCATCAAGATCGTACGTACATCTGTCTCTGAGACGACTGATTCCCCTATTACTATTACCCATACTTTCACTGATGTAAGTGGAACACAGCTGCTTCCTTCTTTGAATTCCTATAATAAAGTCAGTTATCCTCCAACGATAAACCACTATTGGTTAATTCCTAACAAAACATTATGGACATCAGAAACTGGAAGCAGCGTGCCGCTTTCTGTTTTTTCCGGTATGACTGATCCAACAAAAGGTGATCAGCTAAAACAGATCATTGATAGTTTAAATCATGCTTTGACAGGTGTGAAGGACGGTGGAAGTGCACAAGTCTCTTATGTATATGGAAAAGATTATTCACAGTTCGAAGGAAAGGAAATCGACGTTCTGGCAGGGACAAAAATTTCGATATCGAATCTGGTAGAAAGCTTGAGGAATGCAGATGGAACACAAGGAGATATGTCCAAGGTAATTTCAAACAATGGGAATATCATAGACACGACAAATACAGGAGTATCTACTATTGACTTGTCTTATTTTGATCCAATTGCTTTAAAAACAATGACTGCATCTGCTGTGATTCATGTTCATGCTGATCAAACAGCTGTCAAAGGAAAAGATCTTCATCTAATAACAGGAGAGAATTACGACCCTAAAGCTCTTATCGAATATGTAACAAAAAGCGATGGAACTTCAGGGAATAAAGAAGAAATCAAAATGAGCGGGACAGTAGATCCTGCCACACCGGGAGAATATCCCGTCGTATTAACTTATGTAGACCCTCTTACATCAAAAGCGGTGGAAATAACAGCTGTCGTTTATGTAGAAGCACCTGCTGCTTCATCGACTGTCATCACTCATTTTATTGATCGTCAAACGAATAAAGAACTGCAAGCAGAAACACGCATAAGTAGTGTAGAACCTATTCCAGATTTACAACTCCCTGCTGAATTTTCTGATCGAGTACCAAATGTAGATTTGTCGACTTATGAACAAGACGGAAAAGTCACTTCTATTTCTGACTGGATGCAAGCAAACGGTTTAGACAGAAATAGTAACTGGTCGGTGATCCTTGAAGCCCTTCACTCAAAACTGATGAATAATAGGAAGCAATCAGGGGAGGAAATTACCTTCACTTATGTTTATGTACCGGATAATAGTTCATTAGAAGGTCACGTTGTTATTGCTCAGCCAAATGAAAAAATAAGTAAAGAAGAGTTGATCCAATCCGCAACAAACTCCTTAGGTAAACCCGTACCGTTAAAAGATGTAGCGGTTATAATCAACGGAGAACCATTGGAGGATGGTTATTTGACCAAACAAACAGGAGATTTTACGATTATGTATAGTTATCATGATCCGTATTCACTCCAAGAACTCCACGCTCAGTCGCTATTACATGTTTTACCATTAAATAAACAGATAAACCAAAAAGAACAAAAAAAACAAGAAGAAAGCTTGTCAGAAAAAAAACAACAAATGGCTCCTACAGTTTCTCCAACAGGGGAAGTAAAACAAACAAGAAGCCTAGAACCAGCAAGAATATCTATAAAAAGTTCAGAATCTAACAAAACGATAAGGCAAGAAGATCGTTTGATCCCACAAGTTTCTGAATCGGAAAATGAAATGTTAGAGTCTAACATAGAACAACAATTAGAAAAAGAAATTGTTGCTAAACAGCCGGAAGATCAAAATGAATCAGAGAACCACAAGGAAACGAAGAAAAAACGCTTGTCAACTATTGATTCCACCGATGAGCATCTGCAGCCGCAAGTACCACTTCCTAGTCCGGGAACACCCGCACCTGGTGGAGGTGTCCCTTCTTCTTCCGCTTTAGGAGATGTCATGCGGGGGATGGCAGGAACATGGGTATACGCTAATCGAAATGAATTTGACGCAGATGACTGGTTCTGATTCATTCCCCTATCTGTTATAGTCAAATAAGTAGCTGAGTTATCTGTTATTTGGCATAATGGATACGAGGAGGGATAGAAAAATGTTAGATAAAACGTTGCCTTACGCAGAAATCTGGATGACAAGACCACTTCAACTGCCTGTGCCAATGACACCTTTAGCGGAAGGTTTTGAATTTCGAACCTATCAAAAAGGGGACGAATCTGCTTGGTCAGAGATTGAAACTTCCGTTGGGGAATTTCAAACGACAGATGAAGCACTTGAGTATTTTCAAAAAAAATTTGCTCCTTATCCTGAAGAACTTGAAAGAAGGATGTTTTTTGTAGAGACAAAAAATGGAGAAAAAGTAGCAACCTGTACCGCTTGGCGAAAGAAATCAAGAGAGCGAGTGTATCCGGTTTTTCATTGGTTGGCAGTTAAACCAGTTTACCAAGGAAAAGGGCTCGCAAAAGCATTGACTGCTAAAGTCTTACAAGAATTTCCTACTCTCCATACGGATGGACCAATCTATCTTCACACCCAGACATGGAGCCATCAGGCGATTGCTCTTTATAAAAAAATGGGTTTTTCTTTTATTGCTGAAAATCTAGATGGCACACCTAATCCAGACTATGAAAAAGTTATGCAGGTTTTAAGTAAATTAGATAAATAAAAAAATGGTGAAATCAGCTCACAATATTAGAAGAAAAACGGAAAAGTAGTTCTTTCTATCTTACTGTTTTTGAATTCATCCTGTTGGCTAGCTGATGATACGCTATTTATTCGAAAAAGAAGAGGTCGTGACAAAAGTCTTGTCACTGCCTCTTCTCTTATTTCTTTAGTATGTTTATCGTTTGATTTTCTTGGGAATAAAATTCTTGATGAAAGTAAATTTTTGGTAATCATTTCGACTATAAAGGTAACCAAATATACTGAAAACGACTGCTCCAATAAAATTAACAAATAAATCCTTCATAGTATCCATGATTCCCACATCTAAATAACCATTTTGGATGATTATTTTATCTGTTTTACCGTCTGCATTCTGACTTTCAATGATTGTCCGAGTGATATCAGGAACATGATAGACAGTGTTTCCGTCTTTGCTTAACTCCACACTATTGATTTGCTGGACGATCGTATCTTTTTGCATATCGAATTGTAGCAATTTATCTGCTGAAAATTCAACAAACTCCCACATAACACCGACTGTCATCGAAAAACAAAAGGAAACGACTGCTAATAACAAAGGAGTCAAGTTCATCGTTTTTGTATTTTTATTGAGCAAATAAACAAGTGAAAAACCGACACCCCCAGCTAAAAATCCGCTGAATGCATGTAGAAAAGTATCCCACATTGAAAAATAGCCATAAAAATCGCTTAATTCTCCTAAAACCGTTGAACTGAAAATAAAAGATAACAATATGATTTCTAACATATTTGGAATCTGTATCTTTAATATCTTTTCCAGGAAATAAGGAATTTCAAATAAAATCAGTGTCAATAATAAAAGCATCGTATTTCCCCAATGTTGGTTCCAAATCTGATCCACTAGCATAATAACAACGATGATACGTAATAAAATATAGATTCCATTTGTGATTCTGCCAGCAGTTTTTGTACTGTTCGTAAAAAAGGTTTTCAAATGATTCATAAAATAACTCCTTCATGTATATCCTTAATTATACTAAGAAGCGTGCGATTACCAAAACTATATGTCTTAAAGAAAAACAGAGTTGATATTGTGAAAAAAATCACTTAATATAAGCATAAGGAGAAAAGGGGGATAAATATGAAAAAATTAGTTGTTGGTTTATTAACGGCGGTTTCGCTTCTTGCCATGAGTGCATGTGGCGCAGATCAGAAAAATACAGCACAGACAAGTTCTAGTACGAAGGAATCTGCCGAAGTGTCATCAGGTGCTTCTGAACAAGCATATACTGATCCAAAAGAAATGAAAGAATCTTATGATATCGTAATCGTGGGAGCTGGCGGTGCAGGGATGGCAGCCGCTATCGAAGCAAAAGATGCTGGCTTGAACCCAGTGATTTTCGAAAAGATGCCTGTTGCCGGAGGAAATACGTCTAAATCATCAAGCGGAATGAACGCTTCTGAAACCAAATTCCAAAAAGAAGAGGGAATCGAAGACTCAAATGAGGCATTCTATGAAGAAACGCTAAAAGGTGGCGGAGGAACAAATGATAAAGAAATGCTTCGTTACTTTGTCGATCACTCTGCTGATGCAATCGATTGGTTGGATCAAAATGGGATCAAACTAGATAATTTAACGATCACTGGAGGGATGAGTGAGAAGAGGACGCATCGTCCATCTGATGGCTCGGCTATCGGTGGATATTTAGTGGATGGATTATTGAACAGCGTCCATGAGCGAAAAATACCGATTTTTGTCAACACAGATGTGACAGACATTAAGAAAAATGGCGAAACAGTCAATGAAGTGACTGTACATGTCCAAGGAGAAGAACCAAAAGAGATCACCGGTAAAGCAATCGTCGTCACTACAGGCGGTTTTGGTGCGAGCAAAGAATTTATTGAAAGATATCGTCCCGATTTAGCTGATTATATTACGACAAATCAAGAAGGATCAACTGGAGATGGTATTACCATGATCGAAAAGTTAGGCGGACAAACCGTTGACATGGATAAAATACAAATTCATCCAACCGTGCAACAGGATGAGGGAATCTTGATCGGTGAAGTGGTTCGCGGAGAAGGAGCAATCTTGGTGAATCAAGAAGGCAAAAGATTTGTGAATGAAATGGATACAAGGGATAAAGTATCTGCAGCCATCACAGCGTTGCCTGAAAAATCAGCGTATTTGATTTTTGATCAAGGCGTGCGTGATCGTGCCACTGCTATTGAATTTTATGACCAAAAAGGATATGTCACAACTGGAAAAACAATGGAAGAATTAGCAGAAAAAATTGATTTGCCAAAAGAAACATTAGCAAAAACAATTGATGGATGGAATGCGGATGTTGCGGAGAAAAAAGATGCTCAATTCAATCGTGCCACAGCCATGGAACATGATCTATCGTCTCCAAATTATTATGCAATCAAAATCGCGCCAGGGATCCATTATACGATGGGTGGTGTGAAAATCAATACGAATACCGAAGTATTGGATAAAGAAAATCAGCCAATCAGCGGGTTGTATGCTGCCGGAGAAGTCACAGGTGGCTTACATGGAGACAATCGAATCGGTGGAAACTCAGTTGCAGAAATCATTATTTTTGGGCGACAAGCGGGCATACAAGCAGCTCGGTTTGCTTCTGAAAATGAATGAAATAGAACGTAAATAAAAAGAGGTTGTGAAATCAGCGTTTTGACCTGAGTATTAGAGAAACAAACGAAAAAATAGTTCCACATATTTTGCCGTTTGTTGAGCGAATACCGAGGGTCAGCTGATTGAACACCGTTTAAGAAAGAGGTCGTGAGCCTGCCGTTCAGCTCCGAGTCACAAGGAACAATTTCAAAAAACAGCTCCTCATATTTATTGAATATTGTGACTTGTGACCGAGGAGTTGGCAGTAGAACACCGTTTAGTGAAGAGGTTGTGAAAAAGCTGCACTGCATCAAGTAATAAGAACAGCCAAGTAAAAACAGCTTCTTATGTTTTTAACTTGGTTGGACTTATTACCGCAGATGCAAGCTTTTGAACACCGTTTGTTCGGAAAAAGAGCGTGGGACAAAAGTAAAGAACACTTTTGTCCCACGCTCTAAACACGTATAAACGGCGGAAGCAGAAGCAACTCCTTCTTATTTCTTGGAGTTAAACGCTTCTGTCCCAGTCTCTTTTTTGATCAGCATGGTTTTATTCAGCTATCTTCAAAATGATTTTTCCGATGTTTTTGTTTGCTTCCATATATTCATGCGCTTGTTTGACTTCGCTGAATTGGAATGTACGGTCAATGATTGGCCGAATCTTGCCATTTTCTAGAAAAGGTCCCGCTTTTTCCATAAAAGTTTGTGCGAGCTCTGCTTTATACTGATCACTTCTAGGTGTCAATAATGTACCAAGAAGTTGGACGCGTTTCCCAATCAATACACCAAGGTCTATCTCAGACACAATGGTTCCGCCAAGCATACCAATCAAGACCCAGCGGCCATCAACGGCTATAGAAGCTAAGTTCTTTTCCCAGTAAGAAGCGCCGATGAAATCCAAGATAACATCGACTCCTCGACCATCAGTGATCTTTCTTACCTCTTCTTGAAAATCTTGTTTTTTATAGTTGATCAATTCATCTGCACCGAGTTCTTTACAAAAGGCGAGCTTTTCTTCTGATCCTGCAGTAACGATGATTTTCGCGTGAGAAAGTTGTCTAGCTAATTGGATCGCTGCTGTTCCAACACCACTTGCTCCTGCGTGGATCAAAACAGTTTCGCCTTCTTGTAATTTTCCAAGCCAATAAAGTGTTTGATAAGCAGTCAGAAAAACTTCTGAGATTCCAGCAGCAGAAACATAATCTAACGTATCAGGGAGAAGGATTGCTCGATCGGCAGGCATCACAGCATATTCAGCATAACCACCTAGATTGACTAATCCGTACACTTTTGTCCCAGGAGTAAAAGTGGAGATATCACTTTTATTCTCAACTACCTCTCCAGCTACTTCGACACCCAAAATAGGATAGGGAGGTTTTAAAGAGACTGATTCTCTTTTCATGATATCTGTTCGATTGACCGCTGCTGTATGGACTTTGATCAATAATTCGCCTTGTTTTGGTTCAGGAACAGGCACTTCTATTTGTTCTAATACATCTACAGAACCAGGATGCTTGATTGAAATGGCACGCATGGATCTATTCCTCCTTTGCCCATTCTTGGAATGCTGTATTCAACTCTTTGCTACCTTCAGAAAGTACTAGAGTCGTACGGGAAATATCCGTTTCTTCCACAAGAGCGGCAAGTACAGCAGCAACTGTAGAACGAGAAATCGTTTTGGCTGCTTTTTCATTAGGCTTAGTCAATTGAATGGAGGTGACTTCTTCATCGTTCGTCAATGTGACTGGTTGAAGAATGACAAAATCTAAGTTAGTTCGTTTCAGCCATTCATCTGCATAATGTTTAGTAATATAATAATCTGTCATGGACTCAGGCCATTTTGCTGGTTCATCTGCATAAACAGCACTGACCATCAGATAACGAGAGACATGCGCATTTTCAGCTGCGATAACTGTTTTGATTGCACCATCCAAGTCTACTTGCAGAAGATTCTTTCCTTGAGAACCGGCAGCAAAAATCAATACATCGATACCTTTGAATGCTTCAGCCATTTTTTCCACGGACCAAGTCAAATCAAAAGAGACATACGAAACATTCTCTTTTTTCACTAATGTCTGGGAAGCGACATCTCTTACCCCAGCAAAAATTTCGTGGGGACTTGAAGCTAGATCTTTTATCAGGTGTCGGCCAATCTGTCCGTTTGCACCTACAACAAAAATTTTCATTTGGATCATCCTTTCGACGTCAAATCTTACTATTTAATAGTAACACCAAAAGAAAAAAAAATCAGACATCGGCTACGATGACTATCAGTGATGAAGAGAAGGGCGCTTGAAGTATCTTAACAAGACATTGCATACTGCTGCAGTCGCAAGACCAGCGACGATTCCTTCAGGTACGCCACTTGTAAAAATAACTGCAAGAATAGCTGAATAAACAGCATTTAAATTTGTCCCGATGACTTTGGCGTAATCTTGCTGGAATAAAAAGTAGATCATATTCATCACTAAAATCGTATTGGTCAATGAGCCGGCAAGTCCTGCTAAGAATAAAGAGACGGTATCTGCTTTTTGTTTCATCAGTTTACGCAGACCATTATAAACGAAATAAGGAACAACACCAATCAAGATCCGAGGAATAAACGCGATCAACAAGGCTTTCCAGCTTCCATGTTCAGTTCCGATGACTGGGATGAACGGAGAAAAGACAAAAGACAAAGGTGTTTGGATAACCGTACTTCGAATCATACTGATCAGTCCAAATGTACCGCCAAGAAAAGCACCTAGTCTTGGTCCTAAAACGATCGAAGCAATGATTACAGGTATATGCATGGTTGTTGCATTTATTGGGCCAATAGGAATAAACCCTAGAGGCGTAACAGCTAATAAAATCAAAATAGCTAAAAACATCGCAGTCAAAGTAAAATTTTTTGTATTTTTCATAAGTACTCCTTTTTCACTAAGCATTTCTTTCGTTAAGAGTCAGCATGACCTGTTCGATGATCGTCTGAATATCAGCTAAAGCACCTTTTCCAAAATCTCCGCAAGCTAAAAGAGATTCTTTTGGTTCGATTTCCTGATAGCCGACAGATCTCAATGTTTCCAGATTACGCTGAGTGATCGAGTTTTGATACATATTCGTGTTCATGGCAGGGGCAATCAGTTTTGGTGTTCCCTCCGGAAGCGCCATTGCGACTGTTGAAAGGAGATCGTCTGCAATGCCGTTTGCTAGCTTGCCGATAATGTTTGCTGTAGCAGGTGCGATGAGAAACAAGTCAGCTTGTTTGGCTAGTTCGATATGATTGATCACCTGTGGATTTGATTCTTGCATGACATCTGTATGGACTGCTCGCTTCGACAGAGATTGCAAGGTTAATGGCGTGATAAAATGTGTGCTGCTTTGAGACATAATCACATCTACTTGGACACCTGATTTGACAAATTGACTTGTAAGATCGGCGCTTTTGTAAGCAGAAATACTTCCGGTAACGCCTAATAAGATCTTTTTCATTTTGATTCCTCCAATCTAATTTTATCAGTAATCAATGCAGCAATCTCAGATTTGCTTTGTGCTTCTTCCACTGTCCCATCTTTAGATAAGAGATAGCCGTGGTGTGTCTCGCCATGGATTTCTGTCAAATCATTTGCGAAAATAAAATCAGTTTTGTTATTTATCAGACTGTTTTTGGCGACTGTAAGAAGTGATTCCTTTGGTACATCTACTAATAGTTTGAAACCAATGATTTTCGCTTTCGGCTGCCATTCACGCAGATAAGAAATGATTTTTGGCGTTTTCTTCAAAACGAGCACAAGATGCTCAGTGTCAGAAGAGATTTTTGAAGCAGAGTTCTTTGTTTGTTCATTTTCTGCAAACCAATTGGCCAGTTCTTCTTGCGTTGAAGAAGCGGGTAGTTTTTTTGCCAACTGTTCTTCTGAAAAACTAAAAGCAGGAGTAAAATCACTGACTGCCATACTGTGGATAATTGCATCATAGTGTTCTTTTTTTGAGAGTGCTTCTAATTGCAAAAACAAGTCTTGGGCAGACTCAATCGTATAGATCGTTATATTGGAACGTCTTTCCGGTTTCAGTGCTTGTCTCGTAGTCACGTAATCGACTGTGGTATCTGGGTTGGCAGCTAAGTGATCAGCTAAAGCTTGTCCTAATCGTCCTGTCGAATGATTCGTAATAGCACGTACCTGATCGATTTTTTCAGTTGTCCCTCCAGCTGTGATCAGAACCTTCATTTTTGGTCACCTACATTTACCAGTGTTCTTCCTTGATGCGTCCCAGCAAGTAGTTTAGTTGCTGTTTCAGGCAACTGCTCCAGAGTAACTTCTTGGGCAACTAAGTCATCTGCTATCTGCAAATCTGCCATCTGTTGCCATAAAGAAGGACGTTGTTCAATAGGTACATTGACAGAATCGATGCCAATCAATTGGATGTTTCGCAGAATAAAAGGCAAAACGGTCGTGTTTAGTTTGATTCCCCCTGCATTGCCGCATAAAGCTGCTACACCGTTATAAGAGATCAATGGAAGAAGACTACTTAGTTGCTCACCACCTACTGTGTCGATGACAGCATCGATTTGCTGTTTTCCTAAAGCTTTTGTTGTTTCTGGCAGAAATTCATCAGGACGTACGACTTGAGAAGCACCTAAACTTTTTAGCCATGTGACAGACTCTTCTTTTCTGGAAAAAGCAATGATTGACTGGAATCCGTGTTTATGTAACAGGGCGACAGCTACACTGCCTACACCGCCAGAAGCACCAGTAACGACAATTTTTTTATTGGAGGTTATGCCTTGACGGATTAAAGCGTTCACACACAACATAGCAGTAAACCCTGCTGTACCAAAAATCATCGCTTGACGCAGTGTCATATTTTTCGGTAGAGGGACTAACCAGTCTCCTGGTACTTTTTGGTATTGGCTGTAACCGCCTGGATAGGTGACACCAAGCCCAAAACCAGTAGCAAGTACAAGATCTCCTTCTGAAAAACGTGAATCTTTACTTTGGACGACAGTTCCGGATAAATCAATCCCTGGAGTCATCGGATAGGTTCGTATCACCTGACCGGACTCGCTCATTGCCAATGCATCTTTATAATTGACATCAGAATAGGCAATTTTTACCAAGACTTCATTTTCAGCCAATTCAGTAAATGGCAGATCACTGATTGCTGTATGGAAAACAGGTTCATTTATTACCTGAAAAGATCGAAAAGCGTTCATTCGTGAGACACTCCTTTTAAAAATTTTCTTTTATCATACCACAAAGCCTACTTTTTTATTCTGGTTCTTCCTTAAATTTAGACAAAAATTAGGTGAAAGAGGCAGAAAAAAGAAAGAATCGAATAAGTAGAAATGATTCGAAAAGATAAAGAAATATTCAGCAAAAAAAATGTTAAAAAGGGTTGCCTTTTGCAATAAAATTCGTATACTAATACGAGTGGTAGTAAACCAGAAGTTTACTATTAGAAAACTTCATACGGAGGAAATTATGGAAATTGGTGAGAAGTTAAGAAATTTGCGCATCCAAAAGAATTTGACACAAGAAGAACTAGGCGAACGCACAGATTTGTCAAAAGGGTATATTTCCCAGTTGGAACGAGATTTAAGTTCACCATCAATGGAAACATTCTTTTCTATTCTTGAAGTCTTAGGTGTCACTCCAGAAGAATTTTTTCATCAAGAAGCAGCGAATCTGCAAGTGGTTTATTCAAAAGAAGATCATACGGTTTATTTCGATGAAGAAAACGGGTATGAATTGGAATGGCTGGTGGCTGATTCGAATGAAAAAGAAATGGAGCCTGTTTTACTAACTTTTGAAGGTGCAGGAGAATATAAGACGTTTGAACCTTCATTATCTGAAACGTTTATTTTTGTATTAGAAGGGGAATTAGAGTTAAGCTTAGGAGAGACGGTCTATGTGGCAAAAGCAGGACAGTCGATCTATTATCAAGCGACAAAACAACATCAATTAAGGAATCATCTCAAAAAACGAACAAAAGTATTGATTGTCGCGACACAATCATATTTGTAATATAGGGGGTAAAAACGTGGGGAAACCAATCATTTCATTTGATCAAGTAGTGAAAAGCTATGATGATGAAACAGTATTAAAAAAAGTAAGTTTTGAGATCGAACAAGGAAAATTTTATACACTGCTTGGTCCTTCCGGCTGTGGTAAAACAACGATCCTACGTATTATAGCTGGATTCACTGAAGCTACAGAAGGGGACATCTATTTTGAAGGGAAACGGTTGAATGATTTGCCAGCTAATAAGCGACAAGTAAACACCGTCTTCCAAGATTATGCACTTTTTCCTCATATGAATGTTTTTGATAACGTTGCTTTTGGATTGAAGATCAAAAAAATGTCCAAATCTGATATCGAAAAGAAGGTAAAAGATGCATTGCGTATGGTCCAGCTTCCTGGATATGAGAAACGGGAGATCAGTGAAATGTCTGGTGGTCAAAGACAGCGTGTAGCGATTGCACGAGCAATCGTGAACGAACCTAAAGTATTGTTACTAGATGAACCGTTATCGGCGCTTGATTTGAAACTACGTACAGATATGCAGTATGAACTGCGGGATCTGCAACAACGATTAGGGATCACGTTTATTTTTGTGACTCATGATCAAGAAGAAGCGTTGGCGATGAGTGATGAGATTTTTGTCATGAATAAAGGGAAAATCGTCCAAAGTGGTACGCCTGTAGATATTTATGATGAGCCAATCAATCATTTCGTTGCTGATTTTGTTGGGGAAAGCAATATCGTGGACGGTGTGATGATCGAAGATAATCTAGTTGAGTTTGTTGGTAAGCAATTTGAATGTGTCGATGGCGGGATGCGCCCGAATGAGCCAGTTGAAGTTGTTTTACGCCCAGAGGATTTGACGATCACGACACCAGATAAAGGAAAGCTAGTCGTAACGGTCGATACTCAGCTGTTTCGTGGTGTCCATTATGAAATCATCTGTTATGATGAACAGCAAAATGAATGGATGGTCCATTCGACGAAAAAAGCTAAAGAAGGAAGCAAAGTAGGATTGGCCTTTGAGCCAGAAGATATCCATGTCATGCGTTTCAACGAGTCTGAAGAAGAATTCGATGCACGTCTTGACAGTTACGAAGAATAGGGGGGACAAGAATGAAAACAATGCGCAGGATCTATTCCGTCCCTTATATTTTGTGGCTCGGTTTATTCGTGATCGCGCCTGTATTAATGATCATTTATCAATCTTTTTTTGATATGAATGGGCAATTCACGCTGAATAACTATCTATCTTATTTTACGTCGGGGACATCGCTTTCTATGACGATCAATTCTGTATGGTATGCATTTTTGATCACGTTTTTTACACTGATCATTAGTTACCCGACTGCTTATTTTTTAACAAAACTGAAGCACAAGCAATTATGGCTGATGTTGATTATTTTGCCTACATGGGTGAATCTGCTGCTTAAAGCTTACGCATTTATTGGAATTTTCAGTGTTCACGGCAGCGTGAATCATTTCTTTGATTTTATCGGGATCGGACCGAAACAGATATTGTTCACAGACTTCAGTTTCTTGTTCGTCGCAACGTATATCGAGATTCCATTTATGATTATGCCGATTTTCAATGCATTGGAAGAGATGAATCCTTCTTTGATCAGTGCCAGCAGAGATTTAGGAGCGAATAGCTTTGAGACCTTCCGACGAGTGATTTTTCCATTATCATTAAATGGTGTGAAAAGCGGCGTCCAAGCAGTCTTTATTCCTTCTCTTTCTTTATTCATGCTCACTCGTCTGATTGGTGGAAACCGAGTGATCACTTTAGGAACAGCTATCGAACAGCATTTCTTGGTTACGCAAAACTGGGGGATGGGTTCTACGATCGGTGTGATTTTAATCATTGCTATGTTTATCGTGATGCTCCTGACAGGCGAGAAGAAAAAAGGAGGTCGCTCATAAATGAAAAAATTTAAATGGTCGTATCTTTATTTAGGGATCGTCTTTTTATTCTTATATGCACCGATCTTCTATCTGATTTTTTATTCCTTCAATGAAGGAGGAACGATGAACAGCTTTACAGGGTTCACTTGGGAAAATTATGAAGCTGTTTTTGAAGATACTCGTTTGATCATTATCGTATTGAATACGTTCATGTTGGCTTTCTTATCTGCATTGATCGCCACGATCATCGGGACATTTGGGGCTATGGGGATCTATTACACGAAGAAACGACGTGCACGGACAGCGTTGTTGAGCATGAATAACATCTTATTAGTCTCTCCTGATGTTATTATCGGTGCTAGTTTCTTGATTTTCTTTACACTACTAGGGTTCGGATTAGGTTTTCAGAGTGTATTGCTTTCCCATATTGCTTTCAGCATTCCAATCGTCGTCTTGATGGTCTTGCCAAAATTGCAAGAAATGAACGATTCAATGGTTGATGCGGCTAGAGATCTTGGTGCGAATAATTTGCAAGTAGTCAAAAATATCATTTTGCCTTATCTTTCTCCAGGGATCATAGCTGGGTATTTTATGGCATTTACCTATTCTCTTGATGATTTTGCGGTTACGTTTTTCGTCACAGGAAATGGCTTTACAACGCTCTCAGTAGAGATTTATTCTCGTGCAAGACAAGGAATCAGTTTAGAAATCAATGCGCTAAGTGCATTAGTTTTCTTGTTCTCCATGATATTGGTCATTGGTTACTACTTCATTAGTAAAGAAAACCGTCCAAAACGGTTGAAGAAAAACAGAAGAGTACGCGAGGGGGTGGCACGGCTACGATGAAAAAATTACAATCTCTGTTTTTAGGTATTCTCATCATTATTGCGGTGCTGCTGCTTGGTGTACGTCAACTTGAAAAAACAAGTGGCATGAGTGGAGCGAAGGTACTGACGATCTATAACTGGGGGGATTATATCGATCCTAGTTTGATCACGAAATTTGAAAAAGAATATGGATACAAAGTAAATTATGAAACATTTGATTCTAATGAAGCGATGTTCACAAAGATCCAACAAGGTGGAACAAACTATGATATCGCTATTCCAAGTGAATATATGATCCAAAAAATGATCAAAGAAAAACTAGTGCTACCCTTAGATCATTCAAAGATCAAAGGATTAAATAATATCGATCCACGATTTTTAAATTTGGATTTTGATCCAGATAATCAGTATTCGATTCCATATTTTTGGGGAACTTTAGGGATCGTATATAATGATAAATTCTTTGATGCAGATCAAATCCAGCATTGGGATGATTTGTGGAAGCCGGAATTGAAAGACAGTTTGATGCTGATTGATGGTGCACGAGAAGTTATGGGGCTTTCTTTGAATAGTTTAGGCTATTCTTTGAATAGTAAGAATATGGCACAGCTGACAGAAGCAGCAAATAAATTGAATCATCTAACACCAAATGTCAAAGCAATCGTGGCTGATGAGATCAAAATGTACATGATCAATGAAGAAGCTTCCGTGGCAGTAACATTTTCTGGCGAAGCTGCCGATATGATGTGGGAAAATGAACATTTACATTACGTGATCCCACCAGAAGGGTCCAATCTTTGGTTTGATAATATCGTTATGCCAAAAACCGCGAAAAATAAAGAAGGTGCCTATGATTTCATCAACTTTATGCTAGAACCGGAAAACGCGGCACAAAATGCAGAGTATATTGGTTATTCTACACCAAACGAAAAAGCAAAAGCGTTATTGCCAAAAGACATTTCGTCGGACGAACAATTTTATCCATCTGATGACACGATCTCTCATCTTGAAGTCTACGAAGATCTAGGATCGAAATACCTAGGCATCTATAATGATCTATTCTTAGAATTCAAGATGTATCGGAAATGATGGCAAAACTCAGTAAAACTTGGGATTTATCAACCTTCTAAAGAGAGAAAAAGCGACCTATTTCTACCTGATTTTTCCAATTTTCTACCAAAAGCGGCTGAAAATTCCATAAGGTAGGGGATAATTTGATATATAGAAAGAACAATAAACAAAGTTGGTTTGATTTTTTCTGAAAATATTGTAGCAAACGTCGTCACAGTTTTTCATGTATCAGTTGGTAGGAATATGAAGACAGAAATAAAGAGAAAATAAAAAGTACTAAAGCTTCTAAATTTTTAGCTTTAGTACTTTTTAGTATCCAATTTCTCAGTTTAACTCAGAAAAAGTGAGTTCTGTAACTGATAGCTCAGTGTAATTTATTGCCTTTCAACTCCTTATTTTTGTTTATTTTGACGGAATCTATTACTACTTGGTCATTAAATATCTTCTTTTTATTCATTATTGCTGTTTCACCGTTTTTCTACATACATAATAAAGATCATAATTGTTTAAATTCACAGTGATTGTTCCCATTTTTACTACTTGCCTACAATGATTAATCTACAAAAATTATTGGTGTGATATTGTAAATAAGCTCAAATTTCTTTAAGTCGTCTTTGAAACGTTTAGATAGGTTATGTGAACCAATCATTTTTAATCCTTGAAAATATTCTAATAAATCATTTGCTCGTCCAGATTCTTCTGTTAAATGATCGAAAAGTAATTTATAAAAATTACAGTAAACACCTGTATCTCCAAAAAATAACAGTCTGTGACGAACATCAGCTATCTTCTCTAAATATTTTTTAGCTAAAACGGTTTCTTTTCGTTCGAGCATTAATAAAAAAGCATTGTTATACATACCAATCAATATGGAATGAAAAATCTCAAAATCTTTATTTTTTTCTATTTTTCTTTCAATGTCTGATAATCTACCGTTTATGTAATTTGTTTCAAAAACAAATAAAAGAGTAGTAAAGGTTGCCATTTCAAATCTTCCCCAATCATCAACAGCTTCCAAATAATTTTTTAACTCGGATAGATATTCTTTATCAGAGTTGTTTAGTTTTCTTTCGCTATCTGCTAATTGATACCAACCGATCGTCTTAGCAACTAAATAATTCCTGATATCTACTATATTATTTGTATTTCTGGCTTTTTTTCGAAGTGCTTGCAACATATGTTGAGAAATTGATTTGTCTTCTCTGATTTTCTTTATTAATTTCTTTAAGCTCCAATTCTTTTCTCTTAGGATATCTTTGTCTAAATAAAAAATAAATTCATCTAAACTTAAATTCATCTTCTCCAGTAATTCAATTAAAACAAAAAATGGAATATTTGTTTTGCCATTTTCGTATTTCACAAAAGTTTCTCTAGTTATTATTCCCTTTGATAACTCTTTTTGAGAAAGCCCTCTTTCTACACGGAGTTTTCTCAATAATTTATGAATTTCCATATTTCCTCCGTTATTTTAATTTTTATGATGTGAAAATTTTGACCATAATTTAAATTTCTGTTTCTTAGCTACTATAATAACACATAAATAAAACATGCAAAGAACAAAACAAAGAGGTGGTGAAAATATGTTTGCTATTTTTTTAAATCATTCAAAGATTGGTTCATTGATGTTCGCTGATTTTTTAAGGGTAAGGAGAAAATTTTTTGATAAATGAAAAGATAAGAAATGTGATTTTTTTCAATGATAACACAATTTTTAGTTTTGATATTTTTATACATCCGGAGATTTATATAGAAAATCAAAGAATATTTGATAAAAGAATTCCCAAATTGGAAATGATAGTAGATTCAATAGGATTACTAATTTGCAATAAATTAATAGAAACCAAGAAAATCAGTTTGAAAGAACTATTTCAATGGTTTCAAGAAGAATTTCCTGATGTGCCAAAAGAAAATTTAAAAAAAGACCTAGTAGTTTTTCTACAAGCCTTAAATAATAGGGGGATTATCAATTATACACTTCCTAAAAGAACCTCTATTAAAGAAAAAATCTCTTGTAGTATTAAAAAAATTCAAAAAAATTTGCGAACCAGTCATAGTATTCACAATGAAAAAACGTTAAAAATTTTCTTGGAAGTGTGCTTTCATGTTTTAAAAGAGAATTTCCCAATAATTACTTTCGTATGTGGAGTAAATTTATTATGTTTACTTTTTCTGTTCTTATCTTTTCAAGAAATTCGTTTAGAGTTTTTATGGATTCTATTCCCAGCTTTTTCCTATCTCGTTTTGCTAATGAGCATCATACTTCATGAAACCACTCATTTGATTTTATATAGGAAGATCACTCATCATAATCACGGGTATTTATCAATAAAAACTTTATCTATGTCAATTGTTAGAGAAAAAGTATTAGATAGAAAATCTAATATCCTCATTACGTTTTCAGGAGCGATTTTTGTTTTCTTTTTAGGTGTTCTACTCTATTTCTTATCAGATAATTTGTGGATAAGAATACCTGCTTTTATTTTTATGTTTCACATTATCAATTTATTGCCCTTCTTTGGTGACGGACATACGATTATTACAGAACTACTAAATTCTAATGATTAGTAGTTTTGAAATGATAAAAAAATTAAAGGAGATTCTATTATGGATTATTCAGCACCAACTATTACAAGTCAAAATATTTATTTGGCAGAAGATCAAGTTGTTTGGTATACCGTTGCAATTGCTATTCTTCTATTACTTGCTGTTACAATTGTTGCGGCTTGTGTTTTGTATTGCTTGACTAAAGGGAAGAGTTTCACTGGTTCTTGGAGTTATGTAAACGGAAGTGGGTCTGTAAGACTGGGCTGTAAGTAGCAATTACTGTCTACGATCATTTATTTAGCCCATGTGAAAGTATGCAATTTGTTAGAAGCTATCCATATCTTTATTTAATCGGATAGCTTTTCTTTTGTTTAATCAATTCTATTGGATGTAGAGGATAAAATATGTTAGCTATTAATGATTTAAATAAAATATACAAAAACTCTGAAAATGGAGTAAAAGAAATTTCTTTTCAAATTTCAAAAGGAGAAATTCTTTGTTTGGCAGGACCGAATGGTTCAGGAAAAACAACTTTACTAAATTCTATTCTCGGAATAATAAAGAAAGACAAAGGAAGTATTTCTTTATTTGGACAAAATGTTGATAATGATGCTATAAAAAATAGATTTGCCTATATTTCTGATGAAATTATCTTAATCGAGGAATTGACAGGTTTTGAGTACCTTGCATTTATAAAAAGTATGTATAAGGGAATCAATAAGAACCAGATTATTACATTATTAAAAATATTTGATTTGGAAAAAGATATAGACAAGCTAATCAGTTCTTATTCTCACGGTATGAAGAAAAAGTTGCAGATTATTTCAATGATTATGAAACCATTTGATGTCTTAGTTTTAGACGAACCCTGTAGAGGATTAGATGTCGAAGCTGTTTATGTTCTGAAAAAAATAGTGGATTCGTTTAAACGCAAGGGGAAAATAATACTTATTACTAGTCATGATTTACTCTTTATTGAAGAAATATGTGACAAAATTTTAATTTTAACTCGTGGAATAGTAGTAGGAGGTGGTACTCCTGAAGAAATCAAATCCCAATATAAAAAAAATAAAATAGAAGAGGCATTTCTTGAGGCGGCATTTTTGAAAGAAAGGGAGAATGAAATTGATTGTTATCTTGAAGATTATTTCGATGTTATCGAAAGTATATAGAAATAAAATCAATCAAGTTCTAAATTCAAAAGAAAAGAGAATTGGAATGTTTCTTTCTGTTTTTATCATAATCGGAATTTCTGCTTTACTAGCAAATATTCTAACACATGATATTGTATCTATTTTTTTAAATGGGAATTTAGAGATACTTTATTCTGCAAATTTAACCTATTTAATATCGCTATCAATCTTTACTTTTTCTATTTTTATTGTTTTAAAATTTCTTGATCCAGATGAATCTAAAATTTTAAGAAACTTGGATAGGTTGCCTATATCTAAATTAGCTATGTATATTGGATATTATTCTTTTCCGTTAAGCATACAGGTAGCAATACCTTCTATCTTATTTTCTATAATTATCATTCCACAACTTGTAACAAATGGAATATCAGTTTCTCTGTCATTAAGAATAGCAGGAATTTTCTTATTACAATCAATATTTATCACTTTATTAATGAATTTGTCTTATAATATTTTATTTTTTTTAGGAATACGCATGAAAATTCCCTTTGCTAAAAGTGTTTCTTTATTGGTGCAAACGATTATTATATTGAGAATTGTTGTTACTTTGCTTGAAAATATTCAAAATATCTTACTAAATTACGAAACATTTTCTTATAATATCTTATTCTGGAACTTGGGATTTTTAGGCCATATTATTTTAGAGAATACCTTTTCTGTTAATCTTTTACTTCTTGTTTTAGTAGAATTAGTAATATTTATTGCTTGTATCCATAGTTTTGCTTTGCTTTCTTCCATTCAAGATAAAAATGAATATCAATCAAAAGTATTTGCTAAAATCAATAATACCAAAAGCTTAAATATTAGTCTTATTCTTAAAGATATGAAATTATTGTTACGCTCTGAAAATACAATTCTTTTAATTCTTCTACTATTAGGATTAAATATCTTTACACTACTGAGTCATCTTCCAATATTAGATATTCTTATTAAGATAGATGCTGGCTTGTTAGGTACACTTGGCTTTCTAAGTTATGGCGTAGATGAAAAGATGTTAAGTTTTTATAGAATTTTAGGAGTTAAGAGAAGTCAATATTTTTTAGGGAAGTTCATCAGCACATTTGTTGTTACCTCTTTCTTCTTTTTATTAATGCTTCTTTTTAAAGTTCCAAGTTTAAGAGAATGCCTTTTTGGTTTAGGAATTTTAGCAACTTCTACTCTTAGTTCTATTATTTTGGGTGTTTTCTTTCCATACAGTAAAGAAAATCCATTATCGCAAACTAGCCTTATATTGGTTTGTGTACTAGGCTTATTTCCGATTACTTATTTAATTAACCTTTTTAATAGTTATTCTAGTATTATCCAAATCACATTAGTAACAATTTTTATTGTTACTGGTTTTATCATAACAAATCACGTATTTAATACTAAATGGGAGAAAGAACGACTATGAAAAAAATAATTCTTGACATCTTTAAATATAGCGGCGTTTCATTTTTTGCAACATTTTCAATTCTAGTTGCGTTGATAATTCCTAATGGAGTAAATAGTTTTTTAAACGGAACAACTTTTCAGGCACCATTGAACCTGTTAACTATATCAGGAATTGTAAATGGTTCTGAAAATTCATTAGAAATACATTTTACACGAATCTTTTTTTGGCAAATATTACTTTTATATACTTGTTTAGCATTTATGATTTTTGGAATAGTGTATGCTAAAAAAAATAAAAAAGCTGTTTATTTGGTAATATCATTAGCAGCAATGGTTACACTTGTATTAGGTTCTACTCAATTATCAAGAATTAAACAGGAGCCTTTAAAAACAACTACAATTCAAGGTATAGACTCTATCATGGATAGTAAGGGGAATAGTATTGTTTACATTGGTAGAGAAAATTGTCCAGACTGTATATTATATAAACCAAAATTAATTTCTTATTTGGAAAAGGAAAAACTAGAAATTAATTACCTAGATACTACTGGAAATAAAACCGATGTTGATAATTTCAGAAAATATTATAATAAATTAGGTGTCGAAAGTATTCCTGCTGTAATTTTTATAAAAAATGGTAAAGTAGAACGCATCTTATATGGGGATAAGGAAGCTGAAAATATAGAACGTACCATAAAACTTTTTAAAACCTCATAAGACGGAAATAATGAAGAAATCAGCAAATTTGCATAACTATAATAAAAAGGACCTAGTTTTGATGGGAAATTTTTCAAAACTAGGTCCTTTTTATGTAGTTGAAACGGGTATAATTATTTTAAGGAAGTGATCTAAAGATAACAAATTAGTTTTTGTTTGTTCTTATCCCCTATTGACTTTTCTTTCAAACATGCTATTCTAATTTTATTCTAATAGTATCCGATGAGAAGGAAAGTAGACAGGAAATGGTTCAAGAGAGGCTTTGGTTGGTGTAAAAAGCTAGAAGTTGACTGTCGAAAATGGCCTTAGAGGATTTTTTGTCGAAAGGTAGGCAAAAACGAACAGTCTTTCGTTACCAAGACCACTGATTTTATTGTCAGGCTGAGAGAAAGAATGTTTTTTCTGAAAAAAGGTGGTACCACGAGTATAATCGTCCTTTTACTAGTATTTGCTAGTAAAAGGATTTTTTTTTACAAAAAACAAAGAAAAGAGTGAGTGAAATGAGCAAAAACAAACCATTTACAGTAGATCATGTCGGAAGTTTCTTACGTCCGCAATCGATCAAAGAAGCAAGAAAAAAAGTTCAAGAAGGCTTACTTTCAAAAGAAGAACTTCGTACAATCGAAGATCAGGAGATAAAGAGATTAGTAGAAGATCAAAAAGCAGTGGGCATCAAAGGAATTACGGATGGCGAATTTCGGCGCGGATTTTGGCATCTTGATTTTTTAGAAGAACTAAATGGTATCGAAGGCTATGTTCCAGAAACTGGATATAATCAAACATTCCACGGGAAAGCAGCTCCAGCTTATAATATTCGGGTAGTAGATAAATTATCTTTCAATACAAACCACCCATTTTTAAAAGATTTTGCTTTTCTGAAAGAAGTAGTGGAAACAGATGATACTTTTGTCGCAAAGGCAACGATCCCTAGTCCCACGATGATTTTACGACAAGAGATTCTATCTAACGATGGTTCTTCAAAAATCAATGAGATCTATCCTGATCTATCTGATTTTTATGAGGACTTGTCATCTACTTACAAAGCAGCCATCCATGCTTTTTATGAAAAAGGTTGTCGCTACTTGCAATTCGATGATACAAATTGGGCGTTTTTAGCTGATCAAACTAAAAGAGAAACACTTCTTCAAAAAGGAATTGATCCGAAAGAAGTGGCCCATATTTGTACAGAGATTATCAATAACGCACTGGAAGACAAACCAGAAGATTTGACGATCACGACACATATCTGCCGTGGTAATCACGCTTCTTCTTGGCTGTTCTCCGGTGGATATGAACCCATTGCAGAAGAGTTGTTTTCAACGAATTATGATGGTTTCTTTTTGGAATACGATTCTGAACGAGCAGGTGATTTTACCCCTTTAAGACATTGGAATAACAAAGAAAGTAAAGTCGTTTTAGGATTAGTTACTTCTAAGTTTCCAGATTTGGAAGATACGGAGAAGATAAAAGAACGAATAAAAGAAGCACAACAATTTATACCGTTGGAAAATCTAAGTATCAGTCCTCAATGTGGGTTTGCTTCAACAGAAGAAGGAAACCATTTAACAGAAGAAGAACAATGGAAGAAAATCCAATTATTGCAGAAAGTCGCAAAAGAAGTTTGGCTATAAAAATGTGAGGCTTGGCAAAAAAAAGCGTCCCAAAAAGTCGGCTTTTCATGGAGTGGAGAAATCCACTCTTTTTTATTTACCTTTTATATTATTTATTTGTTAAACAAATAGGAACAAAAAAATTAAATTACTTAATACACACATTAGGGATCATTCATTGAAGGATTAGAAGACAACGAGGATGGCGAAAAATATGATTACAATAGAAAAGTCGTTCTAAACAAATCAGTTCCTAGTATCACACAACGCAAGCCAGTCGATTTGGTGAGATTAGAGGAGTGAAAGCAAACTTTATTATATAAGAAAAAATATTCGAAAGGGATGATAGTTTAGGTACTAGTGCTGATGAATTAATATTATGCCTCGTAATATTAGGCGTAGTTACTCTAGAGACATCACTATGGACTATGATTTGTCTCAGAGTCACAACATGTTTTTTTATGAAAAGAAACGCCTAAAATAACCAAACTGCGGGATGTTTAAACTTTCTTAAACTATAACCTAATAAATGTGAAGAAATAATGCACAATTTCTACACATTTATCTTCTATTCTATATACATACCAACCAACAACCCTATATACTTTTTCATTTTTACTCCTCAAGTAAAAATAACTCCTAGACCGCGGCTACCCACCGCGGTCGTTTTTTATTCTTCAATCAAAATCGCTTTGATACCCAAACCTGCCAAGATTCGGGCAGAAGTATAAGTATTCAATCCTCTTCTGAAAGTAATGTAAACTTTTTTATCTTTTGGGATTTCATTGATTCGATCTCGTAACTCATTCATTGGAATATTTTTTGTTGCCGAGATACTGCCAGAAGGTGCTTTATTAGGTTCACGTATATCTAAAAAGAACGCTTCTTTCAAATCGTTTTCGGGTATATCGCCTGCTTTGATCGTTTCTACGATATTCGTCATTTGATTGATTGCGACATAACCAGCTATATTCAACGGGTCACGGGTAGTAGAATACGGTGGAGAGTAAGGCAACTCCAAATCAGGCAAATCAAAGACTGTCAAGTTTCCGGTGATCGCTACAGAAAGTTCTCCCATCCGTTTATCGACACCTTTTTCTCCAAATGCTTGTCCACCTAAAATACGACCGCTATCTGCATCAAAAATCAGCTTTAGATTTAATCTTGTAGCTCCAGGATAGAAATAGGCATGGTCAAAAGGAGTGATAAAAACAGTTTTGTAATTCGTTATGCCTGATGCTCTTAGTGCATGTTCTGTCATTCCAGCATAACTTGCTGTATGATCAAAGATTTTTGCGACACCCGCACCAATATATCCGCGATAGCGCATAGGCGTACCATTTAAAATATCTGCCAGCATGTGTCCTTGACGATTGGCCGCACTGGAAAGCATACTTTGAATCGGCTGCCCAGTCACTACACTAGTCGTTTCGATAATATCGCCAATCGCATAGATGTCCGGCAGATTGGTTTGTAACTGGTCATCAACAATGATCTGTCCTGTATCTGATAATTGTATGCCGGCTGCTTTCACCACTTCATTATTTGGAGAAACACCAACAGCAAAGACAAGCATATCAGTGGAAAGGACGGAGCCATCTGATAATACTAATTCTCGACCTTTTTCACGGATCTCAGTAACTGTTGTTTCTAAATGAACGGTTAATCCTTCTTCCAGCAATTTGTCATAAACTAGATCAGCGATTTCTGGATCATAAGGGAAAGCGACTTGCGGCAATTGATCGATTAAAGTCACGTCTAAGCCGCGATGTTTGAAATTCTCAGCTAATTCCAGACCCATGACACCTGCGCCAAGAATGACGACATGTTGTGGATCTTTTTCTTCCAGAAACGATTTAATTCGATCCGCATCCGTTACACTGCGAAGGACAAAGCCGTTTTCTGCTTCAAAAGCTCCGGGAATATCCGGGTACGCTGGTCTAGCACCAGAAGAGATGATCAACTTATCGTAATCCGTTTCTGTCTCTTCATTTGTAGATAGGTCTTTAACTAGTAATCGCTTAGCGGAAGGATCGATTGCTATTACTTCGTGTTTAGTAAATACGTCGATGTTGTTTTTTGTTTTCAATATTTCTGGTGTACGTTCGATCAGCGAGTCACGGTCCGTGATCACACCACCTAAATAATAAGGCAAAGCACAACTTGCGTAAGAAATATTCTCTCCGCGTTCATAGATAATGATTTCATGTGCTTCATTCAATCGACGGAAACGAGTGGCAAATGAAGGACCGCCAGCTACACCGCCAATGACAACAACTTTCATAAAAACATCTCCTTTTCTACGTTGATCGTACTATGTTATGGCAAAAAACAGCAAATAATTGTGCCGGAAAATTATTGTTTATTTTGTCAGTAGAGAAAAATAGTAAGAAAAAAGAGAACGGTTTCGCTATGTTTCTGCATAAAAAAGAAAGAGGCTATGACAACAGGGCTGTCACAACCTCTTTCCATTGGCTTTTAATTCTCGTATTCTTCTAATTCCAAGCTTAGTTCTTCCCATTCCGACAATTTTGTTTCTTGATCTTGTCTAGCTGATTCTAAAGCTTGGTTCAGCTCATTGAGTTTTACGTGATCTTCCAGATTTTCTGGCGCGACCATTTCTTGTTCCAACCGATCGATCCATTCATCGATCCGCGTCATTTCTTCTTCAACCTGAGTGATTTTTCGTTGAAGGCTGCGGATAAGCTTTTGCTGTTCTTTGCTCTGGTAATAATCGGATTTATTCGTAGGAGCAGGAGCGGATTCTGGCTCATCTTGTGCCAATAATTCGGCGATTTCTTCTTCTTCTTGTTTTTTCTCTAAATAATAATCATAGTCTCCAAGATAGACTTTACTGCCATTTTCAGAGAGTTCGACGACTTTTGTCGCGATCCGATTGATGAAATATCGGTCATGGGAAACAAAAAGCAGTGTGCCATCGTAATCGATCAATGCATTTTCTAATACTTCTTTGTTGTCAATATCTAAATGGTTTGTTGGTTCGTCCAAGATCAAAAAATTTTCTTTGTTCATCGCTAGCTTGGCTAAAGCAACCCGTGCTTTTTCACCGCCGCTTAACAGAGGGATTGGTTTTTCTACATCTTCGCCAGAAAATAAGAAAGCACCTAAAGCACTTCGAATGTCTTTTTCAGGAGTGGTAGGATGCTCATCCCACAATTCTGCTAGAATCGTCTTGTTTGTATGCAGATCAGCTTGCCCTTGATCATAATAGCCGATGGTGACATTTGTCCCTAGCGTTTCTTTGCCACGGATAAAAGGGATCTGGTGGATGATCGATTTCAGCAACGTCGATTTTCCAATACCATTCGGACCTACTAGAGCAATCGCTTCTTGTCGGCGGATATCCAAATTGATTGGTTCAGATAAGGTGACATCATCATATCCGATAGCGGCATCTTCGATTTGCAAGACAACATTTCCAGAAGGTTTTTCTATACTGAAAAGAAAGTTTGCTTGTTTCTCATCCCCTTGAGGACGATCCAGACGTTCCATTTTTTCTAATGTCTTTCTGCGACTTTGCGCCCGTTTAGTGGTAGAGGCACGAACAAGATTCCGAGCAACGAAGTCTTCTAATTTGTGGATCTCTGTCTGCTGCTTTTCATAAGCCTTCCATTCACTTGTCAGCTGTTCTGCTTTCAAGTCTAGATACTTCGAGTAGTTGCCTTTGTAATGGCGCATTTTTCTTCTGCTTAGTTCATAAACTTCATTGACTACTTTGTCTAAGAAATAACGGTCATGTGAAACAATCAGTAATGCACCGGTATAGCTTTGCAGATAATTTTCAAGCCAGGAAAGCGTCTCGATATCTAAATGGTTCGTGGGTTCGTCTAGAATCAAAATGTCAGGGTGTTGCAAAAGCATGCGAGCTAAAGCTAAACGTGTACGCTGTCCACCTGATAAAGTATCGATTTTCTGGTCATAAAAGGAAGAATCGAATTTAAAACCATGCAATACGGAACGAATTTCATTTTCATAACCATAGCCGTTTCGATCCGAAAAATCGTGTTGCAGCCGATCATATTCTTTTAAATAAGAAGTATAAGCGGGTGTATCTGGCGTACCTTCGCTAATGAAAATCTCTAGTTCACGCATCCGCTGTTCCATTTGTCTAACTTGTTCAAAAGCTTTCAGCATCTCGTTCCACACTGTTTCATTGGAATCAAGTCCTGTGTCCTGAGCGAGGTATCCGAGAGTCGCTGTTTTATTTTTAGCAATCTTTCCATCATCTGGTGCTTCAATTCCAGCAATGATCTTCAATAAAGTCGATTTTCCAGCGCCATTTCTGCCAACTAAAGCGACACGAGCGCCTGTACTGATTTCTAAATGTATGTTTTCAAATAAGACTTCTGCACCAAAATGGCGAGCAATCTGATTGGCTTGTAATAATATCATGGAATCCTCTTTTCTACTTTGTGAATTCTCCTCAAATAAAAAACTATTTTTCAATTAGTAGTCTACCATAAATTCCATCATACTGCGAGATTTGCAGAAATGATAAATAAATGAATAAAGAATAAAATTTCACAATATCTGAGCAATGGAATTGATTTTTTCCTATAAATACTGCTATGATGGAGAAATCAAAGATGTAATTAGACAATACGTGGAGGTCATTTCGTGAAAGATCATATTATTCCAAAGGCGACAGCTAAAAGACTGCCTTTGTATTATCGTTATTTAAGGATTTTAAATAATGCTGGAAAGAAAAAAGTGTCTTCAACTGAATTAAGTGAAGCCGTTCAAGTAGATAGTGCAACGATCCGTCGAGATTTTTCTTATTTTGGCGAATTAGGAAAACGTGGGTATGGGTATGATGTAGAAGATCTTATGCACTTTTTTGCGAAGACATTAAATGAAGATCAATTGACAAATGTTGCGCTGATTGGTGTAGGAAACTTGGGAAGTGCTTTACTAAAATATAAATTCCATCAAAGTAATAGCATACGTATCAGTTGTGCTTTTGATGTGAATGAAGAAATCGTTGGACGCATCGTAGACGGTATCCCCGTTTATCCAATGGAAGATATGTCGGAACAAATCAAGATCCAGCAAATCGAAGTAGCGATTTTAACGATTCCCGCTGAAAGAGCACAAGAAGTAGTCAATCAGTTAACGGAAGCAGGAATCAAAGGAATCTTGAACTTTACCGCTGCTCGATTGAATGCTCCGTCAGATGTATTGATCCAAAATGTTGATTTGACGAATGAATTGCAAACCTTGATCTATTTCTTGCATTCTGACGCAAATGCGCATTCCGAAAATACAGCAGAATAAAAATAAAAAGCGATTGAACAAATGAAGGCAAAACTTTCACTTGTTCAATCGCTTTTTTCTGTTTGGATAATGTTTATTCTGTTCGAAAGAGTTCTTCATAAGAAAGAGAATCATCTTCTGCTGTCAGTTCATCTAGTAAATGCCGGATTTTTTTAAAGTCGATGAACCGCGCTTGCCGAGAGATCTCTTTTCCATGATGAAAAACCAGAACAACTGGCGCAGTCAATACTTCAAATCTGCTAGCTACTTCTGGCGTTTCGAATGCATCCAAATGAAGTGCCGGAATATCATAATGGGTGAGCAGCTCCTCCAATCGTGGACGAACAGCGTGACAAACACTGCAATTAGGCATCGAAAGATAAACGATGGCAACGGATGATTGTTGCAGTATGTCTTGAACTTCAGACAAATTAGTGGTTTGTTTCATTTTCATTCTCCCTTTTGTGATAGAAGTGATATGTACGAGACCTTAATTTAATGGGAATAATAGAAAAAGTCAATTGAAGTGCTTCGATAAAAAATAAGAGTTGTGTAAAAATTGACAGAGCAACTTGTTTTTTTTTGAATAAAAGCGTATATTTGCAAAGCGAATGAACTAGAAATGAAAAGGAGGAAACTCATGTTTTCTTTTATTCCCAATTCGGTTTTGCAGATGAGTACGATTTTCTTATCAATCGTTATCGAAGCATTGCCCTTTGTACTATTAGGTTGTCTTATCTCAGGCGCCTTACAAGTATTTTTGACCCCAGAACGTGTGAAGCGATGGCTTCCTGAAAATCGTATATTCTCTATTTTTACTGGTTCGATCTTAGGATTTTTCTTTCCTTCATGTGAATGCGGCATCGTACCTATCGTTCATCAGTTTGTAAAAAAAGGCGTGCCGGTCCACACAGCATTTGCTTTTATGCTGACAGCGCCAATCATTAATCCCATCGTGATTTTTTCCACGTTTATCGCATTTGGCAATTCTTGGCAGATGGCAAGCTGGCGAGTGATAGGCAGCTTTTTTGTTGCACTTGTGATTGGTGTCTGGCTTGCCTATTTTCAAAAAGACGCTGTATTGAAAGAAAAAATCTCCTCTAAAGTAGCCGAAGATCACCATCATCATGCCCATGAAGAAGAACACAGTGATAAGAATGAGTCAAAAAATCGGCTGTTCCATCAAACGGGGCATGTGTTGACACATTCAATCGATGAATTTTTTGATACAGGTCGTTATTTGATTATTGGTGGGTTAATCGCAGCTGCGATGCAGACTTATTTACCAACTAGAATGATGCTAACGCTCGGCTCAACAAAGATTTTAGCCATCATTATCATGCTGTTATTAGCTTTTACGATGTCTCTTTGTTCAGAAGCAGATGCGTTTATCGGGTCTTCATTGTTAAGTCTGTTCGGCACAGCACCTGTAGCTGCCTTTTTGGTCTTTGGTCCAATGGTCGATATCAAAAATCTATTGATGATGAAACGATATTTTACAGGACGTTTTATTCTATCGCTGATCGGACTGATTGCCCTTAGCGTTGTTGGATTCACATTATTTATTTAGGAGGAAAAATATGCTGCGGTTTTTGATTTTATCTGGCTATTTCGAATTGATGATGTATTTGCAAGTCTCTGGCAAACTTGATCAATATATCAATGTCCACTATCGTTATTTAGCTATTCTTTCGATGATTTTATCCGCTCTTTTGGCTTTAGTTCAGCTGTATTTGTGGGTCAAAAACGGAAAAGCAGAGGAAGAGACGCACGAGCATGATCATGATCACGACCATGGGTTATCGAAACCTTATCAACGTGGGATCGCTTATGTACTGCTAGCTTTGCCAGTGATCGTTGGTACGTTGTTTCCAACAGTTAGTCTGGATACTACGATCGTAGAAGCCAAAGGATTTAATTTCCCAGTAAGCAAAGAATCAGTAGGGGACCCGGAGATGCAGACGCAATACCTAAAGCCAGATACAAGTATTTATTTCAACAAGTCAGACTACTTAGACCAAATGAATGAACTGAAAGAGAAGTATGGGGATAAGCAGACTATCGAGATCACAGATGAAAATTATTTAGAAGTCATGGAGCTGATCTATAATTACCCTAGCGAATTCATTGGCAAAAAAATCAGCTACGAAGGATTTGTTTACCAAACACCGAACGATAGCAATGCAGATGTCTTCTTGTTCCGATTCGGTATTATCCATTGTGTGGCAGATTCAGGAGTCTTTGGCTTGTTAACACATATGCCTGAAGGAGTAACGGTTAAAAATGATGAGTGGTATAAAATAGAAGGAACCATCCAATCGGACTATTATCAACCATTCAAGCGTGAAATTCCATCTGTAGTTGTGACAAACGCAGAGAAAGTCTCTGCTCCGAAAAATCAGTATGTGTATCGTTCTTTTTAAAAGAAAAAAATAAATGAACATAGCTCAGACAGTTGACGTGTAAGGACGTCGGTTGTCTGGCTTTTTTTGTATGAGATATTTGGCTATTTGATATGTTTTGTAAAATGATATTTATTTTAGAAGTTGCATGCTGAATGTAGTTAATAGCGGTTTCAAAGGTGTTGGAAAAGATTGTGAAGAGAATTACAATTTATTCCTAACATGTATGTTGAAAAGTTGTATGAAATGATTTTGATAGTAAAATATCGAGTGGAGGTACTTTGTATGATAACACGTATATTTATTTTGGATGACAGTTTGGTTTTTGAAAAAATGATAGAAGATATTTTGGAAGAATCCAGAAATTTACTGATTCCTTGGAATTTCGAGATAATCAAGGGATTGAACGTCATGCAGTTTGTTGAATTTGTCAAAAACAATGATATTCGTTCATCGGATATTTTTTTTCTTGATATCGATTTAAACGCTTATCACAGCGGGATTGGACTAGGAGAAATGCTTAGAGAAAAGAACGCGAAGTGTAAAATTGTTTATTTGACCTCTCATCCGAATAAAGCAATAGCTGTTATTAACCGAAATATTACGCCTAGCGGGTATTTGATAAAAGAATTCACTTATGAAAAAAATAAAAAAAACATCCAAAGTTACTTATTGAAAGAAAAAGAGAACGAGCCTGTTCAACAAGCGAACAAAAAAAAGTGGACGTCTGTTCGTTATGGCAATAGCGATCATTATATCCATTACGATGAGATTCTTTATCTAATGAGCATGCCAGGCTATAAAAATAAGATAGGCTTGGTATTGAAAGACGAAGAGACACTCATAAACGGCACAATAAAAAAATATAAAAAAACACTGGAATATGAGTATTTATGTAAAGATTTAAAAGCCTACATCATTAATACTGAAAACATTACATCTATTAGCCGAGTAAATGAAGTAGTAACGTTTACGAATGGAGAACAACTAGAGATGGGTAAGAGAAGTATTGATAAACTAAAGAAATTTATTCAAGAAAAGATAAGGAATGAATCATTTTAAAAAATTAAAAATAAAGGATCATATCTCACTTTTTAGTAAACAGACTTAAGTTAATCATGCAAGTTCCTTCTTCCATTTTGTTTCTCTAATACCCGGACCAAGATGCTGATCTCACCCCTTCTACTAAACAGTGTTCCAGAAGTAGTTTCTTCGAAAAATAAGATAGGATTCACAAAAATTTAAGAAACCATTTTCGTGAATCCTGTCTTATTTCGTGAAGCTAATCACTTCTGTCACAACCTTTTCTTTGTTACACTTCGTTTATTTAAAAAGCCGTTTTTTTCGTTTCAACATGATGGCATCACGCTTTACTTTGAAGTTGCGGATGTTATGGTTAAAGACTTCCGATAATACGAGACCTAAAGCAATTGCTCCAGCTATCATGATTGCTTGGACCGCATAGTGAGCTGCTTCTTGATAGGATTCAGTAACGAGATTCCGAACCGCTTGATAAGCCAAACCACCCGGAACTAAAGGAACCATCCCAGGAATATTGAAAATCGTTACAGGCATTCTCAAACGCTTAGAGAAAAGATCACTGATGAATGCGACTCCTAAAGAGCCAAGCAATGACCCGAAAGCAGCAGATCCGCCCATTTGAACACAGATCCAGTAGGTCATCCAGCCGAAAGCACCAGAAAGACCACAACAAATCAATGAACGCCTTGGGACATTTGTAACAATGGCAAATGCCGCAGTCGCTAGAAAACTAAAAGAAAATTGAATAAATATCGTGCCCATACTCGTGCTCCTTTCTTAATAAAAAAGCTGGAAAATAAAAGCAATCGCAAAACCAATCATCGTAGCAGTCATCATCGCTTCTGTTCCGCGAGAAACCCCTGACACATAATGACCAGCTAGCAAATCACGGATAGCATTTGTAATTTGAACCCCAGGAACCAAAGGCATCACACATCCGATAATAATTAAATCCTGATTGCTTCCTAAGCCAAAACGAACACTGTAGATAGCAGCTATGCCAATCAATAAAGAAGATAAAAATTCCGATAAAAATTTGATTCTAAAAAATTTCAAACTATACAGATAAACTGCGTATCCCCATCCACCAATAACTAAAGTCACAGGCAAATCGGTCATCTTTCCGCCGAATAACACCATGATCGTTCCACTGATAACTGCCGCACTAACGATCTGCAACCAGACAGGAAAGAACGAACGGTCTCGGTCGATTGCCTGCAATTCACTGTAAAGTTCTTCTAATGTTAGTTCTGAAGCAACATACTTACGTGAAAGATCATTCACTTTTACTACTTTTTCTAAATTGATCGAACGGTTGGTGATTTGTTCCATTCGAATGGTCGAGGTACGATCAAGACCAATAAAGAGACCAGTCTGCGTGACATAGCTGACTAAACGGAAATTTCCAGAAGCTAAAGCAATTCGACTCATCGTATCTTCTACCCGATACATCTCTGCATTGCTTTCCATCATGATTTTCCCAGCGAGTAGACAAGTGTCTAGCAGCAGATCTAATTCTTTTCCCGTCATAGCATCTTCTCCAATAATTGATTGATTAGTTTTATTTTACTACAAAACATATCGGAAGCGTAAAGAATAAAAAAACTTGAGGAAGGAGTGAAAGAGGCGTATACTGTTTTTGTGTCGCGGGTGTAGTTTAGTGGTAAAATCCCAGCTTCCCAAGCTGATGTCGCGGGTTCGATTCCCGTCACCCGCTTAAAAGAGGTTGTGAAAAAGCTGCCCTGCATCAAGTAATAAGAATAGTCAAGCAAAAAAGCCTCTTATGTTTTTGACTTGGTTGGACTTATTACCGCAGATGCAAGCTTTTGAACACTGTTTACCAAGAGGTCGTACAGAAGCCGTTTAGTTTTGAGTATTAAGAAAAATTTTTTGAATGATAATAAATACCTTGTAAATAGTGTTTTGTGATTGAGTAGAGACGATGCATCCGTCTCTTTTTTTGTATTCTTAAGCCGTCTAAAAACTGGTTTTATTTTTTTACTGTTTCTATTTCTTTCCAGTATTTATTTATAGGGGAACGTATGTTAAGATTTAGGGAGCTGTTAGTAAAGGAGTAAAGAAATGAGCAAAAAAACAACCAAGGCGATCGTGGGGATCGTCGCTGCTGTGATTGCAGGGGCACTCGGTATTTCCACCACACAAAAAGATTCAGATATCTTCCAACAAATTACAACCATTTTTGATTCCACACCGCAAGCTTCTCAAGTAGCGGATGTGCCAGAATATGATGGAAAACATCAAGAAATAGAAATCAATGGGAATCAGCCCGAGTTTACAAAAGAGGATCTTAGTCTTTCCAAAGGGACATGGGAAAGCTATTCAAATATAGACAAATTGAACAGAGTAGGACAAGCCAATGCGATGTTGGGAAAAGACTTGTTCCCTACTGAAAAGAGAGAACCTTTGTATATTGATCCGACAGGTTGGAGACAAAAGAAATTAAGTGACGGACAATGGTTATACAACCGCAGCCATTTGATTGGTTTCCAGTTGACTGGTCAAAATAATAACATTAAAAACTTAATGACAGGGACACGTTCGCTGAATGCTCCGTACATGCTTGCCCACGAAAATGATATTGCGGCATATATCAAGGAAACAAATCATCATGTACGCTATCGTGTCACTCCTCATTTCGAGGGAAATGAACTGGTAGCAAGAGGTGTGCAGTTGGAAGCAGAAAGCATTGAAGACAAAAAAATTGAATTCAATGTCTTTATCTACAATGTTCAAGATGGCTACACCATCAATTATGAGACAGGGCAAGCAACGAAAACGAAAAATTAGTAGCAGCAATTCGAATTTTTTATGAACTTTATGAAAAAATTGTGTAAAAACATACTTTCAAAGAAATATAGCGTATACTTTATGGAAAGAGGGCTTTTGAAAAAGCCACAGAAAAAAGGAAAAATCAGACAAATCGTGTTTCTTAATTTATTCAGAAGTTTGGAATATTTGTTTGTAGTTTTCCCTTTCTTCGAGTAAAATAAGGGTGTAGAAGGTAAGCTGGAATTACCTTGCGGGAAAGAGGTGTAGAATCATGGGTTTTACAGATGAAACCGTACGTTTTGGTTTTGACGATAGTCGCAAAAAAGAAGTGAGCGAAACATTAGCGATTGTTTATCGGGCTTTGGAAGAAAAAGGCTACAATCCAATCAATCAGATTGTCGGCTACTTGCTTTCTGGAGACCCGGCCTACATTCCTCGTTATCGTGATGCACGAAATTTGATTCGCCGTCACGAACGCGATGAAATCATGGAAGTAATTGTCAAAGACTACCTCTCAAATCATGGAGTGAATTTATGAGAGTAATGGGCTTGGATGTCGGTTCTAAGACAGTAGGCGTTGCTGTGAGCGATCCCTTTGGCTGGACAGCTCAAGGAGTAGAAATCATTCGAATCAATGAGGCAGAAGAAGAGTTTGGTTTTGATCGGTTGAAGGAATTAGTGGCGCAGTACGAAGTAGACCGTTTTGTAGTTGGATTACCTAAGAATATGAACAATTCCATCGGACCAAGGGCAGAAGCTTCCATGTCATATGGAGAGAAGATCAAAGAACTATTCTCCTTGCCAGTTGATTATCAAGATGAACGACTAACCACTGTTCAGGCAGAACGTATGCTAGTAGAGCAGGCAAATACTTCAAGAGCGAAACGAAAAAAAGTCATCGATAAATTAGCAGCTGTGATGATTTTACAAAATTATTTAGACGGCTCAGGTAAGCAATTATTTTAATAATAAAAAGAAAAGAGGTAATCTTATGACAGAACATAACCATTCCCACGAACACGAAGGACACGAACACATCACATTGGTGGATGACCAAGGAAATGAAACATTATACGAAATCTTGCTAACAGTTGACGGACAAGAAGAATTTGGACGTAACTATGTTCTTTTATATCCAGCTGGTGTTTCAGAAGATGAAGATGTAGAATTACAAGCTTATGCATACATCGAAAACGAAGATGGAACAGAAGGCGAGTTAGAACAAATCGAAACAGACGCAGAATGGGATATGATCGAAGAAGTATTCAATACATTCATGGCGGAAGAAGAATAGAACAAAAGAATCGATAAGGTGTAAGAAAAGCTGGACTCTCTGAAAAGTAGAGCCCGGTTTTTTCGTTTAGCACTACCTTTCTTTAAAAAGTAGAAAAGCTTTTGAAGCCTCGTTTGTTTCTTTTACTGTATAATAAAAGAAAAGAGTAACAATCGTTAAAAGATATAAACAAGAGAAAGGAAATACAAGATGATTGGTCTGATTTATTTTGTGGTGATCGTTCTGGCGAACACAGTTGGCGCTATTTCCGGGATGGGTGGAGGCGTGTTGATCAAACCGATTCTTGATCTTATCGGTGCCCATTCTGTTGCAGGGATTTCTTTTTACTCAACAGTTGCGGTATTCACGATGTCCATTGTTTCGACTGTGCGACAAGTATCAAGCGGGAAATCACTGAATTGGCAGATTGTCGGTTGGGTATCTAGTGGAGCTGTTGTTGGAGGAGTAGTCGGCAACATTGTATTCGAAGTTTTTTTACAGTTATTTGAAAACGAGAAGCATGTGCAGCTGATCCAAATTTTTTTGACGGTATTGACCTTGGTTTTTGCGTTCTTCTACACCAAGCATCATCAGCCAAAATTTCATTTGACGTCATGGACTTGGTACCTTATATGTGGGGTGGTTCTGGGCTTTTTAGCTAGTTTTTTAGGTATTGGTGGTGGACCAGTCAATGTTTCTTTGTTGATGCTGATGTTTGCATTGCCAATAAAAGAAGCAACACTATATTCTCTATCTACGATTTTCTTTTCTCAACTGGCAAAATTGGTAACGATTGCTTTAACAAGTAGCTTTATGCGCTTTGATTTATCTATGTTGTTTTATGTTATCCCCGCTGCTATCATTGGAGGTTTGTGGGGAGCAAGATTTAGCAGGATTTTGTCTCCAAAAAAAGTGACCTTTATTTTTCAAGCGATTGTCATCGTGGTTCTTTTGATCAATCTTTACAATGCTTTCGTCATCTTGCAAACATTAGAAGGATCTGGATTCAAGCAAGTCAAAATCACTGAAAAGTCTTTTTTTAAATGAAAAAAGGAGTATACTATGATAAAAAAATTCATTTAAAAAAATAGAAATTGGCTGGTGATTTGGATGTTGCGGGAAATGCGTTTAGGTGATGCAGAAGCACTACGAGAAATCAATGCGGAACAATTAGGGTATGATGTACCATTAACCGTTACGGTGAGACAAATGAAGAAACTGTTGAAGGAGCCAGAAAAAAATTTTTTCTTGGTTTATGAAGATCCTACTTCTAAAAAAGCAGCTGGCTATGTACAAGCGGAGTCCTATGAATCAATTTTCAGCGATCCGATGTTCAATATTATGGCACTTGCTGTGTCTAAACATGCTGAAAAAAGAGGAATCGGAAAGGCCTTGATGACTGGCGTAGAAGAAGAAGCGAAAAGACGAGGAATATCAGCAATCAGACTTAATTCTGCAGAATACAGAGTAGAAGCACACCGATTTTATGAACGCATCGGTTATCATTCCGATAAAATGCAAAAAAGATTTTTGAAAATCCTGTAAATTTTTATCAAAAAATACCTGGTCATCAAGCCGATACTTGATGATCAGGTATTTTTTTGACTAAGAAAGTAATTGCATCAAGAAACCTGAGATGATCAAAACGATGGCACCACCAAGCCGATTGCCCATTTGAGCAAAAGCAATAAGTTCCATCCGATTAGCTGCAGATAAGACAGCTACATTTCCTGTACCACCCATCGAGTTGTTGCATAAGCCAGCAGTAATAGTTGATTCGATTGGATATAAACCAAACAAACGACCGACAAATCCTGAAACTACTGAAATCGCGATAACACTTGTCAAACATAAGACAACAAATTGCCATGTCAAAGCAGAAGCCAATACATTTAGATTCAATAACGCAATACCGATACCGGCAAGAACAGCTGCTGTCAAGTTTTTGACAATCAAGTTGTTGAACATGATAGCTGCATCTTCGTAATATTCTGGTAATAGGTTTGCGATTTTACAGATAACAACGATAATGATCATGAATGCGTAAGCATGGACTTTAGGAACAAAATAGTTACCGATTTGTCCTAAGATGAAGAAAGTCAATGATACCATCAAACCGACACCTAATTGTGGAATGGAAGGTTTTACATTTCTAGGTTTTCCATCGCCAAGGTCGCCTTTTTCCATTAATTTACCATTACCGTTGAATTTTGGCATTGATTGTCCCGCACGAGCAACTAACGCTGCACCAATGATAGCTAGGACATTTGTCATTGCTGTCGCAGGAATCAGGCGGGAAATGATAGAAGAAGCGTCCGTGCCTAAAACATTTGCATAAATCGTTGATAAAGGTACAGCTCCGGCTCCAACACCACCAGCCATTGCGGGCAATGAGATATATAAAACGGAATTTGCAAAACCATTTCCGATAAGCATACCTACGAGTCCTACGGCAAAAAAGGAGACGACCATTGAAATAAGTGCAACGGGAATAAAACGAACAGAAGCTTTCATCAATAGATTACGGTTCATACCAAGGATGCTACCAGTAATCAAGGCAGCAATATAAAAGTCTAAAAAGCCCATATTGCTGACAAAGTTTTCTGTGGATTTTACTACATACTCAGGTAAGATCCCAAATGTAGCAATCGCGGCAGAGGCAAAGATCGCAAAAACGGAGCCACCACCTAAATAACTTTTGACGATAGGGATTTTTGTTCCGATAAAATGAAATAAATTACCGAAAATGACCAAAACAGCGATTGGGCCAATCATATTCGTCGGTAATTTTCCTAAAGCCATTGCAATGATCAGGACAAGGACCATGATCAAATAAAGGGGCAAACTTACGCCGGTAATTTTTGTTGACCAAAACCCTTCTTTTTTCTTTTCCTCAACTGCAGTTGCAGTTGTTGTTTTTTGTGCCATTTTTACAGATCCTTTCTTATTCTGTATCGTATGAAAAAAGCCAAAGAGAAGCGGCAAAAGAGCAGTAGTTGGCTGGCTGCTGTTTTGCCGCAGTCGCTTTTTTCTTTTTAGACGTCATACAAAGTTTCTGTATGTTCTTTTACTATAACAATCTTAATCTTCTAAAGATTTATATTCAGGAACCCATTTAGCAGATTCAACAGCTTCTTTGATATCCGTGATTTCTTCACGATTCAATTTTTGTGCAACAACTGATTTTGCGACAGTTTCAGCAATCGTTTGAGAGAATTCAGTGATTTTTGCTACTGGAGGCAAGATAGCTGCTCCTGGTTTTGTTACATCAACGATTCCGCCTAATGCTCGACTAGCTTGAGAAATGATTTCAGCATTTACTCGTGTAGCTGTTGAAGCAATCAAACCAAGCCCTAAACCTGGGTACATCAACGCATTATTTGCTTGACCGATTTGGTAAGTTACACCGTTATATTCCACATCAGCAGCAGGGATACCTGTTCCAACTAAAGCTTTTCCGTCCGTCCATTCAATCAAATCTTTTGCTTTTGCTTCTGCCAATTTTGTTGGATTAGACAAAGGCATGATGATTGGACGTGGGGTATGAGCCGCCATTTCTTTCACGATTTCTTCAGTGAATGCTCCAGGTTGGGTAGAAGTACCGATCATGATCGTTGGATGGATTGCTTTTACAACTGCTTCTAAGTTTGTCAATTCATCAGCATTAGTGAATTCTGAGCGTTTACGAGCGAATGGGATTTGACCAGGAGTCAACCCTTTTGTATCTTCAAACAATAAACCCTGTTTATCTACTTGATAGAAATGTTGGCGTGCTTCTTCTTCAGGTACACCTTGACGGATCATTTCATCTAAAAGGATGTTTGCGATACCTACACCAGCAGTACCAGCACCAAATGTCAAGATCGTTTGATCTTTCAATTCCTCACCTGATATATTCAATCCACCTAATACACCAGCTAGTACAACGATTCCTGTGCCTTGGATATCATCATTGAAAGTAGTGATTTTATCTTCGTATTTTTCTAAAATCGTTGCAGCATTTCCTCGTCCAAAATCTTCCCAATGTAATAACAATTCTGGGAATAATTCAGTAGCTGATTGAACGAATTGATCAATGAATTCGTAGTAAGTTTCGCCTTCTACACGAGCATGACGATTCCCTAAGTATAATGGATTATTCAATAATTCTTCGTTATTAGTACCAGCGTCAATCGATACAGGCAAGACTTGTGCAGGATTGATACCAGCCGCAGCAGTGTAGACCATCAATTTACCGATAGCGATGTCAACACCGTTCACACCCCAGTCACCCATACCTAAGATTCCTTCTGCATCTGTCACAACGATCAAACGAATGTCGCGTCCATCTGCTGCGTTTTTCAAACTTGCTTTGATATTTTCTGGTTCGTCGATTGAAAGAAATGCAGCATCTTGTGGTTTCAAGAAAATTTCGTTGTATTGTTCGATTGAATCCGCAACGACAGGATCATAAACGACAGGCATGAATTCAACTAAATGTTCGCCCATCAATTTATAAAACAATGTCCGGTTCGTATTGAATAGATTCATTAAGAAGATACGTTTTTCCAAATCGGTCTGTTTGCTTAAGTATTGACCGTAAGCTTGGACAGATTGTTGTTCCAATGTTTGGACAGTACTTGGAAGCATACCAGTGATTCCGTATTTTGCCCGTTCTTCTTTTGTAAAAGCTGTTCCTTTATTTAGAAAAGGATTATTTAATAAGTTTAGCCCTGTAAGCATGAATGATTCCTCCTAAGTTTTAGTACAAACGAAGTATAGGAATCAGATGAGGATATAGTCAAAAAGAGCAGGTATAATAAATTTTATTTATATGAGTAATAGAGTCAAAAGAAATCAAAATAGCGGTATTTGTTCTTTTTATATCAACAATCCTTGCTTGATTACTATGCGTATCTCTTATATGCTAAAGAAAGAAAAGTAGAAGAATAAAGGATATGTTAGATAGATAAATAGAATCTCTGAAGAATAAATCACGTGATCGTGACGATAAAATACACTTACGTCAGGTGATAAAAAATACATAAGTAGAAAACTAAGAGGAGGAACAGAAAATGAAAGAAGTTCAATTGATCAGAAAAAGCGAACTATCAGAAGGTGGTTGCAATGCATGCGGCGTAGTAGAAGCAACAAGCTATACATTAAAGCTTGGTGCCAACAAAGCGATAATCTCTGAGTTGACAGTAGGCGGTCTTGTGGACAGTCTGGCGCTTGCTGAAGGTTTTATTGGAGAAGATATTTATGAGATGTTTTCAGAAATTCGTCAGTTAAAAAAAGGGGAAAACTGCATAGAGGTTCATCATGAGAGCCCGAATGTGAGATTCAAACGTGGTGATAATGAGATGATCTTCAATAATCATGTGTCCGATCACACCGAGCTATATGGAATCGTGAATCAAATACTAACTGAGCTTTTTGGATTGGGACCTTATGCGTTCAAGGAAGAAAACGGTAATCCAAAATTAAACGAAGAATGGCAAGAAACGATTGAAATACAAAGAAACAACCCGCACTTATTTCAATAGGCATCCACAGTATTTCGTAAAAGGGACTTTGACACGACTTTTGTCAAAGTCCCATCGTTTTTTATCTATTTGTGTTCTAAACATTTCTTTCAGAGTAGTAACAACTGGAATGACTGAAATGCAAACAGATTATTTGCCTGTATCAATACGGAAGAGTAATATAAAATTTGTAAACGCTATCATATTATTCATTCAATTTTTTATAGAGGGAAGGCATTGAAATGGAAAAAACGTATCAAGCAGGTACAAATGAAGGAATAGTGGATTTTATCAATATGGAAGATTTAGAAATAGCCGCTTCACAAGTGATTCCAGCTGGTGGTTATGGTTACATCAGCAGTGGTGCTGGCGACTTATTTACTTATCAAGAAAATGAACGGGCATTCAATCATCAGCTGATTATTCCTCATGTATTAAGAGATGTAGAATTACCCGATACAACTACACATTTTGACGAAGAAACGCTGACTGCACCAATCATCATGGCACCAGTTGCTGCTCATGGCTTAGCTCATGTGAAGGCGGAGAAAGCTTCTGCAAAAGGTGTAGCAGATTTTGGGACGATCTATACAGCAAGTTCTTACGCTTCTTGTACTTTAGAAGAGATAAGAGAAGCAGGCGGGGAGAAAGCACCGCAATGGTTTCAATTTTATATGAGCAAAGATAATGGAATCAATTTGGATATTCTTGAAGTGGCCAAGCGTAATGGAGCAAAAGCAATCGTATTGACAGCGGATGCAACAGTTGGCGGAAACCGTGAAACAGACCGCAGAAACGGGTTTACCTTCCCGCTGCCAATGCCGATCGTTCAGGCTTATCAATCAGGAGTAGGCCAAACGATGGATGCTGTATATAAATCTTCCAAACAAAAACTTAGTCCAAAAGATGTAGAATTTATCGCTGCTCATTCTGATTTGCCAGTCTACGTGAAAGGTGTTCAATCAGAAGAAGATGTCTATCGATCATTAGAATCTGGTGCTGGTGGAATTTGGGTATCTAACCATGGTGGCCGTCAATTAGATGGGGGGCCTGCTGCGTTTGATTCGTTGCAATATGTGGCAGAAGCAGTAGATAAACGTGTACCAATCGTGTTTGACAGCGGTGTACGACGTGGACAACATGTTTTCAAAGCAATCGCATCAGGTGCCGATCTTGTTGCTATTGGCAGACCCGTTATTTATGGATTGTCTTTAGGAGGAAGTACAGGAGTCCATCAAGTGTTTGATTTCTTTAAAACAGAATTGGAAATGGTCATGCAATTAGCTGGAACACAAACAGTAGAAGATATCAAAAAAATAAAATTGCGTGAGAATCGTTTTATTTAAGAAATAAATGACGAAAAAAATAGGAGTGCGGCAGATGATGCCGTACTCCTATTTTTATAGTTCAAGGATGTCACTAATAGAATAATTTGAAACGAAAAAATAAAATTGAAATATTTTTTCATACTCTTAATTGTCAAATTAAGTTAGACAGATCATCAATACTTACGTAACTCAAAAATACTTCCAAAGGTGTTCGATAATCCAGTGATTTTCTAGGAATATTATTTCGTTTAGATGCGACAGATTGAATAAAAAATTCATCTACTGAATT
>NZ_BNJW01000010.1 GCF_015751045.1 Enterococcus lactis
AATATGATTCTATCATTGTCAGTTCGTCTATGGTAAGATGTTTGTAGGTCATTTATGGTTACACTCCTTTGTTTTCTTTCGTCGGAAATACAATTTGAGTGTACCATAAATGCCTTTTTATTTTTCTAACTTAATTTTACAATTCGCGGGTTATAAAAATGAACATTGCATAGTAGAGATCCTTTGATTATACTAATTCAAGGTTAGATGAAAAAAGAGAAATGAGATGGATAATTTATGAAACTTTGGATGAAAATCCTTTTAGGTGTTGCCCTAGTTCTAATCGTTGCGCTATTGTTTGCAGGGAATTATTTTTATAATTATGCTGTCGTGCCGTCTGAGAAAGACTTTTTAGATGAAGATACACCAGGTACAACACAGACATCCAAAGAAACGGATGCACATAAGTGGTTTAGTTCAAAAGAGAACCGAAGTAATTGGACAATCACTTCGAAAGACGGTCTGAAATTATCAGCGATTTATCTTCCTGCTGAAACGAAAAGTGAAAAAACAGCTCTAGTTGCTCATGGCTACATGGGAGATGCTGAAACGATGACCAATTATGCAAAGATGTTCCATGATATGGGCTACAATGTCCTTGTTCCAGATGCAAGAGGGCATGGAAAAAGCGAAGGGGATTATATTGGATTTGGATGGCCAGAGCGCAAAGACTATGTGCAGTGGATCAACAAAGTGTTAGAAGAAAATGGAAACTCGCAAGAAATCGTTCTATATGGTGTCAGCATGGGGGCAGCAACTGTCATGATGACTAGCGGAGAAAAATTACCAAATAACGTAAAAGCAATTATTGAAGATTGCGGTTATTCTTCTGTCCATGATGAGCTTGCGTATCAGCTAGACGATATGTTTAGTCTTCCAGCATTTCCGCTTATGCAAGTAACGAGTCTAGTGACAAAAGTCCGTGCCGGCTACTTTTTCGGTGAGGCAAGTGCAGTGGATCAATTGAAGAAAAACCAGCGTCCGATGCTATTTATACATGGAGACGCAGACACATTTGTACCATTTGAAATGTTGGATAAGGTTTATCGTGCAACGAAGGGGCCAAAAGAAAAGTATGTTGTAAAAGGAGCCGAGCATGCGGAAGCATACAAGACAGATCCTGAAAAGTATCAGCAAGTAGTCCAACAATTTTTAAACCAATATGTTCATTGAACTAGTTTAAATGCAAGAGGATAAAAAGAAACAAGCCTTTGACTGGACCCAGTCAAAGGCTTGTTTTATTGTTTGATTTATTAAATTACAAGTTAGCGAATTTTTCTAGTAAGCGAATCATTTGGCAAGTGAATCCGTACTCATTGTCATACCATGCAACAGTTTTGACAAGTTGGAAATCGCCAGCAGTTGTTACTTCTGTTTGGGTTGGATCAAAGATTGAACCTTGAGTTGTGCCAATGACATCGCTAGAAACGATTTGACGATCATCATACCCAAATGAAGGATTGTCAACTGTGTGTTTTTTGATTGCTTCATTTACTTGATCAGCAGTTACTTTGGTTTTCAATACTGAAACTAATTCAGTTAATGAACCATCAACGACTGGAACACGTTGCGCATGTCCTTGTAATTTTCCTTGTAACTCAGGGATAACTAAGCCGATTGCTTTTGCAGCACCAGTAGAATGTGGAATAGTGTTGTCAGCAGCTGAACGAGCAGCACGTAAATTACCGCCTCTTACTGGTCCATCTAACAGCATTTGGGTTGAAGTGTAGGCATGGACTGTTGTCATTGTACCAACTTCGATCCCAAATTCATTATTCAAGAAATAAGCCATAGGTGCTAAACAGTTTGTTGTACATGAACCTGCTGAGATGATTCGGTCGTTTTCGTCTAATGTATCATCATTGACGTTATAGACGATAGTTTTCATTGCACCAGCTGGGGCAGAGATAACTACTCGTTTGACACCAGCATCTAAATGCGCTTTCGCTTTTTCTTCAGATGTATAAAAACCAGTACATTCTAGTACGATATCTACACCGTTTTCTTTTACCCAAGGGATTTTGCTTGCGTCGGGTTCTGCATAAACACGCGTTGCTTCGCCATCCACTACGATTGAGTCTTCTGTTGCAGTAACTGTGCCAGGATAAGTACCGTGAGTAGAGTCAAATTGCAATAATTGTGCTAACATAGTTGGACTTGTTAAGTCGTTGATTGCTACTACTTCAATATCATCTGATACTTCTTTGATGCGGCGGAAAGCCAGACGGCCGATACGCCCAAATCCGTTAATACCTACTTTTACTGTCATATCAAAAGTTCCTCCTTTATTAGGGGTGCTATGAAACGGCATCCTCAATTAATACAATTAATACACTGTTATTCTGCTACGCAAAGCATATTTTGTCAAAAAATTATACTCGATAGCAGAAAAATGGTTGGAAACCTTACCAAATAATAAAAAAAGAAGAAGGCAATCAATCTTTTTGCTGAAATGATAGACAAAAACAGATTTCACCGATAAAATAAGGAAGACTTTTGTTTATTGTGGAAATTCAGGCAGTCAAATAAATAAATTGAATAATAGGAGGACTTAATTATGTCCATGTTTTTAGATCAAGTAACGATCGATGTGAAAGCTGGCAAGGGCGGAGACGGAATGGTTGCATTTCGTCGCGAAAAATACGTTCCTGACGGCGGACCGGCTGGTGGAGACGGTGGTCGTGGCGGTGATGTCATCTTGATCGTCGATGAAGGTTTGCGTACATTGATGGACTTTCGTTTTAATCGCCATTTCAAAGCGCAGCCAGGTGAAAATGGAATGAGTAAAGGGATGCACGGCCGTGGTTCAGAAGATACCTATGTGAAAGTACCGCAAGGAACCACTGTCCGAGATGCAGAGACTGGTGCTCTTTTAGGAGATTTGATTGAAAATGGTCAAACACTAGTTGTGGCGAAAGGGGGACGTGGCGGACGAGGAAATATCCGGTTTGCCTCTCCTCGGAACCCTGCACCGGAAATTGCTGAAAACGGGGAACCAGGACAAGAACGAAAAATCGAACTGGAATTGAAAGTATTGGCAGACGTTGGGCTTGTAGGCTTTCCATCTGTTGGAAAATCGACTTTGCTATCTGTGATTTCATCTGCTCGTCCAAAGATCGGCGCTTATCATTTCACGACACTCGTCCCTAACTTGGGAATGGTTACTACAAGTGATGGCAGAAGTTTTGCCGCAGCAGACTTGCCAGGGTTGATTGAAGGAGCTTCGCAAGGTGTTGGACTAGGTACACAATTCCTTCGTCATATCGAAAGAACGCGAGTTATTTTACATGTGATCGATATGAGTGGGATGGAAGGACGAGATCCTTACGAAGACTATCTTGCCATCAACAAAGAATTATCTACTTACAACTTACGCTTGTTAGAGCGTCCGCAAATCATCGTGGCTAACAAAATGGATATGCCGGATGCACAGGAAAACCTAGTGAAATTCAAAGAACAGCTGAACAAGGAAAAAGAAGACGAATTCGCTGATGATATCCCAGTATTTCCAATTTCTGGAGTGACTCGACAAGGATTGGATGCGTTATTGAATGCTACAGCAGACTTGTTAGAAGTAACGCCAGAATTCCCATTGTACGAGGAAGAACTGGAAGAAGAAACTGTACACTATGGATTCAATCCAGAAGGTCCTGAGTTCCAAATCGATCGTGATTCAGATGCAACGTGGATCTTATCCGGTGAGAAGATCGAAAAATTATTCCAAATGACGAATTTCGATCATGATGAAACGGTAATGCGTTTTGCTCGTCAATTACGTGGTATGGGTGTGGATGAGGCACTTCGGGCACGTGGGGCGAAAGATGGCGACCTTGTCCGTATCGGTGAATTTGAATTTGAATTTGTCGAATAGGCAAACAAATAAAAATAAATACCAAAAAATATAGTTTCAAATCTAAAGGGAGTATGGCTGAGGCCATTCTCCTTTTTTATTGGGTAGGAAAGAGTGCTTTTCTTTTCTTATTTTACAATTAAAGGTAAAATAAATAACAAGAAGGTATGAAAGGGGCGTTTTCAATGAGCAAGCGAGTAATCATTTTAAATTTTCAAGTAGAAAGCCAAGCATATCAGGCATTTTCGGAAATCAAAAAACTACATGCTGTTCGTTCGATCAAAGGAGAACAGATGGCCGTTGTCAGCCATGATCCCAATGGAAACCATCAATTCAAAATAGAAGATTTTATCGACTTTACTGGTAATAACAAATCTTCTACTGGTGGGTTGATTGGTATGTTGGTTGGTGTATTAGGTGGGCCGCTGGGGATTTTATTAGGATGGTTTGCCGGAGGGATGATCGGTGCGACACAAGATGCAAAAGAAATAAAAGATGCTCAGACTGTGTTCGACTTTGTAGGAAATAAAATCGGTGAAGGAGCTACAGGACTGATTTTGATTGCGGATGAAGAAGACAATCGTCCATTGAATCAATTAGTGATGATGGAATTAGGCGGAGAAATTACCCGTTTGGATTATGAAGATGTCGAAAAAGATGTGCATGATGCGAAGGAAGCCGAAAAGCAGGCGAAAGAAGCTGCCCAAAAGACTTGGGAGGACAAACATCCGCAATGTTCCGATGACAATGAGAGTTCCGAATCTTCAAATTAATAAAAACAGCAGAGAATCTCAAAAGGGTTCGCTGCTGTTTTTACAATGGAGTTTAAAGAAAACGTTATCACATAAGAACATCGTTTTTATTTGAAGCCTTTCTCGACTTACGGTTGATTATCCTATCTTTTTCCCCTAAAATTAAAGAGGAACTTAAAGAAAGTCAGGTAGATTATGGAATTACAATTTTTAGGAACAGGCGCAGGTGTTCCTGCAAAACATAGAAATGTGACAAGTATAGCATTGAAACTTTTAGACGAACGTAATGAAGTTTGGTTATTCGACTGTGGTGAAGGCACGCAAATGCAGATTTTGCGAACGACTATCCGTCCGAGAAAAATCGGTAAAATTTTCATTACACATTTACACGGCGATCATATTTTTGGGCTTCCTGGACTCATCAGCAGCCGTTCATTTCAAGGTGGGGATACGCCATTAGAGATTTACGGGCCAAAAGGGATAGAGGAATACATAAAAGTCTCTTTAGGCATTTCGCAAACACGGTTAAGTTATCCGCTGAAATTCATCGAGTTAAATGAAACAGACCCGATTTTTACTGATCAGCAATTTTCTGTTTATGCAAAAAAACTAAATCATGGAATCGACAGTTTCGGTTATCGTGTGGTTGAACATGATCATAAAGGAGAATTGCAGGTGGATCGTCTGAAAGAATTAGGCATTCCGGCTGGACCCCTGTACGGCAAGCTGAAGCAAGGGGAAACGATCCAACTAGAAGATGGTCGGACGATCAATGGAAAAGATTTCGTAGGCCCAAATAAAAAAGGGCGGATCGTGACTATTTTAGGCGACACGAGAAAAACACATAATTCTGTTGTGCTTGCGGAAAACAGTGATATTTTGGTACATGAAAGCACATTTAATAAAGATGAAGCAAGAATGGCGCATAACTATTTCCATTCTACGACTCATCAAGCTGCTGAAGTTGCAAAAGAAGCGCAGGCAAAACGGCTGTTGCTTACTCATATCAGTGCAAGATATTTAGGAAAAGCAGCTCTAGAGCTTGAAAAAGAAGCAAAAGAAGTGTTTGAAAACACGACAATCATGAAAGATTTTGATAGCATTGAGATACCATTTCGTGAGGAGGATGAGGCATGAATTTAGAAGATAAAGTTGTTTTAGTAACAGGTAGTTCAGGCGGTCTAGGCGCGCAAATCTGTTATGAAGCAGCAAAGCAAGGAGCAATCGTTATAAGTTGCGCACGAAGAATGGCATTTGTAGAAGGTGTCAGAGATGAGTGCAGACGCTTGAGCGGCAAAGAGGCTTATGCTTTCAAAGTAGACGTCAGCGATCCTTATAGTGTGGATGAACTATATGAAAAAGTAATGGAAGAAGTTGGACGTGTCGATATTCTGGTAAACAATGCTGGATTTGGTATTTTCGAGGACTTCCTTACATTCGATCTTGGAAAAGCGTACGATATGTTTGAAGTCAATATCTTAGGAATGATGGTTTTGACACAAAAATTTGCGATCGATATGGCAGAAAGAAGACAAGGACATATTATTAATATCACCTCAATGGCTGGGAAAATGGCAACTGCAAAATCAACGGTTTATTCTGCCACGAAATTTGCAGTCCTTGGCTTTTCCAACGCCTTGCGATTAGAATTGAAACCACTTGGTGTAGCTGTTACGACAGTAAATCCAGGTCCAATCGAGACAGATTTCTTTGACAAGGCTGATCCAAGCGGAAGCTATTTGGAAAAAGTCGGGCAAATCGTTTTAGAACCTACTAAGTTGGCAAAAATGATCGTCCGCAATATGAGACATCCAAAACGAGAAATCAATCAACCGTTTATTTTAGAAGTTGCATCAAAATTTTATACGCTGTTTCCAACGATTGGTGATTATTTAGCCAGCGGAATTTTTAACAAAAAGTAGGTGGAGGAATTGAAAAAGCAAAGCAATGTAATTCTTGGATTTATCTTAGTTTTGATTATTGTTCTTTTTGCTGTATTGAACAATAAAAATGTCCCTGTAAGTTTTGGCTTCACTTCCTTTTCTGCACCGTTGATCTTAGTGATTATCGGTTCTGCGCTGATTGGTGCACTGATTGTATTCTTAACTGCTTCGGCAACACTATGGCAGCAAAAAAAGCAAATCAAGCAGCTGACTCAGGAAATATCAGAATACCAAACAGATCTGCAAAAGAAAATTGAAGAAGCAAAAGAAGAACAACAACGCGAGTTTAGAAACCAACGCGCAGAGTTAGAAGCTGCTTATCAGGCGGAATTACAAGCGAAAACAGCACAAATCAGTCAATTGAAAGCACCGGAAGAACAAAAAACGCAAGCGCCAAAACAAAGCTTCAATTATTTTGACTAATAGGGATATTTCATAAATGGTCGTATAAAAGATCGGGTCCTGCTGAACATCAGTCTAGCGGATCTGATCTATTTTTATTCTTTCTTTCTGCTTTTTTTTGCTGATTTCCTTTGCTATAATAACTAAGTTAGGAGTGAGAAAGTGAGACAAGCAAATTTTGATTGGAAGTTAAGCGAGACAGAGCCTTCTGAATCCTTTCTCCAAATGATCCGTGAATTGAAATTATCTCCATTTGTCGGTAAGTTACTGTGGCAAAGAGGTTACCATGAGGAAGAGGATATCAACCGATTTTTACATCCAAAAGAACAAGAACTACATGATCCGTATCTGATGCACGATATGGATAAAGCAATCAGTCGAATACAAGAAGCTGTAATCAGTGGAGAAAAAATCCTCGTTTACGGTGATTATGATGCAGACGGAATCACCAGTGCAACGGTAATGAAAGAAACACTGGAATTACTTGGCGCAGAAGTAGAAGTATTTTTGCCAAATCGATTTGAGCATGGGTATGGACCAAACCAATCGGTATACCAAGAAAAGATCCAAGAAGGCATCCAGCTGATCATCACTGTTGATAACGGGGTAGCAGGAAATGATGCGGTAGCATATGCTCAGCAAGCTGGTGTAGACGTGATCATTACAGACCATCACGAGCTACCTGAGAAATTACCAGACGCCTATGCGATTGTTCATCCTCGTCATCCAGCGGGGCAATATCCATTTCCAGATCTGGCAGGAGTCGGAGTAGCATTCAAAGTAGCTTCTGCATTGTTGGAAGAACCACCTGCAGAATTTTTGGATTTAGTAGCGATAGGAACGATCGCCGATTTAGTTTCATTGACTGATGAGAATCGAATCCTTGTTGCATTAGGAATCGATGCCATCCATCATTCAGAACGGATAGGACTTCAGGCGCTGTTTGAAGAAAGTGGCGTAAAAATGAGAGATGCAGACGAAACAACGATCGGCTTTTCGATTGCGCCCAGACTAAATGCTATTGGTCGGATGGGTGACCCACGACCTGCCGTTTCATTGCTTGCAACGTTTGACGAAGAAGAGGCATCCATTCAAGCAAAAAAATTGAATGAAATCAATGAAGAAAGAAAAGCAATCGTAGAGCAGATAACAGAAGAAGCATTAGCAATGGTCAATAAGGAGAATCATATCCATCTATTGGTAAACCGAGGATGGCATGAAGGTGTTTTAGGTATTGTTGCAGGAAAAATAATGAACGAAACTGGTAAACCAACGCTTGTTCTTACTTTAAAAGAAGACGGATCAGCTAAAGGTTCTGGACGTAGTGTTGAAGCCTTGAACCTTTTTGAAATGCTTGACCAGATGCGGGATTTATTTACTTATTTTGGAGGACATCATGCAGCAGTCGGGTTAACGATGCCAAGTGAAAATGTCACAATACTACAGGAGAAGATGAACCAATATATAGTCGATCGTCAAATCGATTTGACAAGAGGTCCTGAATTAAGAATTGATGAAGTGCTACTTCCGAATGAAGTAACAGTAGAGCGTATTGATGAACTAAAATTATTAGCGCCATTTGGTACAGATAATCCTTTACCTCAATTTTTATTTCGGCAAGTCCAAGCAGCGAATGTCAAAAGAATCGGAGCAAACCAACAGCATCTGAAATTTGTCCTTTCCGATGAATCTAGTCAGCTTGATGCGGTCGCTTTTGGTTTTGGAACTCAAGAAGAAGAACTGCTGAATAATCTAGTAGATGTAGTAGGAAAGCTTTCGATCAATGAATGGAATGGACGTAAGAAACCACAACTGATGGTATCTGATTTTGCAGTAGGTGGACTGCAGGTATTTGATTGGCGGGCAAAACGTTTCCGTGAACAGAGCCGAACATATGAAGACAGTCTTTATTTAGCTTTTGATTCTTCGACATTGAAATTCGTGCCGGAGCGCATCCAAGAAACGGCGATTGTTTTCGAAGGAATGGATTCTATACACGCAGTAATTGAAAAAAGAAAACCGAAATCTCTGGTTATTATGGATTGTCCAGATGATTTAGCAAAGCTGAAAGAAGTCTTTGGGTCTTATTCATTCAATCGTGTTTATCTGATGGGGATTTCACCTGATGAGGCTTATTTGAATGGGGTAGGCACAAGAGAACAGTACGCAAAATTGTTTAAATTGATCCATTCTCAAGAACGAATAGATATACGTCATAAAATAAAAGCAGTAGCTCAATATTTGCGTATCCCTGAAAAATTATTAATTTTTATGATACAGGTGTTTTTTGAATTGAAATTTGTTACAATAGAGAACGGTGTTTTACAAAAAGTCGCCAGCCCAGAAAGTCATCCTTTGACTGAGAGCAAATTATACCAGCGGCGGCTAAATAAAATCAAAGTTGAGGAATTTTTGCTTTTGAGCGATATTCCTACCATAAAGAAATGGTTAACAACCTAGGAGGAAACAAAGAGTGGATTTAAAAGATTATATTGCCAGTATTCCCGACTATCCGTCAAAAGGAATTGTGTTCCGAGATATTTCCCCGCTGATGGCAGATGGTGACGCTTATCGGGAAGCTACGAAGCAAATCGTAAATTATGCAAAAGAAAAACGAATTGATATGGTAGTTGGACCAGAAGCACGTGGGTTCATCGTAGGATGTCCTGTTGCTTATGAGTTAGGAGTCGGTTTTGCACCAGTCCGCAAAAAAGGAAAATTACCTCGAGAAACCATCGAAGTAACTTATGGATTAGAATATGGAACAGATACATTGACATTGCATAAGGATGCCATTAAACCAGGTCAGCGTGTGCTGATTTGTGACGATTTGCTGGCTACTGGTGGAACGATCAAAGCGACAATCGAACTGATCGAACAATTAGGTGGTGTAGTCGTAGGCTGCGCATTTTTGATCGAATTGATGGATCTCCATGGACGCGACAAAATCAAAGGATACGACATTATTACATTAATGGAATATTAAGCAGAAAAAGCGATTTTAAAGCGACCCTCAAAAGTCAGATAGGCACTCTGACGCTTGAGGGTCGCTATTTTTTTATAAATGGAACCAGTCAAAGTCCAGTAAAGGTTCGAAAAAAAGGATGTGACCGATTTTTGTCACACCCTCGTAAAAGTTTAACTTTTTGTCTTTTGAACAATTAGCAGTCAATCCTCATTATGATTGCCTGGATCTGTAGTAGGGTTCATGATAGAAATGATCTTCATGAATTCTGCGCCGCTCAGATTGACGGTACTTCTTTTCATCCCACAACATGAACCACAAAGTAAATAACGGAACAAACACAAGTAAAGCTGGACGTATGCCGAAATTACCAATAATAATACCTAAAAACAAAACAGTTAATACTAAGCCAAGACGTCTCATTGATTTCATGAATTCTCACCTCGTTAATTTATACGAACAATTGTTCGTGTATTTAGTATACGAATATTTGTTCGGTTTGTAAAGAGGGAAGTGATAAAAATTTGAAAGAAGAAGAACTTGGGCGAAAAAAGAGTTTGAGACAATGGTCTCAAACTCGGTTTTAAACAATTTTCTTTTTTAGTACTAATTAATAGATATGACTACGATAAAGCCCTACTACTCGTCCTAATATAGATACTTGATCTAAAATGATTGGTTCGAGTAAGTCGTTTTCAGGTTGAAGACGGAAGTAGTTTTTTTCTTTATAGAATCGTTTGCAAGTCGCTTCATCCTCTGCAGTCATTGCAATGACGATATCACCGTTTTGTGCCGTTTCCTGCTTCCGAACGATCACGTTATCGCCATCCAAAATTCCAGCATTGATCATACTATCTCCACGAATCGTCAGCATAAAGAGACTGCCTTCTTCAGAAGAAAGATTAGGAGGGATCGGAAAGAAGTCCGAAGCATCCTCTACTGCTAAAATTGGTTCTCCAGCTGTTACTACGCCAAGTACTGGAATAGTTGTTGGACGAATCCCAATCTTTTCTAAACCTTGTTTTGTCAACTCGATTGCACGAGGTTTCGTCGGATCTCTTTGGATAAACCCTTTTTTTTCAAGCCGTGCAAGATGACCGTGAACAGTAGAAGTAGAAGAAAGCTGAACAGCTTCCCCGATTTCACGGACAGTTGGCGGGTATCCTTTTTGGGTTACTTGTTCATGGATATAACGTAAGACTTCAATTTGTCTTGATTCAGTTTGTCGGGCCACAAGGTACACCTTCTTTCACTTGATAAATAAATAGTACCATATAAAAAGCGCTAAATCAAACGAATGTTCGCATTTTATTTAGTTTATCTAGTTGTTTTTTTTTCAGTTTTTATATAATATGAAGGAGAGTAAAAGGAGGGCTGAGCATGCTGTCACCTGAAAAAATAGAGCGGATCAATGAACTCGCACGTAAAAAGAAGGAAAATGGTCTCTCGAAAGCCGAAGAACAAGAACAAATCAACTTGCGCAAAGAGTATTTGGAAGCTTTTCGTTCCGGTATGCGTCATCATATCGAAGGAATGAAAATCGTCGATCCTGAGGGCAATGACGTGACCCCGGAAAAATTAAAAGAAATCCAAAAGAAAAAAGGCTTACACAACCGAAATGACAACTTTTAGTAAAAAATACTGAAAATGATTGCTTTTTCGTGTGACATCTTATAGAATGAGAGTGTAAGAAATAAAGGTAAAAAAAACCTAAATTAATAGGAGGGGTTATTTTGTTTGACAAAATTGACCAACTTGGCGTTAACACAATTCGTACATTAAGTATTGAAGCAGTCCAAGAAGCAAACTCTGGACATCCTGGATTGCCGATGGGCGCAGCACCTATGGCATATGCGTTATGGACAAAACACCTGAAAGTAAATCCAACGACATCCAAAAATTGGGCTGATCGCGACCGTTTCATTCTTTCAGCAGGACATGGGTCAGCAATGTTATATAGTTTACTTCATTTAGCTGGCTATCAAGTGACAATTGATGATTTGAAACAATTCCGTCAATGGGATTCTAAGACACCAGGACATCCTGAAGTCCATCATACAGATGGTGTAGAAGCTACTACAGGCCCATTAGGCCAAGGGATTGCAATGGCTGTTGGTATGGCGATGGCAGAAGCACACCTTGCAGCAACTTATAACAAAGAAAACTTCAACGTAATGGATCACTATACGTATGCAATCTGTGGGGATGGAGACTTGATGGAAGGAGTCTCTCAAGAAGCAAGTTCGATGGCAGGTCATATGAAGTTAGGTAAATTAATCGTTTTATATGATTCAAACGATATTTCATTAGATGGTCCAACTTCAAAAGCATTCACAGAAAATGTTGGTGCTCGTTATGAAGCATATGGCTGGCAACATATCTTAGTGAAAGACGGAAATGACTTAGAAGCAATCTCTAAAGCGATTGAAGAAGCAAAAGCTGAAACAGATAAACCAACGTTGATCGAAGTAAAAACAGTCATCGGCTACGGTGCTCCTAAAGAAGGAACATCTGCTGTTCATGGTGCTCCTCTTGGCGAAGAGGGTATCAAGATGGCTAAAGAAGTTTACGGATGGAATTATCCAGACTTCACTGTTCCCGAAGAAGTAGCTGCCCGCTTCCATCAAACAATGATAGAAGAAGGACAAAAAGCTGAAGATGCGTGGAATGAAATGTTTGCCAATTATAAAAAAGCTTATCCTGAATTAGCACAACAATTTGAAGATGCCTTTGATGGCAAACTGCCAGAAAACTGGGATGCAGAATTGCCAACTTATGAAGTAGAAAGCAGTCAAGCAAGCCGTGTTTCAAGTAAAGAAGTTATCCAAGAATTATCGAAAGCTATACCAAGTTTCTGGGGCGGTTCAGCAGATTTATCAGGTTCCAATAATACAATGGTAGCTGCTGATAAAGATTTTACTCCCGAACATTATGAAGGACGTAACATCTGGTTTGGCGTTCGCGAATTTGCGATGGCTTCGGCTATGAATGGTATCCAACTTCATGGCGGAACTCGTATCTATGGCGGAACATTCTTTGTCTTTGTCGATTACCTAAGACCAGCTGTTCGTTTAGCAGCGATTCAACATACGCCTGTTGTTTACGTTTTGACACATGACTCCGTTGCTGTCGGAGAAGACGGACCAACACACGAACCGATTGAACAATTAGCTTCTGTTCGTTGCATGCCTGGTGTCCAAGTGATTCGTCCAGCAGACGGAAATGAAACACGTGCTGCTTGGAAAGTGGCGATGGAGACTACTGATGCGCCTACTATCCTTGTATTGAGCCGCCAAAACCTTCCTGTATTGCCTTCTACAAAAGAAGTAGCAGATGAAATGGTCAAAAAAGGCGCGTACGTTCTTTCTCCAGCTAAAGGAGAAACACCAGAAGGTATTTTGATTGCAACTGGTTCTGAAGTTGATTTAGCTGTGAAAGCTCAAAAAGAATTGGCAGAAAACGGGAAAGATGTTTCTGTTGTCTCTATGCCAAGCTTCGACCTGTTTGAAAAACAATCTTCTGAATACAAAGAAAGCGTACTTCCTAAAGCAGTGAAGAAACGCGTGGCGATCGAAGCTGCTGCATCATTCGGATGGGAACGCTATGTGGGTACAGAAGGAACAACGATTACCATCGATCATTTCGGTGCATCTGCTCCTGGCGCTAAAATTTTAGAAGAGTTTGGATTTACAGTAGAAAATGTTGTGAATACGTACAATCAATTATCATAGACACCAATCATTGTTTGAATGATAAAGACAGCTGTCTGCAAGTTGGAGGCAGCTGTTTTTTATGTGGTGGTAAGAATAAATCAATGTTACTTTTCGTCTTCTGTTATATTACATTTAAATGACAAAACAAAGAATTCTTCGGATTAGTTTGTGTTTCTTGAGAATTAAAAGTATAATTTAATTAATTAAGTTTGTTTTAAGAAGAGAACTTTTTATTAAGTTTTTTTATTTTGAGGAGGAATTTGAATGCAAGAGCTGAAGACCCGCAGTGCCCGACACCATAGACCTAAAAGAAACATGGTGATCAATAAAAAAGCGATTGCTCCTTTAATTGGAACGAGTCTTTTAGTTGGGCCGATGATGGTTACAGCGGTACCGCAAAGTGTTCATGCAGATGAACAAGGATCTCAAACAGTCGCTGATCCTCAAGCGTTTATCGATCAAATCGGCTGGTCTGCATCAGAAGTTGCTGCAAGTAATGACTTGTATGCTTCAGTCATGATCGCTCAAGCGTTGTTGGAAAGTGCATATGGTACTTCCGGATTAGCTAGTGCGCCCAATTATAATTTGTTCGGTGTAAAAGGAAGCTATAACGGACAGGTCGTTTATATGGCAACCAAAGAATATGTAAACGGACAATGGGTAACGATGAATGAACCATTCCGAAAATATTCTTCTTATTGGGAATCCTTCCAAGACCATGCAAATGTTCTTCGTTCAACCAGTTTTTCAACAGGCGATTATCATTATGCTGGTGTATGGAAAAGCAATACAACAAGTTTTTATGATGCAACAGCGTACTTGACAGGTCGTTACGCTACCGATCCAGATTATGGAACCAAATTGAACTCATTGATTAATACTTATAATTTAACCCGTTTTGATACACCATCAACTGGTTCGGCGACCACAACAACTACAAGTACAACAACAACAACTACTACGACGACTTCAACGTCATCATCATCTTCGACAACAGGTGCGGATACAAATAGTAGTCAAACATATACAGTTGTATCAGGAGATACGCTATGGGATATTGCACAAAAATTTGGCATGTCTGTTGATGATCTAATGGCGAAAAACGGCATGTCCATGTCCAGTTATTCTTTATTAGTCGGACAAGAACTAAACGTGTGATTTAGATAAAAAGGCAAAGAAACTACCATATCTGGTATATCTTTGTCTTTTTTTTGCTAGTCAAAGACGAATCACTCGCCAGAAATGAACAGATTGTATTATGATAAGTAGGGAAGAGCAAAGACAAGGAGGAATTGAAGATGACAGCTATCTATAACTCAGTCACCGAATTGATTGGTAAAACACCAATCGTCAAATTAAATAAAATCGTACCAGAAGATTCAGCAGATGTATTTGTGAAACTTGAGTTTTTTAATCCAGGAGGAAGTGTAAAGGACCGGATTGCTCTAAGTATGATAGAAAAAGCGGAACATGATGGATTACTGAAACCAGGAGATACCATCATTGAACCTACCTCCGGAAATACAGGAATCGGATTGTCGATGGTAGGAGTCGCGAAAGGATATAAAGTCATTATCGTGATGCCTGAGACGATGAGTATCGAAAGACGTTTATTGATGAAAGGATACGGCGCAGAGTTGATTCTGACGCCTGGTGTGGATGGTATTTCTGGATCCATTAGAGAAGCAGAACGTTTGGCAAAAGAAAATGGCTACTTTTTACCATTACAATTTGAAAATGAAGCAAATCCTCTTGTACATGAAAAAACGACTGGTCCAGAGATTCATCAAGCCTTTGGAGTAAATGGATTGGACGCTTTTGTCGCAGGTATCGGGACAGGCGGGACAATCACTGGCGCTGGCCGAGAATTAAAACGTGTGTATCCAAAGATCGAATTAGTAGGGGTAGAACCGGCAGAATCTGCCATTTTAGAAGGAAAAGAAGCAGGTCCTCACAAAATCCAAGGGATCGGTACAGGCTTTGTTCCTAAAACACTGGATACCTCTGTATATGATAAAGTCCTTTCCGTGACTGGAGACGAAGCGATGGAAACAGCTAGAGAAGTCGGACGAAAAGAAGGAATTTTAGTTGGTATCTCATCTGGCGCTGCAATTGCTGCCGCATTAAAAGTCGCAAAAGAACTAGGGAAAGGCAAAAAGGTATTAGCAGTCGTTCCCGACAATGGTGAACGTTATTTATCTACAGCCCTTTACCAAGAAATGTAAGTAAACTTGTTTCTCTATAAATAGGTTTATGTGGAAGGCTTTTACAGATGAAAAGAAAATACAAAAATCTATGATAAGAAAAGAGTTAGTTGAATAGAGACGTAGAATGGTGAACATGACTGTTTTACGTCTTTTTTTCATTAAAATACAATAAAATTGAATTTTCTTTTCATGTTAAGTGGATTTTAAAATGTAAAAATAGTATGATAAGACGAGAATAACAACGTGGGGTGTTTACATGGAAAATAAGTTAGTCGAAGAGGTTATCGAAAAGTTAAAAAAAGAGAACATTCGAATCACACCTCAACGGTACGCGGTTTTAGAATATTTGATTGAACATCATTCCCATCCAACAGCTGATGAGATTTATAAAGCACTTGAACATCGTTTCCCAAACATGAGTGTTGCGACCGTTTACAACAATCTTCGTCTGTTTACTTCGATTGGATTTGTTCAAGAAATGAAGTACGGCGATGCTTCTAGCCGTTTTGATTTCAGCTCAAAGCGTCACTATCATGTGATTTGCGAAAACTGTGGTAAGATCGTTGATTTTCATTACCCAGGGTTAGAAGATATAGAAATGGCTGCGAGTAGGCTGACTGATTTTGAGATTAACGAACATCGGCTGGAATTGTATGGACTTTGTCCAGACTGTAAAGAATCAGCAAAAAAGGCACAAATGTAAAAACAGTTTCTACAAGTGTTACACCTAAAAAAGCTGGCTGCGTAAAAAAACGCTAGCTTTTTTTTATTTTTTTGTCTTTTATTCACAAGGACAAATGTTAAAGTGAATATTATCACAATAAGAATCTTGCTAACAATGGATTTCTATGATTGTAAATGAGTAAAACTACAAATAAACCTTTGTGAATTCACAAGCATTAAACTGTTGTATCCGTTTTATTTCTGTTATAGTAATTTTGTCGAAGGACAAAATGTTAATCGGAGGGACCATAAATGAAAGTAGTAGTAATTGGCTGTACTCATGCAGGTACTGCAGCTGTAAAAAGTATTTTAAAAAATCATCCAGAAGCAGAAGTGACAGTATATGAAAGAAATGACAATATTTCTTTCTTATCTTGCGGTATCGCACTTTATGTCGGCGGAGTAGTAAAAGACCCAGCAGGCTTGTTCTACTCAAACCCTGAAGAATTATCTTCATTAGGAGCAACAGTTAAAATGGAACACGATGTAACAGACGTCGATACAGAAAACAAAACAGTGACGGCAAAAGATCTGAAAACAGGAGAAACAGAAACGGTTTCTTATGATAAATTAGTAATGACAACTGGTTCATGGCCTATCATCCCACCGATTAGTGGAATTGATGCAAAAAATGTACTCCTCTGCAAAAACTACAACCAAGCAAATGAAATCATTGCACAAGCGAAAGAAGCGAAACGTGTAGTAATCGTTGGTGGTGGGTATATCGGTATTGAATTAGTCGAAGCTTTTGTCGAATCTGGAAAACAAGTAACATTGATTGATGGGTTAGACCGCATCTTGAATAAATATCTAGATAAACCATTCACAGATATCCTAGAAAAAGAATTGACAGACCGCGGTGTCACTCTTGCACTAGGTGAAAATGTCACTGAATTCATCACAGATGAAGAAGGAAAAGTGAAACAAGTAGCTACACCAACAGATACATTTGATACAGATATGGTCATTTTATGTGTGGGCTTCCGTCCAAATACAAAACTGATCGAAGGAAAAGTAGAGACACTGCCGAACGGGGCAATCAAAGTAAATGAATACATGCAAACAAGTGATCCAGACATTTTTGCCGCTGGAGATTCAGCAGTAGTCAACTACAATCCAAGTGGTACACAAAACTATATTCCTCTGGCAACAAATGCCGTGCGCCAAGGCTTGCTTGTAGGAAATAACTTGACAGAGCATAAAATGGCGTATCGTGGGACTCAAGGAACTTCAGGACTTTATCTATTTGGCTGGACGATTGGCTCGACAGGAGTAACTAAAGAAAGCGCAACATTGAACGATCTAGAAGTCCAAGCAACGGTATTTGAAGATAATTATCGTCCAGAGTTCATGCCGACTACCGAAAAAGTAATGATGGAGTTAGTTTATGAAAAAGGCACAAATCGTATCGTTGGTGCTCAGTTCATGTCTAAATACGACATTACGCAATCAGCAAATACTATGTCTTTAGCTGTTCAAAATAAAATGACTGTAGAAGATCTTGCTCTTTCAGACTTCTTCTTCCAACCACATTTTGACCGTCCTTGGAATTACTTGAACCTACTTGCACAAGCAGCGCTAGGCGAAATCGAAACAGCACAATAAAGAAAGACAGACGGGAGCGGTTATGAAAGAGCTGTTTAGTTTTGACTGATTACCGTTTATTTTGGAAAAAGGGTTGTGACGCGTTTTTTGTCACGACCCTCTGTCTTTTTGTGAAAAGTACAATTAGTTGTCTTTCTTCGCATTTTTTGTCACAATAAGCAACAAAGATAAAGCTGTTACATAAAAGAACAAGCAGTTTTACTTGAACTTGAAAAGAAAGGTGAGAAAGAAGATGAATAAAGAATATTTTGTCCAACAAGATGCATTTTTAGAAGATTATAAAAATGTTGCGAAAGAGTCGACGATCAATATAGATGAGTTGGCGGAGCAAGTGCTCTCTCAATTGAATGAAACACAAGAGGAATATTATACGATGCCAGCAGAAGATGCGAAAGATAATGCTTCTCATCGTTTTCCTTTCAGTCGGCGCATCTACTCAGATGAAAATGACGGCACATTGAATACGGAGTACACATATGAAGGACAGCCGTATGAACTAGAAACAGAAGATGATGTTTAAACACCGTTTATTCGGAAAAAAGGGTTATGACATTTTTGTCAAACCCCTTTTTTCTTGATTTCATTCTCTTTTTTACTACAAAACCCTTTTAACTTTGTTGTTTAGGAAACAAAAAAATAATATAATGAAAGAAAAAGAAGGTGTAGAAATGGATAAAAGACAGCTGCTAATAGAAGAATATCTGGATTTAGCTAATGAGATTATTCATCGTAATAAACCAGAAATGGAAAAAGAATTTGCAGGATTTACGCTAAATGAACTAGAAGTGATTGAACATATCGGGAAAATCCCTGATCCTAACGTGACAAAATTAGCGAATGCTAGTTATATGACTAGAGGAGCCATCAGTAAGTTAACAAAAAAGCTGATAGTCAGAGGGATCATAAACACTTATCAAAGCGAAGAGAATAAAAAAGAAATCTATTTTCAATTGACGCCAATCGGACAAAAAATAAGGAATAGACACGAGCAGCTCCATCAAAAATGGGTCCAGCGAGATGCTGCTGTATTTGAAAATATGTCAAAAGAAGAATTTGACACAGTATTTCGTTTTATCGGTCGATACAGAGAATTTATACGAAGTAGCAAATGAAACTAATGTTTTATATTGTAATAATAATAGGCAAAAATCATAAGCAAAAACCCGAATATCGTCGGAAGAAATGGTGCTACGGGATAAAGCTGTCCTGCGATTAGCGGGCCGATGACGCGCGATAGAGATTGTATGCTTTGGGTACCGCCCATTACAAGACCTTGCTGGTTTTCTGAGACAGAATTGGATAGTTGGCCATTGAATACAGGAGTAAAAATAGAATCGCCAAAACCATAACAGATAATCCCAAATAAAAACAAAATCGGCAGTAGAAGAATTCCAGATAATGTGATGAATAAATAGGCGAGGATTTCACTGTACATTCCTATTCTTGTGATCTGCTGTTCTGAAATTTTTTTGAGCAATCGAGGCATAATGAACAATTGCGAGACAATATCCAAGATTCCAATCAAAGAGAAGCTTAAACCAACCAACCCCGCTTTCCACTGAAAGGTGTCAATCGAAAATTGAGAAAAGATAGATTGAAGAGAGCCAGCCGCTAACCAAACAGCAAAACCGGCTGTCAATAAAGGAATAACGGATGAAATCTTGAATAATTGTTTTAATTGGTGAAAAGGTCTTACATGGGAAAAACTTAAATCTACTGAATGTTTTTTCATTGGAAGGCTTTCTTGCATAAATGTGTAGCCATAAACGGCATTTAAGAAAGTAAAGAGTGCTCCAATAAATATAGGAACAGAATTCCCCAACTCAGCTAATAGACCACCTATAATAGGACCAAGCGTTGTTCCTATACCGACTAAAGCACCCATCCATCCAAAAACTTTGGTTCTTTCATTAGGTTCCGTGATGTCGGCAAAGTAAGCGTATAAGGTGGAGATTTCTCCTGCTGTCAATCCTTCAATGATACGACCAAGGAACAACATCCATATCGAATTTCCTAAACCAAAAATCAAATATCCAATACTTGATCCTAATAAACTGATAATAAGGATCGGACGACGCCCAAAATGATCACTTAAGCTACCGAGAATGGGGGCAGATAAGAAGGCAGCTAGAGCATAAACAGACATGAGCAAAGTGATATAGAAAGCTTGCTGATGTGCGGAGTGGGAATAAGGCAGCGCTAAAAAAGGAAGTACAGGACTGACGATAGTAAATCCTAATCCAGTGAATAAGACAGAAATATATCCAAAAACTTTAGAATGTTTATTTGTGAAACTGAACATTTAAAAAACTCCTTTATGAAATAATGTTAACTTGGAAACAAAAATAGTGTATAGTAAGTTTGTTTCCTTGTCAACATTATAAGGAATAGCAAAATCTACTTAATTTATTTATTCCGAAAAGTGAAGATGCGCATCAAAAACATAAACAAACAAAAATCAAGTAGACGACACTATAAATCTGACCGATCAGTGAAGCAATAGAAAAGAAACCTGTTCTTGCTTCCCATGTTTTTTTTACGTATACTGTGATTGAGCGGAGGAGAAATCATGTTGAATTTAGAAAATTACTTAAGCGCTGGACAAACAGTCATATCTAATCTTTTACTTAAAAATTATCATAGGATCGGTCTGCAATCTGAAGAATTTTTATTTGTTCTACAGTTGCACATGGCACAGCTTGAAGGAGATACTTTCCCTGATTTGCAGATGATTGCTATGGATATGGGAATCAAACAAGATCAGATTTTTCAAATACTGGATCGTCTCGTAACAAATGGATTTATCAAGATAGAAACGACGATTGTCAACGGTAAAAAAGCAGATCGATATAATCTTTACCCTATTTATGATCAATTAGGTGAGTATTTAAAAACACAAGAAAAAAAATACGAAGAAAAAACACAAGAAAAAGAAATCCAGTCAGTGTATCAATTATTTGAACAAGAATTTGGACGCCCGCTTTCTTCGATCGAGTTCCAGCGGATTGGTCAATGGCTAGAAGAAGACCATTATCAGCCGGAAATTTTGAAGCTAGCACTACGGGAAGCCGTATTGAATCAGGCTTATAGTTTTAATTATGTTGACCGCATTTTGCTATCGTGGGAAAGAAAAAATCTACGTACAAAACAGCAAGTAGAAGAAGACCAAAAACGAAGGAAACAGCAACTTCTTCAAAGAAAAGTAGAGCAGCCGACTCAACAAGAAGAATTGCCAAAAGTTTCGCTGAAAAATTGGTTGGAGGAGTAGCAGGATATGTTAAGCAAACAAAAGACAATGGAAGCTCTAGAAACGATGTATGAAATGTTCCCAGAAGCACACGGAGAACTGAAACACAATAATCCATTTGAGTTATTGATTGCAGTGATCTTAAGTGCCCAAGCGACAGATGTATCAGTAAATAAAGCAACGCCAGATTTGTTTGCCTCCTTCCCAACACCTGATGCATTAGCAGATGCTCCAATCGATGAAATCATCCTCAAAATAAAAACGATTGGTTTGTATCGTAACAAAGCAAAAAATATCAAAGCGTGTGCACAGCAGCTGATTGAACGTTTCGACGGACAAGTACCAACGACAAGAGAAGAATTGATGTCTCTTCCTGGCGTGGGCAGAAAAACGGCAAATGTCGTATTAGGAGATGCATTCGGGATACCAGCAATCGCAGTAGACACCCATGTTGAGCGTGTTTCAAAACGACTGAGGATCTGCAAACTAGATGCCTCGGTCATGGAAGTAGAAGAAACACTGATGCGGAAAGTGCCGCAAGAATTATGGGTAAAGACACATCATACACTGATTTTTTTCGGTAGATATCATTGTACAGCAAAAAATCCTAAGTGTGAGGTGTGTCCTTTGCTATCAATATGTCAAGATGGGAAAAATCGGATGCGCCTAAAAGAAAAGGCGCTAAAAAAGAAACCACGCCTGTAGACGTGGTTTCTTTTATCTATCTGTTTCCAGAAGCTGAGGTGCTACTGGATGGTGTATGGTCATTTGCAGCATCCGCTTCGCTAGTTGCTGGTTCACTGGAAGAAGCAGGAGGAGCAGATGAAGACGGCGTCGAGCTTTCTTCAGATGAAGAAGAAGGAACCGTTGTTGATGACGCTGGCTCGCTTGTCTCTGCTGTCGTGCTTTCTGTTGAGGACTCAGCGGTTGATTCACTTTGACTAGTAGAGCTAGTTTGAGTCGTCGTCTCTGTTGTTGAACTTCCAGGAGTCTGGACATAGCTGGAAGAAGGAATAGTTGTTGATGGCGCAACTGTATTTGATCTCACTGTATATTGATCCTTATAGTACAGTTCACCGCCCACACGTATCAAGCCACTTGGCATCTCCCAGTCTGTATTTGTCACGTTAGCTGAAACATACTGCATAAGCTCGCGATAAACATCAGAGGCCACGTGTGACGATTCTGAAGTGACAGGTGTCATTTTCTTGTTGTAACCTGTCCACACGGAAATCGAATAATTTGGTGTATAGCCCGCAAATAGGATATCTGGATATACACCAGAAGAAATACCAAGTTTCGCATACTCGTCATCTGTATAATTTGATGTTCCGGTCTTACCGGCTTGATATAACCCAGCGATTTGCGCATTCGTACCAGTACCTTCAGTGATTGTATCTTTTAAAATATCCGTGATCATATAAGCTGTTTCTGGAGACATGGCTGTTTTTCCATCTGGTTCATAAGTTTCTTCTGTACCGTCTTGGAAGACGATTTTATTAACATATTGAGGTTTGTAATAGGTTCCTCCATTGGCGAAAGCCGCATAGGCTGCTGCCATTTTTAAGGAAGAAGCTCCGTATTTTGTCCCATCTTGTTCTTCCGTATTACTAGAGATCGCATTCGATTGATGGATCGTACTGTATTCGATCCCAAGATTTTTTAAGAAAGAAGCCACTTTATCTGAACCGACTTCATTGAATAATTTGACTGCTGGAACATTACGGGATAAGTAAAGTGCTTGGCGTAAAGTAATGGTGCCCATATATTGATTATCCCAGTTTCCTACAGGAGTAGAAGTGCCTTCATAGTTATACGGTGCGTCAGTGATAGTTTTTCCAGTAGAATATTTCAAATATTCAAAAGCTGGTCCGTAATCTGTGACAGGTTTCATCGTAGAACCAAAATCACGGGAAGTATTCACTGCTAAGTTGTTGCCTAAAGTCACGTCTTCTGCGATGTGACGCCCGCCAATCTGGGCTTTGACTTTCCCGGTATTTGTGTCGATAAGCGTGGAGGCAACTTGCATCTCGTCGTCTGGATAAGAGACATACTGATCCGTATTGACGATATCATATAGTTTCTTTTGAGCATCCAGATCCAAATTCGTATAGATCTCTAAACCGTCTGTGTAGACATTCTTATCTGTTTTTTCTTGTACTTCATTGATGACTTCTTTGACATAATTATCGACGATCTTAGTGTTGTCATCAGATTGAGTCAGCTCTTGCAAACCATCCATTACCGGTACATTGACAGCTTGATCATATTCTGTTTGAGAGATTTTTTCGTTTTGAAGCATCGTATACAAAACAGTATCTCGCCTTTTTTTCGCCTGATCGGGATAAACATAAGGATCATAGGCAGAAGGGGCTTGAGGCATTCCAGCAAGCAATGCTGTTTGTGGTAAAGAAAGTTCTGATAGTTTCTTACCAAAGTACATCTCAGAAGCTGTCTCCATCCCGTACAAACCATTTGACATGTACACTTTATTTACGTAGTAGGTCAAAATTTCTTGTTTCGATTTTTTCTGTTCCAATCTTACAGCCATCCACGCTTCTTGAGCCTTCCGTTTCAGAGTCTGATCCTCGGCGCTGGTAGAGAAGAAGGACAGTTTGATCAATTGTTGTGTCAAAGTACTTCCGCCTTGTAGACCGCCAGAGGTGAAATTAGAAAGGGCAGAACCGATGATCCGAATAGGGTCAACCCCGATATGTTTATAAAAACGCCGATCCTCTACTGACACGATCGCATCTTCCAATGTTTTCGGTAATTCATTTGCAGAAATCTTTTCTCGCTTTTCCGCACCTAGATCTTCGAATAATTCGCCATCTTGTGTATATAATTTGGAAGATACGGTAGCGTCCAATTTTTTATCTGTCAATTCGGGCGCATCTTTTGCGTAATACCAGAACAGTCCTACACCTGCTAAAAAGAGGATACAGAAAAACGAGAGGATGCCTAAAAGGATTTTGATAAACAATCCTTTTTTATGTGGTCCAGAAGTCTTCCCAGAACCTTTGCCCGAATTCTTCTTCACACTCTTTTTAGGAGTAGGCTGTTTCTGTCGTCTAGAGCTTCTAGTTTGTTCATTTGCCATTCTTGCTTTCTCCTTCAATAGATAATGTTGATAAATAGAAATCAACCGCGTCCAAATAAGGAATCCGCGGAGAAATACCAGTTTTGATCTCTATTCCTAGTTCTTCGATCAATGATAAAGGCAGTGATTTGCGTCCTTTTTCCTTTTGGGCATCCCAGTAAGCAATCAAATGAACACTATTCAAATAAAAACAGCGTTTCAATGTCGAAAACCATAATAAGACAAAGCAGACTCCTTTTTGTTCGAGGCATGCTTTCATGTGTTCGATTTGATGGGCATGGAAGTTTTTAAAGGGAAACGATGTTTTGTTCTTGGTTTCTTTTGCTTCAAAGTCCAAGTAAAAGCCTCGATAGACGCCATTATAGTCTGTGGTTGAGGCTTGGGTAAAGTAGGCTTCTTTGATTACAGCAGCGCTTCTCTTAGGATAGTCTACTTTCACGATTTGGATAGGGGTAGGCTTTTTATGGATAACTGCCAACCCGCGGGAAAGATAATACTCATTACTTTCATTGATTGCTTCTTCAAAGCGCATCCCCCGATTGCCGAATTCGGTGATTTGTTTTCTTTTTTCTTGAATTTTTTCGACGGGAGAGGCATTCTTATAATAAGGTTGGCCGTTTGGATAGCGCAATACCATCTTTAATCACACTCCTAGGCCACATTATAGCAAAAAAGCAGATAGAAAGAAAAGGAATCTGAGATGGATAAGTCAAAAGTAATCTATGTGTCTGGGTATCGAAGTTTCGAACTCGGTGTTTTTAAAGAAAATGACCCTAAAATACAAGTTGTTAAAAATGTTTTAAAAAGGGAACTCCGTCAATTAGCAGAAGAAGGGGTGGAATGGATACTTGTCAGTGGGAATTTGGGCGTTGAACTATGGACCGTGCAAACAGTAGCGGAATTGAAAGAAGAATATCCGGAACTTTCCCTTGGTATTTTGTATCCTTTTGCTGATTTTGGTAATAACTGGAATGAAGGGAACCAAGAGAAGAAACAATTAGCAGAACAATTAGCAGATTATGTCGAAGCTGTTAGCCATCAACCCTACCAATCACCTAGTCAGCTAAAGAATCATACTCGTTTTATACTTGAACATACAGTAGGCTGTCTGCTGATCTATGATGAAGAATTCCCTGGGAAAACGAAGTATTTTTTTGAAGATGCACAGAATTACCAAGCAGATCATCCCTACGAAATTCGGCTGATCAGTATGGACGATCTTCAAAATTTTAGTGAATAATCGATATTGTGTTTGATTTATCAACTTTTTTCCTATACAATGAAAAAGGTAGAAATGTTATTACGTAAATGAAAACTAGAGGTGTAAATATGGCGAATTTGGTTTATAGTCCTAAAGACATTTTACAACAAGAATTCAAAACAAAAATGCGCGGCTATGATCCCGTTGAAGTTGATGAATTCTTAGACAATATCATCAAAGATTATGAAACTTACAGCAAAGAACTCCTTGCTTTACAAGAAGAAAACGATCGATTGAGTGCAAAAGTAGCTCAATTATCTAAAACTCAAGGAGCAGCTCAAACACGTGTGCAGCAAACAGAAGCACCGAAGAGCGCAGCAGTAACCAATTTCGATATCTTAAAACGCTTGTCAAACCTTGAACGTGAAGTATTCGGTAAAAAGCTTGATCAACAAGCAAGTGCAGTCAAACCAGCACAACCTAATCCAAATAACTACACAAATGCAGATACAAGCTTAGATGATAATGAAAAAACACGTCAATTTTAATTTTTGACTAATGAATTTGCGGTTTTCGGGTAATCGCGGTCTGACTTGATCAGGCTGAGGAAAGTCCATGCTCGCACAGGCTGTGATGCCTGTAGTGTTCGTGCTTAGCGAAACCATAAGCTAAGGTACTCTTTGGAGTAACGGCAGGAAAACAAGCTAAGGCTTCGGCTATGCTTAAGTATCCTTGAAAGTGCCACAGTGACGAAGCGGCTGGGGAAACCCATCCGGTGGAACGCGGTAAACCCCTCGAGCGAGCAACCCAAACAATGGTAGGGGCGCTTTTTGTCTGGAAGAAGAACAAGACAAAAAGGCAGTACAACTGCAGATAGATGGTTACCGCTTTGCTTTTTCTCCCTGGAAAAGCAAAGTACAGAACATGGCTTATAGAAAACCGCAAACATCAGGGAATAAGGTCGTGACAAAAGTATGTTGTTCTTATTGCAAAATAGGCTTTTGTGTCACCGGTTATTCGGAGTTTGAGTAAAAGCGTGGGGTAGGACTGACTGATGTCCCACCCCCCTTTTTTTATAAATAAGGAGATTATGTATGGAAAAAAACAGGAAGTTCAACCTCGTCGCAACTGCGGCAAGCGGTCTCGAAGCGCTGGTTGGTAAAGAATTAAGAGATCTTGGAATCGAATGCCAAGTTGAGAACGGACGTGCACGATTTGAAGGAACAATGGAAACGATCGCTACAGCTAATTTATGGTTACGTACAGCAGATCGAGTAAAAATCGTGGTTGGGGAATTCGATGCGTATACGTTTGATGAATTGTTTGAAAACGTAAAAGCATTGCCTTGGGAAGATTTTCTTCCACTAGATGCAGCTTTCCCTGTAGCTGGAAAATCGATTAAGTCGAAACTGTATAGTACACCTGATTGTCAGGCGATCACAAAAAAAGCAATCGTTGAACGTCTTCGTACGTATTACCATCGTCCAGCTTCTGTTCCATTGACGGAAACAGGCGCACATTTCCAATTGGAAGTAGCTTTGCTGAAAGACCATGTGATGGTAACTTTGGATACGACAGGACCAAGTTTATTCAAACGTGGTTATCGCTTAGAAAAAGGCGGTGCACCATTGAAAGAAAACATGGCAGCAGCACTTGTGATGCTGACAAATTGGCGGAAAGATCGTCCATTTTATGATCCTGTATGTGGTTCAGGTACGCTTTGTATTGAAGCAGCCTTAATAGGCCATAATATCGCACCAGGATTCAATCGCGAGTTTGCTTGCGAATCTTGGGACTGGTTCAGTCAGGAAATCATGGAAGAGGTTCGATCAGCAGCAGAAGAAAAAGCAGATTATGATATTGAATTAGATATTACTGGTTCAGATATCAATGGACGAATGATTGAAATTGCCAAAGCCAATGCTGAAGAAATCGGACTAGGCTCTTCGATTGTCTTTAAACAACAAGCAGTGAAGGACTTCAAGACAGATAAAGAATATGGGGTCATCGTTGCTAATCCGCCATACGGAGAACGACTAGGGGAAGAAGAAACCGTTCGACAATTATATAAAGAAATGGGCGATGTATTCCGTCCATTAAAAACATGGAGTAAATATATCTTGACTAGCGACTTAGCGTTTGAGGAATTTTACGGACAAAAAGCAACCAAAAAAAGAAAATTGTATAATGGTGCTTTGCGTACGGATCTGTTCCAGTATTGGGGAACTCGTCCGCCTAGAAAAAAAGAGAAAGACGAATAATCTGACTAATTGATTCATTTAATTGGATGTTTGGAGGAATAGGGAATGAAAGAAAAAGAGTTTTTACAAGAAGTAAAAGAAATCAATCTTCTACAACAAGCTTTAGGAATCCTCGATTGGGATACACAAACAGGTATGCCAGAAAAAGCTAGTGCATACCGGAGTGAAGTAGATAGCTATCTTTACAGTATTTATTTTTCAAAAAAGATCGGTCCAAAAATTAAAGAAGCCATTCGCTATTTTTCTGAACATCCGGAAGAATTATCGGAAGTCGGAACGTCCGTTTTTGACAAAGTAAAAGAAGAGTATGATTTAGAACATCGCGTACCGGAAGATCTCATGAGAAAATATACAGCTGCTGTTTCTTCCGCTCATGGTCAATGGCAAAAAGCTAGAGAAACACAACAGTTTTCTGATTTTCAAGAAGCATTGAACCAAAATATCGAATTGACAAAACAATTGATACCTTATTGGAAAAAAGAAGAAAAGACAGATTATGATGTTTTGCTGAACCAATATGAACCTGGGATGACTGTTGAAATCCTCGATAAGGTGTTTGATCAACTCAAAGAAGGAATTCTTACGATCCGCCGTACGCTCCAAGAAAAAGGGACGGAACCTGAAACAGACTTCTTAAATCGGAGAATGACAAAGGAACAACAGAAGAGATTTGTAGTAAAAGTGATCGAACAACTTGGTTATGATTTTAGTCGTGGTCGTCTAGATGACACTGTCCACCCATTTATGACTGGAATCAATCCAAATGATGCACGGATCACGACACGCTGGAACGAAACAGATTTCAAAATGGCTGTTTTTGGAGTGATCCACGAGGCTGGTCATGGAATGTATGAACAAGACATCGATGATAAATATGCTTATACACCAATTTACCAAGGTACATCAATGGGTATTCATGAATCACAATCGTTGTTTAATGAGATCATTGTGGGAAGTAGTCGCAGCTTCTGGAAAAAGCAATATCCTTTCTTCCAGGAATGTGCAGAAGGAACATTCGATGATATTCCTTTTGACAAGTTTTATCGTTCATTGAAACATACACAATCAAGTTTGGTTCGTATCGAGGCAGACAGTTTGACTTACCCTCTCCATATCATCATTCGTTATGAAATCGAAAAAATGATTTTCAATGAAGGGGTAGATGTTGCTGAATTACCTGAAATATGGAATCAAAAATATGAAGAGTATCTGGGAATACGACCAACAAATGATGTGGAAGGGATCTTACAAGACGTTCATTGGTCAGGTGCAAGCTTTGGTTATTTTCCCTCTTATGCATTGGGGTACATGTATGCGGCACAATTACTTCATTCTTTGCAGCAAGAAATAGATGTGGAAAATGTTCTAGCGTCAGATGATTACTCTCCAATCAAAAATTGGATGTCAGAGCATATCCATCAATTTGGTGCATCTAGAAAGCCAAATCAATTGATTATGGATGCAACGCATGAACCACTTAATCCACAATATCTGATCGATTACATGAGAGAGCTATATTTCAATGTATATCAGGTAAGATAAAACCTATTTATAAAGATAGCTGGAATTCATCTAATCAATTAGATGTTTTCAGCTATTTACTTAAGAAAGAAGTGGACTGGATGGATAAATTACAAGTAATCGCTGATTATAGCATAGAACAATTAGCACATGATCAAACGGGACATGGAAGCGACCATACCAAAAGAGTCGTCAAGCTAGCAGAAAGAATTTTGGATACGGAACCGCAGGCAGACCGTTTTGTGACGCTTGCAGCAGCTTACCTACATGATACGATTGATGATAAAGTCGTTAAAGATGAGAACGAAGCAAAGCAACAACTTCGTGTATTTCTTCGCTCTTTGCCAATCACAGAGGAACAGATTTCAATGATTTTTGCCATTATCGAAAATATGTCCTTTTCTAAAAATCTCTCTGAAGCAGTCGAACTATCTTTGGAAGGAAAGATCGTTCAAGATGCTGATCGTATCGAAGCGTTAGGAGCAATCGGCATTTTGCGAACTGCTTATTTCGGTGGAGGACATGGACACCCGATTTTTGATTCTGAACTGTATCCACAAACATTCAAGGACAAAAAAAATTACCGAAAAGGCACGACAGTGATCAATCATTTTTATGAAAAACTGTTTTTGCTGCCTGATAAAATGAACACTGATTACGGATACAAAGAAGCCAAACGTAGAGAAGGCTTTATGCGTGAATTTTTAGAAGAATTTTTTCTAGAGTGGTCTATTGACGATCCATCTTTCACACCAGATAATTGGATCAAAAATAACAAAAAATGATGGAGATTGTGTCCGAGGAGTTGGCAGGAGAACACCGTTTATTCGGAAGAAGGGATTGTGATAAGACATTTATCACAGTCTTTTTTTCAAATTCAATATAAATATTTTGTGAAAAAATGATCAGATAATAAGATTAAAAATTGCTGATAAATAAAGATGAAAGCTTTTTGCTTATTTTTTTATTTTTATTGGTCTATGCGAGAAATAGTTTAAAAATTCAGAATATACTAGATTTTATCTAGCTAGCTTCCATCAATGGTTTTGTTGTGTTTTCTTTCTAGGTAAATCAAAATACCACTATTATTTAAAAGTTAACTTTTCATACTATACAAGTTCTTGGAAAGTAAAATGATGCAGTAAATAAAAAATATGGTTAAATAACTCTCATAATTAATGTAAGCGTTACCAATCGTGTGGCATACTTGCTTCGTAGATGAATGACACGATATATGTTTGGTATGTTCTGCAAGACAGATGAATATGGAGGTGGAGGCCATGTCTTCCAAAGAGTTAACGATGTATTTGGAGAAAGAATTGGAGCAACTGAAAGAAAAGGGATTGTACAACACGATCGATATACTAGAAAGTGAAAATGGTGCTTGTATCATTGTAGACGGAAAAAAGATGATCAATCTGGCATCCAACAATTACCTCGGGTTTGCCAATCGCAAAGAATTGAAAAAAGCATGTATTGAAGCAACTGAAACTTATGGCGTAGGAGCAGGTGCAGTCCGAACAATCAATGGCTCGCTGAAGATCCATCAACAATTAGAAGAAAAAATCGCAGAATTCAAAGGGACAGAAGCTGCAATCGCCTTTCAATCTGGATTCAACTGTAATATGGGCGCTATCTCTGCAGTAATGACAAAAGAAGATGCTATCTTATCGGATGAATTAAACCATGCATCTATCATTGATGGCTGCCGTTTATCCGGAGCAACAATCATCCGAGTCAAACATCAAGATATGGAAGACCTTGAGAATAAAGCGAAGGAAGCCGTAGAAAGTAAGAAATATAAAAAAATCATGTATATCACAGATGGGGTTTTCTCCATGGATGGAGACATTGCGCGATTGCCGGAAATCATCCCGATCGCCGAAAAATATGGACTGATCACCTATGTAGATGATGCGCACGGCTCAGGTGTAACTGGAAAAGGTGCAGGAACCGTCAAACATTTTGGATTAAGCGACAAAATTGATATGCAAATGGGTACGTTATCGAAAGCTGTAGGTGTTGTTGGGGGTTATGTAGCTGGTTCAAAAACACTGATTGACTGGTTGAAAGCCAGAAGCCGGCCATTTCTATTTTCTACCTCGCTAACTCCTGGAGCAGCTGCATCTGCGTTGGCTTCGATCTCTTTGATGCAAGAACATCCGGAACTTGTCGAAAAAGTTTGGGAAAATGCTAATTATTTTAAAGAAGAATTGAAAAAAGTCGGCTATAACATCGGTGTGTCTGAAACACCTATCACTCCAGTTATTTTAGGAGATGAAAAAGTGACTCAGACTTTCTCTAAGAAACTGATCGAACATGGGATTTATGCTAAACCAATCGTTTATCCAACTGTTCCTCTGGGGACAGGCAGAATCAGAAATATGCCGACTGCGGAACATACAAAGGAAATGCTTGATGAAGCAGTGGCGGTTTATCAAAAAATAGGAAAAGAAATGGAAATTATTTAACTAATTTAGTTTTTTCGCATATTTAAAATTAGAGAACATGTTCACGCATATATTGTTAATCATCTGAAGATAGTAGTAAAAAAAGATCAGGGAGGATCATCATGAAAAAAGTATTGGTGACAGGATGTTTAGGACAAATTGGTTCAGAGTTGATCACACGGCTACGTCAAGAACTAGGCAGTGAAAATGTCATTGCGACAGATATACGCATGCCTGAAGTCATTGGGAAGAACGATATCTTTGAGATCCTAGATGTAATGGATTACGAAAAAATGCGCAGCATAGCAGAACAATATCAAGTGGACACATTGATCCATTTGGCTGCTCTTTTGTCAGCTGTTGCGGAAGCAAAACCACAGTTAGCCTGGGATTTGAACATGACTGGGCTGGTCAATGCATTGGAAGTCGCTAGAGAATTCCAGCTGAAATTTTTTACGCCAAGTTCAATCGGCGCGTTTGGTCCAAATACTCCAAAAGATCATACCCCACAAGATACTCTTCAGCGCCCTACAACCATGTATGGGGTAACGAAGGTAGCTGGAGAACTACTATGTGATTATTATTATGTGAAATATGGCGTAGATACTCGTGGTGTCCGTTTCCCTGGATTGATTTCTTATGCGACCTTGCCGGGAGGCGGTACGACAGATTACGCAGTCGATATTTATTATTCAGCAATCAAAGAAGGAAAGTACACTAGTTTCATTGATCAAGGTACATCAATGGATATGATGTATATGCCAGATGCGATCGATGCCATTATAAAGCTCATGAACGCAGACCCTAATCGACTAGTTCATCGAAATGCCTTTAATATATCGGCAATGTCTTTTGAGGCTGAAGAAATCAAAGCATCTATTCAAAAAATCATACCAGATTTTAAAATGGATTACGATGTCGATCCTGTGCGTCAATCGATAGCAGAATCTTGGCCAAACTCACTAGATGTTTCTTGTGCGCAAGAGGAATGGGACTTTTTACCAAAATACGATTTAGATGCAATGACAAAGGATATGTTGGAAAAACTGAGAGAAAAATTAGCAGAGACGGTATAAAACAAGAACTATAGCCAAAAAGGTTTCTATACTTTTTGGCTATGGTATGGAAGGAGGTAAGTAATGGAAGAATATCAAGCCACGCCAGTAAAGGAAGTAAAAACGGAAAATGAATTGAAGCGTACGATGGTTTTTTTCACTGCTTTATCGACTGTTATGGGCACAGTGATCGGTGCAGGGGTGTTTTTCAAAGCCGCGAGCGTAGCAGAAGTAACAGGTACCGTCAGTTTGCATATGTTTTCCTGGTTTCTAGGTGGTGTGATTTCTGTTTGTGCAGGACTGACAGGAGCTGAATTGGCAGCGGCTATTCCTGAAACAGGCGGGATGATCAAATATATTGAACGGATTTATGGAAATACAGCAGCATTTTTACTTGGCTGGGCTCAAGTCGTGATTTATTTTCCAGCAAATGTAGCAGCCTTGTCGATCATTTTCGGTACACAGTTCGTCAATTTATTTGATCTTTCCCAGTCGATGATTGTTCCTGTAGCTGTTACAGCTGCTGTATCGATCATGTTGATCAATTTTTTAGGTTCTAAAGCTGGAGGAGCTTTTCAGTCGATTACGCTTGTCTGCAAACTCATTCCTTTGTTTGTGATCGTTATTTTCGGTTTATTCCGACAAGAAGGAGTAGACTTCCAACTGTTTCCGATCCAAGCAGGAGAAAACCTTTCATTTTTCTCTGCTTTGGGAGCTGGCTTACTAGCAACGATGTTCGCATACGACGGTTGGATACACGTAGGAAATATTTCGGGAGAATTGAAAAAGCCGGCGAAAGATTTGCCAAAAGCCGTTTCTTTAGGAATCATCGGAATCATGATCGTTTATTTATTAGTAAATGCGGTGTTCTTAAGAACCGCATCTATCGACGGAGTCGTAGGAAACAGCAATGCGGCAAGTGATGTTGCAAAAATGATTTTTGGCGGCTTTGGTGGAAGACTGGTCACAGTTGGTATCTTGATTTCTGTTTATGGAACTATCAATGGCTATACCCTTACTGGAATGCGTCTTCCTTATGTTATGGCAAAAGAAAACAACCTGCCTTTTAGCAAGCTTTTTGCTAAACTTCATGATAAAACTAAAGTTCCTGTAGCCGCAGGTATCTTAGAGCTAGTCATCGCTATTGGCATGATGATGGTCGGTGGTTTTGATACACTAACGGATATGCTGATCTTTGTCATTTGGATTTTTTATACGATGGTCTTTGTTGGTGTCATTCTTCTTCGTAAAAAAGAACCTGATCTGATTCGACCATATAAAGTTCCGATGTATCCGTTTATCCCATTAGTAGCAATCATTGGAGGAACCTTTATTGTATCAAGCACACTTATCACTCAAACTTTTTTAGCTTCGATGGGGATTGCATTGACACTTGCTGGTATCCCGTTTTACCTTTATTTGAAACGTAGATAGCAAAAAATGATTTGAAATTCATTGGAAACAAACTTTTGACCATAAATACCCGTTAAGAAATTAAGTCATTTCTACCAAGGAGGATCTTATGGAAATAAACTGGTTGCAAGAAGCACAAAAGAGAAAAGAGATGTTGCTAGAGGATTTAAGTGAATTGCTACGCATCAATAGTGTAAGGGATATCGAACATCAGACAGATGAATATCCGCTAGGCGCTGGTCCTGCTTTAGCATTGAAAAAAGTACTGTCATTTGGGGAAAGAGATGGCTTCAGAGTTAAAAACATTGATAATCTAGCCGGACATATAGAATATGGGGAAGAAACAGCAGAAGCACTTGGTATCTTAGGACATGTAGATGTCGTACCGCCAGGAGAAGGGTGGGCAACTGATCCGTTCGAACCAATCATCAAAGAAGGGAAATTGTTCGCAAGAGGTTCAAGTGATGACAAAGGTCCTTGTATTGCTGCCTATTATGGGATGAAAATTATCAAAGAACTGCAATTATCAACATCGAAAAAAATTCGATTCATTTTCGGAACAGATGAAGAGAGTGAGTGGATAGGTATCCATCGTTATATGGAAAAAGAAGAAATGCCAGCATTTGGATTTTCGCCAGATGCCAATTTCCCAATCATTAATGGTGAAAAAGGGATCTTATCTTTCGAGTTGAGTTTTACTTTGAAGGAAGAAAAGGCAGACAAAATGCAACTGAAAAGATTCTCTTCTGGTTTGCGTGCAAATATGGTACCAAGCGAGGCAATAGCCGTCTTGGAAATTCCTGATTTGGAAAAGTTATCTTCTTTAGAAGCTGGATATACAAAATATCTAGATGACAAAAAATTGAAAGGGACTTTTGAATATAAGGAAGGAGAAGCATCCTTCGTTCTGTATGGAAAAGCTGCACATGCCCAAGAACCAAAATTTGGTATCAATGCGGGAACTTATCTCGCCGACTTTTTGCATCAATATCCATTAGACAGCTCAGGATCTGCTTATCTTTCTGTCATTGCCAATTATCTGCATGAAGACTTTAATGGGCATCGGTTAATGGTCGATTATGAAGATGACGTGATGGGAAAAGTGACTTCAAGTGCTAATGTATTCATTTATCAGCAAGAAGGAGAGAAAAAGATCATTCTTAATATTCGTCATCCAAAAGGGATCACAAAAGAAAAAATTCAAGAATCCTTGCTAACTGTCCTTCAAAATGAATCAGTATCAATTTCGATAGTTGGAGACATCAAGACTCCGCATTATGTTTCAGGAGATGATCCATTCATCCAAACATTATTGTCTGTTTACGAAAAACATACTGGGGAAAAAGGTTACGAACAAACAATTGGTGGAGGTACGTATGGACGAATCTTTGAAAAAGGATGTGCGTACGGTAGTTTATTTCCTGGTAGAGAAAATGTAATGCATCAGCCAAATGAATATATGTACGTAGAAGATATTTTGAAAGCAACAGCTATTTACGCTGAAGCAATCTATCGTTTGGTTAAATAAACGTATTCATAGAAAAAACGTTCCCAATCAGTCGTAACTATTTTCACACTCGTAACGCTTGTATCCTTCAGTAAAAAAGAATATTCATGAAAGTTTGAAAGATTGCAGAGAATAAGACGGCAATTTCCTTGAAGTAAAGAAGATTCTAAAAATAAAAATGAACCAGATGAATGAAAAAAGATTCCATAGAAAAAGCTTGTTTTTCTTTCATCTGGTTTGAAAAAGGAGGAGAATAGATGCCAAAAGAAAAACATTCTAGATTAGATAAAGTGTTAGATACAGTAGAAAAACTAGGGAACAAGGTGCCCCATCCAGCTATTATATTCTTAATTTTGATCGTTATTGTAGGAGTACTGTCTCATATTTTTTATCTAATGGGTCAATACGTTACGTTTGATGCTATTAATGCTGAAACAGGAGCACTAGAGCTTACTACTACACATGTAAAAAGTTTGTTGAGTGGTGAAGGGATCCGTTTTATGTTGACTTCGATCGTCTCAAATCTGATGAGCTTTCAGGCTCTTGGAGTCACTTTAGTGGCGATGGCAGGCGTAGGATTTGCAGAAGAGGTTGGCTTAATCGGTGCGATGATTCGAAAGCTGGTAAAGGTAGTACCAAAATCTAGTCTGACAGCGGTACTAGTACTTCTTGGCGTAATGTCGAGTATTGCCTCTGATGCTGGGTATCTAGTATTGATTCCATTAGGTGCAGCAGTATTTTATAAAGTCGGGCGACATCCTTTAGCAGGTTTATCTGCTGCCTTTGCAGGTGTTTCAGGAGGATTTGGAGTCAACTTAGTTATTACGCCAGTGGATGGTATGCTTACCGAAATATTAAATGATGCAGTACATATCATTAATCCATCCTATTCTGTTGATTTAATGGCAAATTTTTATTTTTCGATTGCATCAACCATCTTAGTAGTGATTGTTTCCACTATCATTAACGAAAAACTCATTGAACCTCGCTTAGGAACATTCCAAGAAAAAGGAATGATTGCTAACGATGAGATTACCGATGAAACGAAAGGCTTACATTGGGCTTTTTGGGGATTTACAGTGGTACTGGCATTTATCCTGTTGATTACGATACCAAGTGGTGCCCCACTTCGCCATCCTGAAACTGATGAATTGATTGGTTCTACACCTTTTATGGATAGTTTAATCGCTTTGATCTTGATTTCATTTTTGATTCCAGGGATATGTTTTGGAAAGGCAGTTGGAAAAGTCAAATCGAGTTTGGATGTAGTAAATCCGATTATTAAAGTATTCAGCAACTTAGGTGGGATGATTTTCTTATTGTTAATCATTAGCCAATTCATTTCATATTTCAATTTTACTAATTTAGGTACTGTTTGGGCAGTCAATTCAGCCACGATTATTGAAGATATGAATTTGAGCAGCTTAGCCTTGTTACTTAGTTTCTTAGCACTAGCACTTATTCTTGATTTTATTTTAGTGGGAGCGATACCAAAATTTGCTATTTTAACCCCAATATTTGTTCCATTACTCTATCAGTTGGGAGTAGCTCCAGAAGCTGTTTTGGCTGCTTATCGAGTAGCTGATTCTCCTGTCAATATTATTACGCCACTGATGCCGTATTTTGCTTTGATCGTCACATTTGCCACGAAATATCAAAAGAAAACCGGTGTCGGAACGATTATTTCCATAATGCTGCCACATGCTGTAAGTCTAACTATCACATGGATCATTTTATTTATTCTCTATTATGTATTCCAACTACCGTTAGGACCAGGGATCGGTATGCATTTGAATTGAGAAAACAGGCAGAAATCGGGTTCAACCGATTTCTGCCTGTTATTTTGTTTTGCGTAAGAGAAATATTCGGCGTACACCGCGATAAATATTTAATAAAACTAAGCAACCAGAAATGAAAATGGGAAGCCAAATCAGATAGACAGGGTAGCCAATCATTTTAGACAAAGCATGTGGAGTCATTTTATCCATTTCAAAAAGCGCTTGCTGCCAAGTCTGAAGGTTGAAGACAAGCATGAAACCTGAAATAATCAGGAGAATAAATCCTAAATAATGAATCGTAGTTCTTTTTCTTACATAAGCAATTGTTGCATAAAGGAACAGTAAAAAAATAGGTACGCCAAAAACAAAGTACATATTCAGCATCTCGACACCCCCTTTGAGTTTATCTTACTTTACTTTGAAAGAAATGAGAAATAATAGCCTCGTTACTTGCTTGAAACAGCAAAGGACTGCTAAGATAAGGGAGATACAAAGAATCAAGGAGGAGTCACATGGCAAGTTATATCGAACCGATTCGTTTTGCGCTGATTGTTTTTCCATTTTTAGCCTTAGCGATTTCATCTGTTTTTTTTATTTATGAATATCGAAAGTATGGAACATTTCTAGTAACAAGGGCAGTTATTTTGTATTCCTTTATTTTCTATTTATTGTGTGCATACTTTCTGGTGATCTTACCACTTCCGGCAAAGGAGACGGTTGCCCAAATGACAGGGCCAAAGATGGAGCTGCATTTATTTGCTTCATGGCAACATTTCAGAGACAACACGGTATTGGTATTATCTGAACCTAGTACCTATCTGCCGGCGATGAAGCAGAGTGTGTTTTTGGAACCAGCTTTTAATGTTTTATTACTCATACCATTTGGCATTTATTTAAGATATTATTTCCGGCTTTCTTTTATGAAAACGATGATTGCTAGTTTCTGTCTATCACTATTTTTTGAGCTGACGCAGCTAAGTGGCCTTTATTTTATCTACCCAAGACCATACCGCTTATTTGATGTGAATGATTTAGTGACAAATACATTGGGTGGAATCATTGGTTTTGTCGTTACGCCGTTATTTACATTTATGCTTCCTACGAGAAGACGGATGGATGAACTTTCTTATGAAAAAGGAAAAACTGTCTCGTTGACACGACGTTTGGTCGCTTATTTGATCGACTGGACATTTTTATCTATTGTCAATTTTATCGCAGCGATTTTCTTTAAACTTGCGTTCGATTCAGGGACAGTTACTTCTCATATCTGGTGGCTTTTATTGGAAGTAGGGCTATACTTTATGATTGTACCGTTTATAACCAATGGATGGACACTTGGGAAAAAAATTGTACGCATCCGCTTGGTGGAGCAAGACCGCGAGCGAATTTCTTTGAAAGCATTGATTATCCGCTACGGGTATCTATATTTTCTTTTTTATGGTTTAAGCTGGTTGGGACAGTTGCTTCAGCAAATCATGAATTCGACAACGAATACGGTGTTGCAGATGAGTGCAGTATTCATTTCTCTCGGTGTCTTGTTACTGCAAGGTATTTTTATTTTAAATATCTTGCTATCATTTTTGAGAAAAAAACGGATTCTGTTTTATGAAAAAGCTAGTCACACATATACCGTTAGCACGATTGCTCAAACAAAGGATGATGATTCTCGAAATTAGCTGAGCAAAAATACTTTGTCTATGTTATAATGCCAAAGTCGTGATAATTTAAAGAGAAGAGGTGCACGAATGAATAATTTTGATATATTCCGCTTCAAGCCATTTATCAATGAAGCGTTAGCCGCAAAGGGCTTCAAACAGCCCACAGAGGTCCAGGAACGTTTGATTCCTTTAATTGCAAAAGGAAAAAATATCATTGGGCAATCTCAAACTGGTACAGGAAAAACACATACGTTTTTGTTGCCGTTGTTTGAAAAAATCAATGCAGATAAAGAGGAAGTACAAGTTGTTATTACAGCTCCAAGTAGAGAACTGGCTGCACAAATTTATGAAGCAGCTACACAAATCGCTAAATTTTCTACACCGGAGATCCGTGTTTCGAATTTTGTCGGGGGGACAGACAAACAGCGTCAGTTAAACCGTCTGCACCATCAGCAGCCACAGGTCGTAGTAGGCACGCCAGGTAGAATATTAGACATGATGAATGAACAAGCGTTGAAGATTCACACAGCATTTGCATTTGTTGTTGATGAAGCGGATATGACATTGGATATGGGTTTTTTAAATGAAGTAGACCAAATTGCAAGTCGGTTACCAGAAAAATTGCAGTTCTTAGTCTTTTCTGCCACTATTCCAGAAAAACTGCGTCCATTCTTGCGAAAATATATGGAGAATCCAATCATTGAAGAAATCAAGCCGAAAGCAGTTATTTCTGAAGATATCGAAAATTGGCTGATCTCAACAAAAGGTAAAGATGAGAATCAAATGATTTATCAACTGCTGACGATTGGTCATCCTTATTTAGCAATCGTATTTGCCAATACAAAACAGCATGTGGATGAAATTGCTGATTATTTGAAAAACCAAGGATTGAAAGTAGCAAAGATTCACGGGGACATCACACCAAGAGAGAGAAAACGAGTGATGCGACAAGTACAGAATCTGGAGTATCAATATGTTGTAGCGACTGATTTAGCTGCTAGAGGAATCGATATAGAAGGCGTTTCTCATGTTATCAATGCAGAAATCCCGGAAGATCTGGACTTCTTTATCCATCGTGTCGGACGTACTGGACGTAATGGATTAAAAGGAACGGCCATTACGTTGTATTCACCAAACGATGAACAAGCCATTGATGCAATCGAGAAATTAGGCGTCTCATTTGAACCGAAAGAAATCAAAAATGGTGAAATCGTTAAAACATATGATCGTAATAGACGTACCAAACGAGAAAAATCAAAGGATGTATTAGACCCAACACTGATTGGACTTGTGAAGAAGAAAAAGAAAAAGATCAAGCCTGGTTATAAGAAAAAAATCGATTGGGCAATTGCAGAAAAAAATAAAAAAGCACGTAAAATCGAACGCAGACAGCAAAGTCGTACTGCTCGTAAAAATAAGAAAAATTCGCATAAATAAAAAACAAGAGGTTGTGACAAAAGGCGTGTCACAATCTCTTGTTTTTAAGCTAGACTTTTTTCCATTCCGATACAAAGTACTTCATCTTCAATAAAAGGTTCTGTGCAAGTATGATACCCTTGTTTTTCATAAAAATCTACAGCCGTCATTTCAGCTACTACATAACTAGTCTGACAACCTTCTGACATCGCCTGTTTTTCTGCAGCTTCAAGCAACTGACCGCCTAACCCTTTTCCTCGGTATTCTTTTGCTACGCAAAAGCGTTCTGGCTTGAAGCAAGTAGGTGTTTTCTTTTCATAACGCAATGTGGCTACTGGTCTTTTTTGTTCAAGAAATAGATAATAGTTTTGTTGCGGGATATCTTTTCCGTCGAATTCTAGTTCTGCAGGAATCCCTTGTTCTAATACAAAAACTTGATATCTCAAAAAGCAGCTAGCTGCGCGGATCCATTCATCTGCGCCAACTATTTTTTTCATTATATTCCTCCTCATCATGAATAACTGAGATGTATTGATTTCTTTATCCTTATCGTACCAAAAAATATGGGATATGACCAAAAGGAAATAAAAATAGGCAATTGAGATATTGACAGTGATTGACAGAATGCGTATACTTATTAAAGTACGAAAAGGACATGATTTGTTTTTTTAAGACTCACAGAAAATTCTTTCTTGGCTGAAAAAAGAATAGTCACTAATCAAATTGCTCCCTTTTTCTATTTTGGTAGAAATACCGACGCAGCTCAGCGTTATCGAGTTTAAGAGGTAATGATTACACATCATTGCAATCAAGGTGGTACCGCGAGTTTTCGTCCTTGGCTGTAATGGTGTTTTTTTGTATTTAATTTATAGAAAGCAGGTAATGACATGAAACAATTAAGTAGTGCACAAGTTCGACAAATGTTTCTTGATTTCTTCCAGTCTAAAGGACATACAATTGAACCTAGTGCGTCTTTGATCCCCGTGAACGATCCAACCTTATTATGGATCAACTCTGGTGTTGCAACATTGAAAAAATATTTTGATGGTTCAGTTGTACCAGAAAACCCAAGAATCACAAATGCCCAAAAGTCTATTCGAACAAATGATATCGAAAATGTCGGTAAAACAGCACGTCACCATACGATGTTTGAGATGCTGGGTAATTTTTCTATTGGTGACTATTTCAAAAATGAAGCCATCCACTGGGCATGGGAATTTTTGACTGATCCAAAATGGATGGCATTCGATCCAGAAAAACTTTATGTAACAGTTTATCCAAAAGATACAGAAGCAAAACGCATCTGGCATGAAGAAGTCGGTCTGCCGCTAGATCACATTATCGATGTAGAAGACAACTTCTGGGATATCGGAGCAGGCCCATGTGGACCAGATACGGAAATTTTCTATGATCGAGGAGAAGCTTATAACGATTTAGCAGAAGATGATCCTGAAAACTATCCAGGAGGAGAAAATGAACGTTATTTAGAAATCTGGAACTTGGTATTTTCAGAATTCAACCATAAACCTGATAATACATTTGAACCACTTCCTCATAAAAACATTGATACGGGCATGGGATTGGAACGTATGGTCTCAATCGTTCAAGATGCGCCAACGAACTTTGAGACAGATTTGTTTATGCCTATTATCCACGCTGTAGAAAAGCTAAGCAAACAAGTAAAATATGGTGAAAACCCAGTAACAGATATTTCTTACAAAGTAATCGCAGATCATATTCGCGCCCTTTCATTTGCTATTGGCGATGGTGCATTACCATCGAATGAAGGAAGAGGGTATGTCTTACGCCGTTTGCTTCGTCGTGCGGTCATGCATGGGAAAAAATTAGGTATTGAACAAGCATTCTTATATCGTTTAGTCCCTGTCGTTGGAGAGATCATGGTAAGTTATTATCCTGAAGTACTTCAACAAAAAGAATTTATTGAAAAAGTTATCCGTACAGAAGAAGAACGTTTCAATGAAACAATCAATGAAGGTTTGGAAATCTTGAATCAAGTGATCCAAGAAGTGAAAAACGAAAACGGTACGACTCTAGCAGGAAAAGACATCTTCAAACTATACGACACATATGGCTTCCCAGTAGAATTAACGGAAGAAGTGGCAGAAGATGAAGGACTGAAAGTTGATCATGCTGGTTTTGAAAAAGAAATGGACGCACAACGTGAACGTGCTCGCTCTGCCCGTAGTACAGAAAAATCAATGGGTGTACAATCTGCTTTATTGACAGATATCAAAGTAGAAAGTAAATTCATCGGATACACGGAGCAAGAATCAGATAGTCAATTATTGGTCATCGTAAAAGGCGAATCTCTTCTGAACGAAATCGCAGAAGGTGAAGCTCAAATGATCTTTGACCAAACACCTTTTTATGCAGAAATGGGTGGCCAAGTAGCAGACCAAGGTTGGATCATGGATGAAGCAGGAGAAATCGTTGCAGTTGTTACAGATGTTCAAAAAGCGCCTAATGGTCAATTTATGCACACAGTAGAAGTAAAAGCACCAATGAGCGAAGGACAAACCTATCATCTATTGATCGATCAATCAATGCGCAATCGTATCATCAAAAACCATACAGCAACCCATCTACTGCACAAAGCATTGAAAGAAGTACTTGGCGAGCATGCAAATCAAGCTGGTTCTTTAGTTGCTCCTGGACATTTACGATTCGACTTTACCCACTTTGGTCAAATCACTTCAGATGAATTAGCTGAAATGGAAAGAATCGTCAACGAAAAAATCTGGGAAGCTATCCCAGTTGAAACAATTGAAACAGATATCGATACAGCCAAAAATATGGGTGCAATGGCTTTGTTTGGTGAAAAATACGGACATGACGTTCGCGTAGTAAATATTGGCGGTTGGTCAATCGAACTGTGCGGAGGCACACATGTAGCAAACACAGAAAACATCGGAATCTTCAAAATCGTTTCTGAATCAGGAATTGGTGCAGGCGTGCGACGAATCGAGGCTGTAACAAGCAAAGAAGCGTACGAACTACTTGAAGAAGAAGAAAAACAACTAAAACAAGTAGCAGCAATTGTTAAATCACCTCAATTGAAGGAAGTTGTTTCAAAAGCGGAACAATTGCAACAGCAAGTAAGAGAGCTACAAAAGGAAAATGAACAATTAGCTAGCAAGTTAGCGAATCAACAAGCCGGTGATGTATTCAAGGATCCAGAAACGATCAGTGGAAAAACAATCATTGCAGCACAAGTAAAAGTGAAAGACATGAATCAGCTGCGTCAATTAGCTGACCAATGGAAACAAAAAAATATTTCAGACATTCTTGTTTTAGCAAACGAACAAGAAGGAAAAGTCAGTCTGCTAGCGGCAATGACGAAAGAATCAAATGAAGCTGGACTAAAAGCTGGCGACTTGATTAAAGCAATCGCACCAAAAGTAGGCGGTGGCGGTGGTGGACGTCCAGATATGGCACAAGCTGGTGGGAAAAACCCTGCTGGTATTCCAGATGCACTTAAAGCTGCGAAAGAATGGCTTGCGCAACAATAGACCGTTTATGTTTGATAGAAAAAAACAACTGTTCAATCATTGAACGAAACACGATCATGGGGGCGAAGACAAATAGTCTTGCCCTCATACTTTTTTCGATGGGATAGAAGAGCGCGTCTAATCAATTGGTCGATTTCGGATGGTCTTTAGTTGACGAAAGTGACAGAAATTTTTACGATTAGTATAAATAAAAAGGGGTGAAAACAATGAATAGCAGAAATAAAACCTTTCGACTAGTCTTACGTGCTATCTTATTAGCAATCATCATCGTACAAGCTATGGTACCTTGGCTTGGCTTTATTCCATTAGGGTTCATCAGTTTAACGATTATTCATATTACAGTAATTATTGCCGCAGTAGTATTGGGTCCAAAAGATGGTATGGTAATTGGCCTGTTTTGGGGAATTGCTACAATTGTCCGTGCCTACGCCATGCCGACAACGCCATTTGATACATTGGTATTCACGAACCCGATTATTTCGGTAGTTCCCAGAGTACTTGTTGGCTTAGTAGCTGGTTTGGTTTTCCACTGGATTTATCAAAAAAATAAATCAATAACAATCAGCTCGATCTTTGCAGGAGTATTAGGTTCGTTGGTCAATACAGTCTTAGTGTTAGGATTCATGGGATTATTTTATACAGGTGCAACGGCAGATGCCTATGGTGTAGATTCTGCTCTTTTATTTAAAACCTTAGCAGGAGTTGCAGCAATCAATGGGATACCCGAAGCAATAGGAGCGGGAATCATAACACCATTACTAGCAAAAGCGTTATTTGCAGCAACACCATTAAAACCAGAATAATGGCCATCTTTGAATGAATAATAGGACGCATGATAGATAGAAAAAGGAAGAGAGGAATTGTCCTCTCCATCTTTTTACCTGAGCAACAAGCAAACTAGAAGGGGTAAAAAACTTGGTTAAGAAACAAGAAGAAAAAAAGAAACAAATACCGCAACAGCGGACAAAAAAAGGAGTATTAGCTGGCATATTAGGATTGGTTACGAATCTGATCTTGTTTGTCTCTAAGCTAATGATTGGACTTTTTTCAGGGAGTGTCTCCATTATGGCTGATGCAGTGAATAGTCTATCAGACACTGCTTCATCCATATTGACTTTGATTGGATTTAAAATTGCTGCAAAGCCAGCGGATCAGGAACATCCTTATGGACATGAACGTTTCGAATATATCAGTGGGTTATTTGTTTCAATCATCATTACTTATGTAGGATTTCAATTTTTAGAGTCATCCGTTGAAAAAATCATCCATCCAGAAAATGTCTCTTTAGCACCCATCGTCTTTTTTGCCCTAATCATTTCCATCTTTTTGAAATTTGCACAAGGAAAAATGTACCAGGTTATTGCACGATCCATTGATTCTGAAACATTGAGAGCTACAGCAACAGATAGTTATAATGATGTCTTTACTACACTGGCTGTATTGCTTTCAGCAGCAATCGAATGGGTAACTGGATGGCGTATCGATGGATATATCGGTTTTGCTTTAGCATTATATATCCTTTATAGTGGATTGACGATGCTTCGGAATTTTGTATATGAGCTATTAGGTAGTCGCCCAACGTCAGCAGAGATTGAAGAAATGGAAGAGCACTTGAATGCTTGCAACGATATACTTGGCTATCATGATTTGTTGGTGCATAACTATGGGCCCAATAAACGCTTTGCATCAGTCCACATCGAAGTAAATGAATCAATGAACTTGAATGAAGCACATAAGATTATTGACTTGATAGAAAAAGACTTTAAAAAGTCTTTGGATGTGGAACTCGTCTGTCACTTGGACCCAATGCCTGTTGATAACGAAAAATACTATAATATCTTGCATCAATTAAAGCAAATCCTTCTTGAAACAGGTAGAGGGCTCGATATACATGATTTTAGAGTCATCCATCAAGGGAAAACGCTGCAGTTTGATGTAGTTGTTCCTGAAAAATTCCAATGTGATGATACAGAACTCGAAAGAATTTTACGTATTCAAATAGAAGAGAAAATCGGAGATTATCATTTGGAAATCACGTTTGATCACAATTATCTTTTGTATTAAAGATAAGATACTAAAAAGACTCTTTAAAGTTTTTTCTTCAAAGAGTCTATCTTTCTTTTAATTGTTTTTGTAGGGCTTGTCGTGCGAGGTTATCTGCCCCTTTGTTTTTGTTTTCGGGCAACCATTGTAGGATCAACAAGGAAAAGTCGGGCAGAAGTTCTTTGATTTTTTGGAGATAGGGAAGGAAAAGCTCGTTTTTCGTTGTGTTTTTATCGACTGTAGAAACCAGTGTTTTGCTGTCTGAAAAACAGAAAATCGTTTCATTCTGTAAATCTTTATTCTTTAGAAATTCTAAAGTTTTTAAAAAGACTTCGAACTCTGCTTGATGGTTTGTCCCTACGGAAAGGGGAATAGATAGCTGTTCTTGTTTACCTTGATAGACAATCAAGATCCCTCCCCCGCTAGGTCCAGGGTTGCCTTTTGTAGAGGCATCAATGTATACTTTTAACATAAAAAGAGATTCTCCTTTTTGTTCAAATTAATGTTATGGTAAGATTATATCATTACTGAATCGGTGAGAGGTTAGAGAATGAAAAAAAATATTCGATGGCAGCCTGAACTGGCACATACGATCATCTATTGGTCATTGACCTTGATCATTCTGTTTTTTAGTCTGATTCTTTCTTTAGAAAACACGGGTCCTTATTGGAAAAGCAATGTTGTTTTAGGTGTTTTTCTTGTTTTTCTATTTCTAGGATGGCGGCGTTCTTTTATTTTAAAATCCAACTCGGTCATCATACGCTATGCTGCTTTTTGGAAAGATCGGGAAATAACTGTCGGTCAGATTCGGTCTTTGACACCGACTAATACAGGAGTACAAATGACATTGCAAAATGAGAAAGCCCCATCTGTTTTTATGATGCGAAAAAAAGATCAAGTGGTTCTTTTTGATCATCTTGAAAAAAACGGGCCTAAAGTAGAACCATCTTCTCAACAGAAAAGAAATAATATCCCATATACGAAAAATAGAAAAAGTTAATTTTAAAAAATAGGCCCTGAAGAAATGAGTCTTTGTAGGAAAAGAAAAGAGTGAGACGTACGGATCAACCCGTTAAGCGTCTCACTCTATTTGATTATCTAAATCAATGTATACTGGATTCGGAAGTCTGAACACTGCCTTTCTTGACATGGGCAGCTTGTGTTCCTCGATTCCCCTCGATGATCTCAAATTCGACCACTTGATTTTCTTCCAAAGTTTTGAATCCCTCTTCTTCAATCGCAGTAAAATGTACAAAAATTTCTTCTGTGTCATCATAACTGATAAAGCCGTATCCTTTTTTGTTGTCAAACCATTTTACAATTCCTGTGGTCAAAGCACTCACGACCTTTCTAAAGTCTGATCATAGCCTTCATTATAAAGAGTATTTATAAGTACGTCAAATAAATTAAAAACCTGTAATTTAATGTTTTTTTTCTGAATAAAAAAAGGTATAATTGGCATATCTTAACAAAGAAGATGTTTTGTTGAATAAAGTTCGTGAAAAGGGGTAATCAAATGAAGAGTGATCTGCAAATTTCACAAGAAACAGAGCTAGAACCGATTATTGAAGTAGCTAGTAAATTAGATCTTAAGGAAGACGATTTGGAACTGTATGGGAAATATAAGGCGAAAATCAATTTTTCTGGAATCAATCGATCAAAGGATAACGCTGAGGGGTATTTGATCTTAGTTACTTCCATCAATCCAACACCAGCTGGCGAAGGAAAGTCAACGATCACTGTAGGATTAGGAGACGCGCTTAATAAAATCAATAAAAAATCTGTTATTGCATTGCGAGAACCCTCACTTGGTCCTGTGATGGGAATCAAAGGTGGTGCTGCAGGCGGAGGATATGCACAGGTATTGCCTATGGAAGATATCAACTTGCATTTTACTGGTGACATGCATGCTATCACAACAGCTAATAATGCATTATCTGCTCTTTTAGATAATCATATTCATCAAGGAAATGAATTGAACATCGATGCCCGCCGAGTGATTTGGAAACGGGTAGTCGATCTCAATGATCGTGAACTGCGTAAAGTAATCGTTGGCTTGGGTGGGCCAATCCAAGGTGTCCCAAGAGAAGATGGGTTTGATATCACAGTTGCTAGCGAAATCATGGCTATCTTGTGTCTTGCGGCAGACCTTGAAGATTTAAAGGCTCGTCTTGCAAGGATCGTTGTCGGCTATACATTTGACCGTCAGCCTGTGACTGCTGGAGACTTGAAAGCAGAAGGCGCTCTGGCATTACTGCTGAAAGATGCAATCAAGCCGAATCTTGTACAAACAATTTACGGAACACCAGCTTTTGTCCACGGGGGACCGTTTGCCAATATCGCCCATGGCTGCAATAGTATTTTAGCTACCAAGACAGCATTGAGATTAGCAGATTACGTTGTCACAGAGGCAGGATTTGGTGCAGATCTTGGCGGAGAGAAATTTTTAGATATCAAAGTACCTAACTTGAAAAAAGCGCCGGATGCAGTGGTGATCGTCGCAACAATCCGCGCATTGAAAATGCATGGTGGAATGAAAAAAGATGAACTTAAAAATGAGAATCTTGACGCTTTGAAAATAGGTTTTGCAAATTTAAAACGTCATATACGTAACATGGAACAATACCAACTCCCTGTGATCGTTGCAATCAATGAATTCGTAACAGATACAGATAGTGAGCTTACACTGCTGGAGCACTTGTGCGAAGATCAGGGAATCCTTGCTAAAAGAGCAAGTGTATGGGCAAATGGAGCAGAAGGTGGCGTTGATTTAGCAGAAGCTGTGGTACGATTGATTGATAGAAAAGAGGCTGATTACAAGCCATTGTATCGCCTAGAAGAAACGATACAAGAAAAGACTGAAACAATCGTCAAGAAAATCTACGGAGGAAATGGTGTTGTTTTTAGTAAAAAGGCGCAAAAACAAATAGAAGAATTTACGAAAAATGGATGGAATAATTTGCCGATTTGTATGGCGAAAACCCAATATTCATTCTCTGATGATCCTTCATTGCTAGGCGCACCTGAAGATTTCACCATCACGATCCGAGAGATCATCCCAAAATTAGGGGCAGGATTTTTAGTAGCCTTAACTGGGGATGTTATGACGATGCCTGGTTTGCCTAAAAAACCTGCTGCATTAAATATGGACGTGACAAACGACGGAGAAGTATTGGGATTGTTTTAAGCTTGATTATAATCTACCGTATACTAAATGACTTTCATTAAACATAAGAGGAGCTGTATTTTGACTACAGCTTCTTTTTTTGAAGGTGTCAAGAGATTAATTGTGTTTGCACTAGGATCATTCTTTTTCTTTATTGTATTTTGAGCTATACTAAAGCATAATAGGAGGGTACGATGAAAACGACATTTATAAGAAAAACCGGTTTTTACGGTATGGGCAGCTCGATTCAATTAAGAATCAATAATGAAAAACGCAGTGTTCTCAATCATGAACAAAAGATAACGCTTGATCTGGAAGTGCCCTTTACGATGCAGGTCACCTTTTATTGGCTAAAAAGCCCCGTTTATACAGTGAAAGAAGCAAAGCCTGTTTATGTGATCACAATGAATGGTTTGATTCTTCAAATCTACCCGTTCTTATTTCTGGCAACTGGATTGGGGGCCGTTTTCCTACAAAATCTATTTTTCAGTTTTTTTGCAGTTATCGTGTTATTTGCGTTCTTTTTCTATATAAAAAACCGGGCATATTTGATCAAGGAGGAAAATTATGGCAAACTCTGATCTTTTTTTAATCAGTTTCAATCGAATCGAAAAATGGATGAGAGACGAGATGGGAAATGCACGAAACATGGGATTTACCGAACTTGTCAGACGCCTAGCTCAAAGAAAACAATTGATGATCAGAAAATATGAAGATGATCTTTTACAGCTTGCTCAGTTAAGGAATGCAATCGTCCATGACCGAATCGCCGTCGATTTTGTCATTGCAGAACCAAATGATTGGACAGTCAAGCGAATCCAGTTGATCGAACAAGAACTGATACGCCCAGAAACCGTACTACCTCGATTTGCAAAACGTGTAACAGGTTTTGAGCAAGATCTTCCGCTACTTGAACTGTTAAAGATAGTAGCAGAAAAAAGGTATTCACAGTTTCCGTTATATAATAAAGGAAAATTTGTAGCATTGATTACTTTACGGAATATCGGATTTTGGCTAGCAAAAGAAAGCCAAAAAGGTCCTGTTGATTTAACAAATAAACGAGCATTGGATTTGATTATCCAGAATGGGAAGTACACAAATTATCATTTTGTTCCAGCAAAAACACATATTTACGAGGTTGAAGCGATGTTTCGCGAGCAAGGAACTTTGGAAGCCGTACTTATCACTAAAGATGGGAATCCCGATGGTAATCTGCTTGGGATCATACGACCTCGCGATATTTATAAACAAATAGAAAAGGATTGATTTTTTGTTAATTATTTATTGGATATTCAGCGCTCTGCTAGTGGGAGTGGATCAGCTGGTCAAATGGTGGATCACTGATAATTTAGCGCTTGGAGAGACGAAAAGTCTTATACCAGGTATTTTGTCACTGAATCATATTCGAAACACTGGAGCCGCATGGAGTATGCTAGAAGGGAAGATGTGGTTCTTTACTATAGTGACACTCATTGCAGTCGTTGTGATTCTCACATTGATGATTAAAAATCGGGAAAAAGGCAATCGCTGGTTCATGATTGGATTGAGCCTGATTCTAGCTGGTGCGATTGGCAACTTTATTGATCGTCTCCGACTTGGCTATGTAGTAGATATGTTTCAAACAGACTTTATGAACTTTCCAATTTTCAATGTAGCAGATGTGACACTTGTATGTGGAGTGATCTGTATATTAATTTATATTATTTTAGATGAAAAGGATCAAAGGAAAAAATGACCGAACTTAAAACAACGATTCGCCATGAATCTGGTAGGATCGATAAAGTATTGACTAATCTATTCAGTGATTACAGCCGTTCGCAAATTCAATTGTGGCTGAAAGAACGTGCGGTTTCTGTCAATGGACAACCAGTCAAAGCAAATTACAAAGTAAAACAAGGAGACGAGATCACTGTCTTGATTCCTGAACCAGAAACATTAGATGTTGTCCCAGAGAACATCCCGTTGACCATCGTTTACGAAGATGAAGATGTTGCGGTAATCAATAAACCCCAAGGAATGGTCGTTCATCCTTCAGCAGGTCATACGCATGGCACAATGGTCAATGCGCTGATGTATCATATCAAGGATCTTTCTACGATCAACGGGGTTATCCGACCAGGTATCGTCCACCGAATCGACAAAGATACTTCAGGTCTGCTGATGGTTGCTAAAAATGACCAGGCACACGAATCATTAGCTAAGCAACTAAAAGATAAGACTTCTTTACGTAAATATGTTGCTTTAGTCCATGGAGAGATTCCTCACGAAAAAGGCACGATCAATGCGCCAATCGGCCGTTCGAAAGAAAACCGAAAAATGCAGGCGATAAGAGAAGACGGGAAGCCAGCTGTCACGCATTTTACTGTGTTGGAACGTTTTGAAGGTTTTACTCTGGTTGAATTAAAACTGGAAACTGGAAGAACACATCAGATCCGCGTGCATATGAAGTATATCGGCTATCCGTTAGCTGGAGATCCAGTATATGGACCGAAGAAAACTTTGAAAGGCAATGGCCAGTTTCTCCATGCGCAAATGCTAGGTTTTACACACCCGACTACAAACGAAAAGATGGTCTTTGAAGCACCTCTTCCAGAAGTTTTTGAAAAAACTTTAGAAAAATTAAGAAAAAACATTGCATTTTAATTTGGATAACGGTATAGTAATTAACAACGAAAGCATAAAACTTAATAGAATTCCTTTAAGTTTAGTCCCGTGAGGCTAAGAAGGGTGGGAGCAAGGATACGTATGGTGCGCCATAAAGTAAATTGCTCATTGACATAGTATAGCTATCAGTGTATCAGTATACGCTCAGTCTAAACATTCCTCCTGTCCTCTTAGGGCAGGAGTTTTTTTATGCAAAAAAGTAGGGGGAATGAAAATGCAAGCAAAAGAAGTAGTAGATCAGGTAACGATGAAGCGAGCATTGACTCGAATTACTTATGAGATTATCGAGAGAAACCATAGTATCCAAGATATCGTATTGGTAGGTATCAAAACACGAGGGATCTACATTGCATCAAGAATCGCTGAACGTTTGAAGCAACTAGAAGATATCGATATTCCTGTGGGAGAACTAGATATCACTTTATACCGAGATGACAAAAAAGAAAATCCAGAAGAACCGGAACTTCATTCTTCTGACATCCCAGTTTCCTTAGAAGGAAAAGAAGTTATTTTGATTGATGATGTTTTGTATACAGGACGAACGATTCGAGCGGCAATGGACGCAGTAATGGATTTTGGCAGACCAAGAAAAATTTCATTAGCAGTCCTAGTAGATCGTGGGCATCGAGAATTGCCAATCCGTGCAGATTATGTTGGAAAGAACATTCCAACATCTCGGGCGGAAGAGATTTTAGTAGAGATGCAAGAGCTTGATGGACAAGATCGCATCATGATTTTGAAAGAGGAAGATTAGAGGAGAGAGAAACATGTCGGAGAAAAAAGGATTTCATAATGATGACGTGGTGTTAGATATCCACGATCGCCCAACCCCAGGACATTGGGTTGGATTAAGTTTACAACACTTGTTCACGATGTTCGGAGCAACCGTGTTAGTACCTATCTTAGTAGGGATCGATCCAGGTATCGCGCTAGTCAGTTCAGGACTAGGGACATTGGTGTACTTATTTACTACTAAAGGAAAGATACCGGCGTACTTAGGAAGCAGCTTCGCTTTCATTGCGGCGATGCAGCTTTTGATGAAAACAGATGGTTATCCAGCGATTGCACAAGGAGCAGTCACAACTGGATTAGTCTACTTGATTGTTGCGCTGATCATCAAAAAGATCGGTTCAGCATGGCTGGATAAAATCTTGCCTCCGATCGTCGTCGGCCCAGTCATCATGGTTATCGGGTTGGGACTTGCGGCAAATGCAGCAACAAATGCTATGTATAATCAAGGCACATATGATTTCAAGTATATTGCCGTAGCACTGATCACATTAGGATTGACCATCTTCTTCAACATGTGGCTAAGAGGTTTTCTCGGATTGATTCCGATTTTACTAGGTATTATTAGCGGGTACATCGTAGCCTTGCTGTTTGGAATCGTGGATACTAAGCCAATCGTAGACGCTGCCTGGTTTGCTGTTCCTAACTTTGAGATTCCATTTGTACAATATGAACCAAAGCTATATCTTGGAGCAATCACAACAATGGCACCCATCGCTTTTGTGACGATGACAGAGCATATCGGCCATCTTATGGTATTGAATAAACTAACTAAACGTAATTTCTTTGAAGAACCGGGTCTTCATAAGACGTTGACAGGTGATGGCTTAGCACAAATCGTAGCAGCCTTCGTTGGTGGACCTCCTGTAACAAGTTACGGCGAAAACATTGGTGTTCTGGCTATCACACGCGTCCACAGCGTGTTTGTGATTGGGGGAGCTGCAGTTTTTGCAGTCGTTTTGGGATTCGTAGGAAAATTAAGCGCTTTGATTTTAAGTATCCCTGGACCAGTCATCTCAGGAATCAGTTTTATCTTGTTTGGCGTCATTGCAGCAAGCGGAATGAAGATTTTGATCGAGAACAAAATCGATTTTGACAAAAAGAAAAATCTGTTGATTGCTTCAGTTATCCTAGTAGTAGGAATTGGCGGACTTGTCTTTGAAGTAGGCACATTTACATTGTCGGCAATGGCGTTAGCAACTGTACTTGGCATCATTTTAAATCTTATCTTACCAGAAACTTCACGAAGCGAAGAAAACTAAGGAGGAAACATTATGATCATCAAATCAGAACGTATCAGTTTAAAGCATTTATTGACCGTTGAGGCACTTACTGACCAAGAAGTTATGGGCTTGATTCGCAGAGGGCAAGAATTCAAGCAAGGGGCTAATTGGACTCCGCAAAAGCGCCAGTACTTTGCTACAAACCTCTTTTTCGAAAATAGTACCCGCACACATAAAAGTTTTGACGTAGCGGAGAAAAAACTAGGGCTCGAAGTGATTGAATTTGAAGCAAGTACAAGCTCTGTCCAAAAAGGAGAAACGTTATACGATACAGTACTGACGATGTCTGCATTAGGTGTAGACGTAGCGGTCATCCGTCATGGTGATGAGAACTATTATGACGAACTGATACAAAGCAAAACCATCCAGTGCTCGATTATTAATGGGGGAGACGGAAGCGGACAGCATCCAACCCAATGCTTGCTTGATTTGATGACGATTTATGAAGAATTTGGACACTTTGAAGGACTGAAAGTTGCCATTGTAGGGGACATCACTCACTCTCGGGTAGCGAAATCCAATATGCAGATGTTAAAACGCTTAGGTGCACAAGTATTCTTCTCAGGTCCTAGAGAATGGTACGATGAGGAGTTCGAAGTATACGGACATTATATGCCATTGGACGAACTGCTAAATCAAGTTGATGTCATGATGATGCTTCGAGTGCAACACGAACGCCATGATGGAAAAGAAAGCTTCTCAAAAGAAGGCTACCATCAGGAATATGGTTTGACAGTTGAACGTGCGAAGAAGCTGCAAAAACATGCAATCATTATGCACCCAGCACCAGTTAACCGCGATGTGGAATTAGCTGATTCATTAGTGGAAGGATTACAGTCACGAATCGTTCAACAAATGAGCAATGGTGTCTTTGTCAGAATGGCAATCTTAGAAGCAGTGCTAAATGGAAAAGCGTAATTATAGGAGGATGAAAAAATGAAAACACTCATTAAAAACGGTCAGATCAATACACGAAAAAATATGACGACACCAGCAGAAATTTGGATAGAAGATGGGCGAATCAAAGCAATCGGTACAGGATTCTCAGAAGCCGAATTTGATGAAGTGTTTGATGCAAAGGGACAATTGATCACACCTGGTTTAGTGGACGTCCATGTCCATTTGAGAGAGCCAGGATTTACATACAAGGAGACGATCGAAGCTGGAACTCGCTCAGCTGCACGTGGTGGTTTTACTACTGTATGCGCGATGCCGAATTTAAATCCTGTACCTGATACGGCAGAAAAGCTGAAACAAGTATATGACATCATTAGAAAAGATGCAGTTGTGAAGGTATTACAGTATGCGCCAATCACAGAAAATCTGCGAAGTGAGAAATTAGTTGATCAAGAAGCACTGATTGAAGAAGGTGCTTTTGCTTTCACAAATGACGGTGTAGGTGTCCAAACGGCTGGAACGATGTATCTGGCTATGAAAGAAGCTGCGAAAAACAATAAAGCACTAGTAGCCCATACAGAAGACGAATCTTTATTATTTGGCGGTGTTATGCACGCTGGCAAGAAGGCAGAAGAACTTGGTCTTCCCGGGATCTTAAGTGTAACCGAGTCTTCTCAAATCGCCAGAGATTTGTTGCTAGCTGAAGCAACTGGTGTTCATTACCATGTGTGCCACGTATCTACTAAAGAGAGTGTCCGAATAATCAGAGACGCAAAAAAAGCAGGAATCCACGTAACAGCGGAAGTTTCGCCCCATCATCTTATTTTAATCGACGAAGATATTCCCGAAGATTTCGGCTTTTGGAAAATGAATCCACCGCTAAGAGGACGGGAGGACAGGGAGGCCTTGATCGAAGGTTTGCTTGACGGCACAATCGATTGTATCGCTACAGATCATGCCCCACATGGATTAGAAGAAAAAAGCCAAAGCTTCATGAAATCACCATTTGGCATCGTAGGAAGCGAAACAGCATTCCAACTGATCTACACTCATTTTGTAGAAACTGGACAATTCACATTGGAACAAGTAATCAATTGGTTGGCAGTTAAACCGGCTGAGATTTTTGGTTTGAATGCAGGAACGCTGACAGTCGGCGCACCCGCTGATGTAGCAATTTTTGATATTACAAAAACTTGCACGATCGATAAAGAAGACTTTTTATCAAAAGGGGAAAATACACCTTTTATCGGCTGGAAAGTAAAAGGCGAAACACAAATGACTTTTGTCAACGGAAAACTTGTGTGGCAGAAGGGAGAATAAAAGTATGGAACGTTTGCTTATATTAGAAGATGGAACAGTTTTCGAAGGAAAAGCTTTCGGCGCGGATGTAAATGTCTTCGGAGAAATCGTTTTTACAACAAGTATGACTGGTTATCAAGAAACCATCACCGATCAAAGTTTCAACGGTCAAATCATTACATTTACCTATCCTATGGTGGGCAATTATGGGGTAAATAGAGATGATTATGAATCGATTTCTCCAACATGCAAAGGAGTAGTAGTAAAAGAGCACGCGCGTGTAGCTTCAAACTGGCGAAACCAAATGACGCTAGATTCATTTTTGAAACAAAAAGGGATTCCTGGAATATCAGGTATCGATACGCGCGCCCTTACTCGTAAAATCCGTGAAGTCGGAACGATGAAAGCAAGTATCGTTGATGCTGGAGATTCCTTCGAACATGCATTTGATCAGCTGAAAGCAACCGTTCTAGCAACCAATCAAGTGCAGCAAGTCTCCACTAACAAACCCTATCCAAGTCCAGGAACAGGACGGAAAGTCATCGTCATTGACTTCGGCTTGAAACATAGTATTTTACGAGAATTGAGTAAAAGAAACTGTAACCTCACAGTACTTCCCTATAACACAGATGCCGAGACGATTTTAGCGCTATCACCAGACGGAGTCATGCTGACGAATGGACCTGGTGATCCAAAAGATGTGCCAGAAGCAATCGAAATGATCAAAAAAATCCAAGGAAAAGTACCGATTTTTGGTATTTGCCTTGGCCACCAGTTATTTGCTTTAGCTAACGGTGCAGATACCTATAAAATGAAATTCGGACATCGAGGATTAAATCATCCAGTCCGAGAAGTAGCGACCGGAAGAATTGATTTTACTTCTCAAAATCATGGCTATGCAGTCGATGAAGCCACGATTGATCCAGAAAAACTCATCGTAACCCATGTAGAAGTGAATGACGGAACAGTAGAAGGAGTCAAACACAGAGATTATCCCGCTTTCAGTGTGCAGTTTCATCCAGATGCTGCCCCTGGTCCGCATGATGCACTACATTTATTTGATGAATTTATGGAAATGATGGATGCAGGAAAGGAGCAGTAAACAGATGCCGAAACGTACAGATATCAAGAAAATTATGGTGATTGGATCTGGTCCGATCATCATTGGTCAAGCCGCAGAATTTGACTACGCAGGAACACAAGCTTGTCTTGCCTTAAAAGAAGAAGGATATGAAGTGGTTTTAGTAAATTCTAATCCTGCGACGATCATGACGGACAAAGAAGTGGCAGATCAAGTATATATCGAACCGATCACACTTGAATTTGTATCAAGGATTCTTCGAAAAGAGCGTCCAGATGCTCTCCTTCCAACTTTAGGCGGACAGACAGGCCTCAATATGGCAATGGAGCTGGCAGCATATGGTATTTTAGAAGAATTGAACATAGAACTTCTAGGAACGAAGCTTTCTGCGATCGATCAAGCAGAAGACCGTGATCTATTCAAACAGTTGATGAAAGAATTGAATCAGCCGATCCCCGAATCTGAAATCGTCAATACAGTAGAAGAAGCTGTAGCGTTTGCAAATAAAATCGGCTATCCCGTCATCGTTCGTCCAGCCTTTACTTTAGGCGGGACTGGTGGAGGCATGTGTGAAAATGAAGAAGAATTACGAACAGTCTCAGAAAATGGATTAAGTCTTTCCCCAGCTACCCAATGTTTGATTGAACGAAGTATTGCGGGTTTTAAAGAAATTGAATATGAAGTGATGAGAGATTCGGCTGATAATGCAATCGTTGTCTGCAATATGGAAAATTTTGACCCAGTGGGTATCCATACAGGTGATTCTATCGTATTTGCTCCTAGCCAGACATTGTCTGACCATGAATATCAAATGCTTCGTGATGCTTCTCTTTCGATTATTCGAGCACTTAAGATCGAAGGAGGCTGTAACGTCCAACTTGCTCTTGATCCACATAGCTTTAATTATTATGTGATTGAAGTCAATCCGCGTGTTTCTCGTTCATCGGCGTTAGCAAGTAAGGCGACTGGTTATCCGATCGCTAAGCTAGCTGCTAAAATAGCGCTTGGATTAACACTAGACGAAATGAAAAATCCTGTCACAGGAACGACTTTTGCAGAATTTGAACCTGCATTAGATTATGTTGTAGCTAAAATTCCTCGCTGGCCATTTGATAAGTTTGAAAACGGAGAACGGCTTTTAGGCACACAGATGAAAGCAACTGGTGAAGTGATGGCTATCGGTCGAAATATCGAAGAGTCTTTATTGAAAGCTGTGCGTTCTTTAGAAATCGGTACACACCATATCGAACTTCCTGAGTTGGCAGACATCACGGACGATGACCTAATCCAAAAAGTGGTTCGAGCACAAGATGATCGCCTGTTTTATGTAGCTGAAGCTATTAGAAGAGGGTACACCATAGAAGAATTGGCAGATTTGACAAAAATCGATTTATTCTTTTTAGATAAACTGTTGCATATCGTAGAAATCGAACAGCAGTTGAAACAGCAGCCGTTGGATGACAGGATATTGAAAACAGCGAAACAAAATGGTTTTACAGACAAAAAAGTGGCGGAGCTGTGGGAAATAAACGAAGAAGCCGTTCGCCAGATGAGAAAAGAAAATGATTTGATTCCTGTATATAAGATGGTTGACACTTGTGCAGCGGAATTCGAATCAAAAACGCCTTATTTTTATAGTTCCTATGAATATGAAAATGAAAGTTCACGATCAGAAAAGCCCTCAGTTCTAGTACTGGGATCTGGTCCTATCCGTATCGGACAAGGAGTTGAATTTGACTATGCGACTGTGCATTCTGTCAAAGCAATCCAGCAGGCAGGATACGAGGCAATCATCATGAACAGCAATCCGGAAACAGTTTCTACTGACTTTTCTATTTCGGATAAATTATATTTTGAGCCATTGACCTTCGAAGATGTGATGAATGTGATCGAGCTAGAACAGCCGATAGGAGTAATCGTTCAATTCGGTGGTCAGACAGCAATCAACTTAGCCGAACCTTTGACTGCTGCTGGTGTAAAAATCTTAGGGACAACGATCGAAGACTTGGATCGTGCGGAAAATCGTGATTTATTCGAGCAAGCGCTGAAAGAGTTGGGTATTCCTCAACCTTTAGGGGATACTGCTACAAGTAAAGAAGAAGCCGTGGTTATCGCTTCGAGAATTGGTTATCCAGTTCTTGTTCGTCCAAGCTATGTATTAGGCGGGCGTGCGATGGAAATCGTTGAAAATCAGCGAGATTTAGAAGACTACATGGAGCATGCTGTGAAAGCTTCTCCAGAACATCCAGTACTAGTGGACCGCTATTTGCTTGGTGGTGAATGCGAAGTGGATGCGATTTGTGACGGTGAAACAGTACTCATCCCAGGGATCATGGAGCATATTGAGCGTGCCGGTGTCCATTCAGGGGATTCAATGGCTGTGTATCCACCTCAAACATTATCTGAATCGATCAAGAAAACGATTGAAGACTACACGATCCGTTTAGCATTAGGTTTGAACTGTGTCGGGATGATGAATATCCAGTTCGTCATCCATGAAAATGAGGTTTATGTGATCGAAGTCAATCCTCGAGCAAGTCGGACTGTTCCATTCTTAAGTAAGGTGACAGGAATTCCAATGGCACAAATTGCGACGAAAGCTATTTTGGGAGAGAAATTAAAGACACTTGGTTATGAAAACGGACTTTATAAGGAAACAAAAGAAGTCCATGTTAAAGCGCCCGTCTTTTCTTTTACTAAATTGCAGAAAGTCGATACTTACTTAGGGCCTGAAATGAAATCGACTGGAGAAGTAATGGGGTCTGACAGACAATTAGACAAAGCTTTGTACAAGGCATTTGAAGCTTCTGGATTACACTTGCCTGAATATGGAGCCGTATTGTTTACGATTGCGGATGAAACAAAAGAAGAAGCACTAGAGTTAGCTAAACGTTTTACAGAAATCGGCTATAGTCTGATAGGAACGAAACATACAGCTGCCTATTTCGAAAAACATGGTTTGGTCGTTGAAACAGTTGCGAAAATTTCTGAGGAAGCAGCAGAAAAAAATGTAGTTGACTTGATACGAGATGGTAAAACACAAGTGGTTGTCAATACGATTGATAAAGATCGGGGAAATGCTTCTAAAGACGGCTTCATTATCCGAAGAGAAGCAGTTGAGCATGGTATTCCGTTGTTTACTTCTTTAGACACAGCAGATGCAATCGTTCGAGTGATGGAATCTCGTGCATTTTCAACCAACCCTATTTAACGGTGTACACATGTTAAGACCGAAAGAAGAAAATCCGTTACAGGAGGGGACAGATGAAACAAGAAATGATGGAAATCGTTCAGCAAAAACAGCTGGCACCAAAGATTTTTGAAATGACATTAAAAGGTGATCTAGTAAAAGAAATGCAGCAACCAGGACAGTTCTTGCATATCCTCGTGCCGCGTGCAGACTTGCTGCTACGCCGACCGATTAGCTTGAATCATATCGATCACGAGACAAATACTTGCCGTATTATCTATCGGGTGGAAGGTGAGGGGACTAGCGTCTTCTCTACTCTTTCTGCCGGAGACCATTTAGATGTCATGGGTCCTTTAGGTAATGGTTTTGATTTATCTGGTCTTCATACAGGAGACGAAGTATTTATAATCGGTGGAGGAATCGGTGTCCCTCCCCTGTATGAGTTATCAAAGCAGTTAGTCAAAAAAGGGATCAAACCAACGCACTTTTTAGGTTTTGCCACACATGAAGTCGTTTATTATGAAAAAGAATTTAATCGTCTAGGAGAAACAAGAATCGCTACTGACGATGGAACATACGGTATGCACGGAAATGTCGGTAATTTATTGTTAGGAACGAAGACGAAACCTACAGCTGTTTTTGCATGTGGTTCCAACGGGTTATTGAAGACAGTGGAACAGCTGTTTTCTTCGCATCAAAATGTCCAGTTATCATTAGAATCCCGCATGGCATGTGGGATAGGGGCTTGCTATGCTTGCATTTGTCATACGCCGGAAGATGAAACAGGAACAAAAAGTGTGAAAGTTTGTGACGAAGGACCGATTTTTAAAATAGGAGAGGTAATTATATGAATGAGAATCCTTTAGCGGTCAAACTTCCTGGCCTAGAATTAAAAAATCCTATCATGCCGGCAAGCGGCTGTTTCGGTTTTGGCAAAGAATACGGAAAATACTATGATTTGAATCAGCTTGGTTCGATCATGGTCAAGGCAACGACTCCAAATGCTCGCTTTGGCAATCCTACACCGAGAGTGGCGGAAACACCATCGGGCATGTTGAATGCGATTGGGTTACAAAATCCTGGTCTAGACGTTGTTATGCATAAACTTCTTCCAGAATTAGAGGAGTACAATGAGTTACCCATCATCGCAAATGTCGCTGGTGCTTGCGAAGAAGACTATGTAGAAGTTTGTAGCAAAATCGGCGAAGCGCCAAATGTGAAAGCAATCGAGCTGAATATTTCCTGTCCAAATGTCAAGCATGGCGGTATCGCTTTTGGAACAGATCCTGATGTTGCTTTTCAATTAACACAAGCAGTAAAGAAAGTTGCTTCTGTTCCTGTCTATGTCAAACTATCCCCCAATGTGACAGACATCGTTCCAATCGCTCAGGCAATCGAAGCTGGAGGGGCAGATGGATTTACAATGATCAATACACTACTTGGTATGCGGATTGACCTTAAGACAAGAAAACCGATTTTAGCCAATCAAACAGGTGGACTATCCGGACCAGCAATCAAGCCTGTCGCTATCCGTTTGATTCATCAAGTGGCAAGTATATCCAATCTTCCAATCATTGGGATGGGCGGCGTGCAGACAGTGGACGATGTTCTTGAGATGTTTATGGCTGGAGCAAGCGCTGTAGCTATAGGGACTGCGAATTTCACCGATCCCTATATCTGTCCTAAACTAATCAAAGAGCTCCCAGTGCGAATGAGCGAACTAGGTATTGAGTCACTGGAAAGATTAATCAAAGAAGTGAGAGAGGAACGTGAACGATGAACCAACTAAACCAACGACCAATCATTGCATTAGATTTTTCAACTTGGCAAGAAGTAGAAGACTTTCTTCGTTTTTTCCCAGAAGAAGAAAAATTGTTTGTGAAAATCGGAATGGAATTGTTCTACCAAGAAGGACCTGAAATCGTACGTTATCTAAAAGATGCTGGTCACGATGTGTTTTTAGATCTGAAACTTCACGATATTCCGAATACGGTCGAAAAAGCAATGCGGGGACTGGCAAAGCTTGGTGTTGATGTCACATGTGTTCATGCAGCTGGCGGTATTCGCATGATGGAGGCGGCAATGCGTGGATTAGAAGAAGGAACGCCAGAAGGTGGGAAACGTCCGCTACTTCTAGCTATCACTCAACTTACCTCTACAAGTGAAGAGGAGATGCATGCAGATCAACTAATCGAAGTTCCTTTAGAAAAAAGTGTGATCCATTACGCTAACTGTGCCAAAAAAGCAGGATTAGATGGTGTGGTTTCTTCTGCTTGGGAAGTAGAAGCGATCAAAGAAACGGCGGGAGATGAATTTGTTTGCTTAACTCCAGGGATAAGACCAGAAGGAACAGTCGCAGGAGATCAGACAAGAGTAGTCACACCTTCTCAAGCAAGAGAGATTGGCTCAACTTTCATCGTTGTGGGACGACCAATCACACAAGCAACTGATCCTTATGAAGCATACCGAACGATTCAAACAGAATGGAGTCAACCTAAAATGAATGTAGAACAAAGTATCGCAAAAGATCTATTAGAGATTGAAGCAGTATTTTTAAATCCAAGTGATCCTTTTACTTGGGCAAGTGGAATCAAAAGCCCCATTTACTGCGATAACCGAATCACGATGAGCTATCCAAAAGTCCGAAAAGAGATCGCAAAAGGCTTAGCAAGCAAAATCAAAGAAGCTTTCCCTGAAGTACAAGTAATTGCTGGAACTGCAACGGCAGGAATCCCTCATGCTGCATGGGTAGCGGAAATATTAGACTTGCCAATGGTCTATATTCGAAGTAAGGCGAAAGATCATGGGAAAGGCAATCAAATCGAAGGGCGTATAGTTGAAGGCCAGAAGATGGTTGTGATCGAGGATCTGATTTCTACAGGAGGCAGCGTCTTGGAAGCAGCTGAAGCAGCGAAAAGAGAAGGTGCAGATATCCTTGGTGTTGCAGCTATCTTTACGTATGAGTTGCCAAAAGGAAAAGCAAATTTCGAAAAAGCCGAAATCCCTCTTATGACGTTGACCAATTACTCTGTATTGATCGAAGCAGCTTTAGAAGATCGTTATATCGATGAGCAAGAATTAACTCTGCTAAAAGAATGGAAAAAAGATCCTGAAAATTGGCAGTCTTAAGTACAAAAACACTTAGATAATTGAAAAAATAAAGCTATGTTATTTTGAATATTTCTAAATTACCATTTCTCTACACCGTTATATTTTTAGAGGCTGGGACAGAAGCGTTTAACTCCAAGAAATAAGAAGGAATTCAGGAAAATTGCTTTTCAAATTTTTGTGAATTTCAGCTTATTTTCGAGGAGTTGCTTCTGCTTCCGCCGTTTATACGTGTATAGAGCGTGAGACAAAAGTGTTCTTTACTTTTGTCTCACGCTCATTTTTTTTCATAATCCTGCATGGATGATTTGGATGAGGAAATATATCCATAAGATACATATGCCTTATCTTCAATAGCATTGATTACACAAAGTATGAACGACTTCAACGAGTCAAAAACAGCCCCTTGACTGTGTGATAGAAACACAGTCGAGGGGCTGTTTTTGTTTTATATATGTAGAAAAGCAGTTCAACACTTTTACAAAATCGATTGAACACTTATCAGTAAATGATAAAAGTGTTGGGAAATAGTTGTAACTATTGATTTTACAGGCTTAACAGAAGTTGGCACGATATTTGCTTTATATAAAACTGTCAGCGAGGAGGAAATAAAAATGAATACGATTATTCTAGCTAGTCACGGCGCATTATCTCAAGGTCTAAAACAAACAGCTGAAATGATCTTGGGGCCTGCCACTAATATTTATGCATTATCAGCTTATCGAGATGAAGATGAGCCGATAGAACAACAAATACAAAGTATAGTTTCAAAATTAGGAAAAGAAAATCTATTTATTCTCACAGATATCTTAGGAGGAAGTGTCAATAATGAAATGATAGGACTGTTAAAGAAAGAGCCAGCAATACGCTTGATCACAGGAATGAATCTACCCTTAGTGATTTCAATCGCCACGCAAGTTAACCCAATTGCTGCTGCAGATTTAGAACTGATTATCGAAGAAAGTCGGCAGTCATTGATTGATTGCAATCGATTACTAAAAAAATCAAACGAAGGAGGAGATGATCTATGATCAAGTTCATTCGTATCGATCACCGATTGTTGCATGGACAAGTGGTGTTTTCTTGGAGTAAATCTTTGCAAATCAACCGAATTCTGGTGGTGAATGATGAAGCAGCCAATGATGAATTTAAAAAAATGTCTTTAGAACTATCAAAACCTCAAGGAATCAAACTCAATATATTTACCGTTGAAAATACATTGACAAAAATATCTAAAATAGAAACATTGAGCGAAAACATCATGATGATCTTTGGAAATACCAAGGATGTTCGTCAGTTTTGCGAAAGTTACTCAAACGTTAAGGAAATCAATTACGGAGGCATCATAAAAAAAGAAGGATCAAAACAATTCAGTAATGCTATCTTCTTGACTGAAAATGAGATAGAAGATGCGAAAGTACTAAAATCAATGGGCATCAAACAGTTCATGCAACAGGTTCCAACCTCAAAAAAAGAGGATTTGAATACAATGATTTAAAAAGAAAGGAGTTTACGTTATGTTGTTTCAATCGATTGCCTTAGGTCTGGTCGGAATCATGTGCATCTTGGACTCTAGACTACTAGGGAGGATGAATTTTGAACGGCCTTTAATCGTGAGTACGTTAGTTGGGTTAGTATTAGGTGACTTGGAAAAAGGTTTATTGGTTGGTGCTTCTCTGGAATTGATGTCGCTTGGTCTGGTAAATATCGGAGCAGCAGCGCCACCGGATATGAATATGGCGTCCATTATTGCTACAGCTTTTGCTATTCTATCTGGCTCCAATGCTGAAACTGCTCTGACTATTGCCATTCCAATCTCTGTGTTAGGACAAATGCTTGGAATATTGATGCGGACGGTACTCTCAAATCTGACACATTGGGCAGATAATTTAATCAATGAAGGAAAGTTCAGCAGAGCACGACGGATCCACATAATCTATGGTACGGTCTTATATTCACTGATGTATTTTATCCCTATCTTTTTAGCTGTTTACTTTGGAACAGATTTAGTGAAAAATATCGTGAGCAGTATCCCAGTATGGTTGACAAATGGTCTGACTTTAGCAAGCAAAATTTTACCAGCATATGGTTTTGCTTTGTTGTTACAAACGATGTTGACGAAAAAAATGATCCCGTTTTTATTACTTGGTTTTCTAATCACAGCTTACTCCGGATTAAGCATCACAGGTATCGCAGCTTTTGCTTGCATTGTGGCCTTTGTGATGGCACAAGTCAAATTCAATGGTAAAGATAATAGGACAGCTGTAAGCGAACCTGATCCTTTAGATGATTTATAGAAAGGAGTTTTTTTATGACTAAGAAAGATCAAAATAGTTGGAAGTATTGGCAATTTTTCTGGCGTTCGTGGGCAATACAAGCTTCATGGAATTACGAACGACAAATGAATATGGGGTTTATGTATGGGATCGCACCAATCATTGATAAAATCTATGACAAGCCAGAAGACAAACAAAAGAAAATCGATGCTTATGAGCGGCACATGGCTTACTACAATTGTACGCCGCAAACAAGTTCATTCGTTTTAGGACTAGCGGCATCTATGGAAGAACAATATGCCGAAGATCAAGAGAATTTTAATCCGGAAACCATCAGTGCTTTGAAGACTTCGCTTATGGGCCCTTTGTCAGGAATCGGAGACTCTTTCTTCCAAGGAACCATACGTGTTTTAGCCTTTGGCTTTGGAATCAATCTCGCTCAGCAAGGTAGTATCTTAGGCCCTATCTTGGCCATTATCATCTCCTTCATTCCGTCCTTTTTCGTTACATATTATGGCGGAAAAATTGGTTATAATACTGGGAATAAATATTTAGCGAAACTGTATCAAGAAGGGCTGATGGATAAAGTGATGTATGTTTGTACGATTATCGGTTTGATGGTCATTGGAGCTATGATTGCTAGCATGATTGGAATCACCACGCCGCTAAGATTCGGCAAGGCGTTTGTTTTACAGGATGTTTTAGATAATATCATGCCCCAGTTGATTCCTTTAGGGCTGACATTTTTTATGTATTGGTTGTTGCAAAAGAAAGTTCGGACCGGTTTGATGCTCACTATTTGTATCGCTGGTGGTGTTTTACTAAGTTTATGCGGGATTTTTAATTAAGGGACCAACCTAATTTAGGTTAAAAATAAATAGTATGAGGAGGAATTCAAACATGAATTCAACATTAAGTCCAAAAGATATCGTCAAAGAAATCATCGCGAACAAAGAGGTGGAGTCCATCGTATTTGTCGGCTGTGGTGCATCGAAAGCAGATCTATATCCAGCAAAATATTTTTTAGAACAAAACGCAAACAAATTACGTATCAGCCACTTTACGGCAAATGAATTCAATTATGCGACACCTCGCTCGATCAACGATCATACTGTAGTTATTTCAGCTTCATTGGGAGGTACGACTCCTGAAACTGTTCAAGCTAACGCAGTAGCGAAAGAACAAGGTGCCACAGTTGTTAGTTTAACACATAGCGTAGATTCTCCGTTAACGAAAGACGCAGACTATGTGATTTATCATCGTTTCACAGAAGATTACGCAGCAAAACTAGAAAAAACAGGTTACTGCTTAGAACTTGCAGTTGAACTACTAAATCAGATCGAAGGGTATAAAGACTACGATAAGATGATGGATGGTTTCGACAAAATTTATGATTTGTCGCAAGAAAGTGCAAAGGGAGCACGTCTACAAGCAAAAAAATTCGCCGAACGTTTCAAAAATGAAAAGGTGATATATGTTATGAGTTCAGGAGCGACTCATGAAGTTGCGTATTCCACTTCTATTTGTTTAATGATGGAGATGCAATGGATTCACTCTGGTACTTTCCATTCTGGTGAATTTTTCCATGGTCCATTTGAAATCACGGACAAAGACGTACCATTTATCTTATTGATGAATGATGGTCGTACGCGTCAAATGGATGCCCGAGCACTGACCTTTTTGAATCGTTTCGATGCAAAAATAGAAATCGTAGATGCACTGGATTGGGGACTGTCTGCCCACATTGCGAAAGAGGTTCTTGATTACTTCAATCCATTCGTCATCACAGCAGTATTCCGCGTCTATGCAGAAGAATTAGCTGAAGTACGCCAGCATCCGCTGACAAAGCGTCGTTATATGTGGAAATTAGAGTATTAAACTAGAGCTGAGGCCAAGTGCCTCGGCTTTTCTTCCCATGCATTGAAAAGGGTTTCTTATTCTCGTACAATTGATTGAGCAAGAGTAAATTGGGTGGTGTTGATCATGAACAAAAAAGTAGAAAAATATTTAAAAGAGCTGACAAAAAATTACAGTGAGCATCATGCAGAAGATTTTTCAGCTTTATCAATTAGCGAAAATGTCGGTTTAAATCGAAGTACAACAAGCTTCTACTTAAATCAAGGAATGAAAGAAGGAATATTGGTCAAGGTCAAGAGTTACCCCGTCTCTTTTTTACATGTTGAAACTTTAGCTGAACTTGGCATTTTCCACAGAGAATCTGAATATGAAACTTGGGAAGACTTATTTGCAGCAGAAAAAGCCAATGCATTAGAAACGGTGATTGGAGCAAATGGCAGCTTAAGAGAAGTAGTTGATCAAATAAAGACAGCAGTACTTTATCCTGGGAATGGGTTGCCTATTCTTTTATCAGGCAATAGCGGTTCAGGGAAAACATTTTTAGCAGAAAAAATCTATGAATATGCTGTAGCAGAAAAGGTCATCCCAAAAGATGCTCCGTTTATCTCTTATAATTGTGCCCAATATTTCAACAACCCTGAACTCTTGTCTTCTGCTTTGTTTGGACATGTCAAAGGAGCATTTACTGGAGCGGAAAAAGAACATATTGGATTGATAGAAAAAGCTGATAATGGCGTATTATTTTTGGATGAGGTACACCGCTTAAGTGATGAAGGGCAAGAAAAGCTTTTTACATTTATGGATACAGGAGAAATTTCACCGATGGGGGACAATGCAATCAGACATAAAGCAAACGTCCGTATGATATTTGCAACAACTGAGAATGTCTATCAAACATTTTTGCCGACATTTATTCGCCGTTTGCCAGTGATTGTCATGTTACCGAATTATGAACGTCGTCCGCAATCAGAGCGTATGCAACTGATAGACACATTTTTTATTAATGAAGCGAATATTTTGTCAAAACGCATCGATGTAAGTTATCAACTAGTGGACTTTTTGCTTAATAGTGACCTAGAAGGCAATGTAGGGAAGATAAAGAACATCGTGAAATATGTCTGCGGTAGTGCGTACGCCAAAAATCAAAATAGTCTGTCTATTCGAGTTCGTTTGAAGGATCTTCCAACTGAAAATACCATGCAGCTAAAAGAGCAGCTGAAAAAAACGATTAAAGCTTTACCAGACCGCCAATATTTGCCGCATACAGCTAATCAAGTCTTTTTAGAATCTTCAGAAGTCAGGCAAATCAGGCAGTTATTTGAAAAAATAGTGCAAATGTATCAAAAAGTTGAAAAGCAAGAATTAATGATTAAAGATTTTATTGATCATACGGTAAATCGAATCAATCATTTGATGGACGAGTTTATTTTTAAAGATAGTTATTCGAAAGAAGAATCATTTTATTCTGTACTAACCTATCAGATACGAGAAACTTTTGATTGGATGCATGAAAACTACGGATTGGAACAAGATGGTAATCGTGTGATTGCCCTGGCACAGTATCTCTACCATAAAAACAACACAGATATGATTGCAGAAAACCATGAATGGCAAAGTGTCAAAGACAAGTTGTTAGAATTGGTTTCGAGTTCCATAGATACTTCTTATTGGTATGCTAAAAAAGTACTAGGACATATTTCTCGACAATTAGATCAAGATTTTAAAGAGGAAGATTTGATTTTTATTTCCTTTTATTTTCATGGGCTGCAGATCACGCTAGGAGAAAAGAAAATCAAGAGTATCATTTTAGCTCATGGTTATTCTACTGCTAGCAGTATGGCGAACGTAGGCAATCGGATGCTGAAGCAGAATATCTTTCAAGCTTATGATATGCCAATCAATATCACGTTAGCTAAAGTCGAAGAACAAGTCATTCGCTTTATCAATGATCATCAAACGGACGCCGGGTTGATTTTATTAGTAGATATGGGGTCGTTGAACGAAATCGGAAAAAAGCTAGCAGATAAAATACGTGGTCCACTGCTGATTATCGATTATGTCTCTACGCCTCTTATATTGGAGATTGGGCAGTTGATTCAAAGACAAATGTCTATCGCAGAAATCAGCCAAAAAATCGATATAGAAAACAAAGTAAAAAAACAACTAATACTACCAAAAAAAGAAAAAACACAGGCAATCTTAACTTGCTGTTACACCGGAATAGGTTCAGCTACTCAAATACAAGAGATTTTGGAATCTTGTTTAGAAAATCATTGCAAAGAATTGACGATTATTCCGTATGATTACAAAAAATTGCAAAAAAATAAAATGTATGAGGATCCTTTCCAGATATATGAAGTATTGATGATTGTAGGAACAGAAGATCCCAAAATCGAACAGGTTCCTTATATTGGTCTTGATCATTTAATTAACGGTGAAGATGTTGAGAAGTTCATTTCAATTCTACAAGATTATTTTGACATACGTGATAAAGATTTAAAAGAACAGCTGATGTTCAGTTTTTCAATTAATAAAATCATCGAGAATTTAACGATTTTGGACGCAACCAAACTGTTGCGTTTAGTGCAAAGTGCTGTATCCGTAGCTGAGGAAACCTTAGAGATCACTCTATCTAATAGTAAGTTGTTTTTACTATACCTACATTGCTGCTGTATGATTGAACGAATTTTAAGGAAAGAAAGTGTGGATGAACAAGAAGATATAGAGGAATATACGACTCAAGCAGGGGCAGAAATGGAACAGATTCATCGTGCCTTTTTCGAGATAGAGAGTGAGTATACTATCAAGATTTCCACGTTGGAGTTACGATTGATTCATGAAATTATTTATGGATAGGAGGAAGGTTTGTGAATTTAGGCATGATTTTTGATATGGATGGTGTCTTAATTGACTCAGAAAACTTTTATTTTGATCGACGTATGCAATTTTTCAAAGAAAAAAACATCCTACCAGGTTCGACGAATAAGTTGGATTTCGTTGGACTGACAGAAAATGGGATTTGGGAAGTATTGGTCTCAGAAAAAGACCAACGAGCTAATCTTAAAAAAGAATACCTTGCATACCGGGAAAAACATCCTATTGACTTTAAAATAGCATTGCGAAAGGGTGCGGAAGACATCTTGGATTATTTAAAAAAGAAAAGTATCAAAATTGCTCTTGCTTCTTCTTCTCCGCAAAGAGAAATCGACAAAATGCTGACACAGAATGCTTTAGCACCATACTTCGATTTTGTCATTTCAGGGGAAAAGCTATCTAAAAGCAAACCACATCCAGAAATTTATCAAATCGCAGTAAATGCATTGGATGGTAGACATTGCATCGCAGTAGAAGATTCTCCTGTTGGTATTGCATCAGCAAAAGCAGCTAATTTATATACGATTGCATTAAAGCAAGATCTGCCCCTTGATCAGGCACAAGCAGATATCGTGATTGATGAGTTGAATGATATCATCCAAATAATCGAAACTTACGATATAGATTGATTCAACTCTCCGAAAAAGATTTAAATGCTCCGAAATTTCGTGAAATTTTTGAACAAGAATCTTAAGCATATAATTAATTGATTGTGAGAAAAAATGGCTATCAATCGATATAAAAACAATCCAAAAACTGATTGCGGGAAGCATCTTTTCATCAGGTATGAAAAGAAATTTCTATCGTAATCAGTTTTTGATTTTTGCAAAATTTATTTTGCTAAGACTGGTTAGCAGAGAGAAGAGAATAATCTCTTCTCTGCACTCTATTCTATCGAGATTTTCTCTATTTTTTGGTAAGCGAGCTGTTGCGAAAATGGAAAAGAGCGGAAATGTTGCGAATGTCAGTTATTTAATGATATGATATTCGGAAAAAGAAATCTCAAAGGGAGGTAACTTTTATGGGATTGAATGAATTTATTTTAGGATTGAACAATTTAGAGACGATCACAAGGGCACCTGGTTTTTTTAAATATACGGAGCATACAGTTGCAGCACATTCGTATCGTGTCGCGTCCATTGCGCAAGTTCTGGGAGATATTGAAGAAGCAAATGGGCAGCCAATCGATTGGAAACTGCTCTATGAAAAATCACTGAATCATGACTACACAGAACGTTTTATTGGTGATATCAAAACACCAGTGAAATATGCAAGCAAAGAATTAAGAGGGATGCTGCAAACAGTTGAAGAAAAGATGACGGACGAATTCATCAACCAAGAGATTCCAGCTGAGTTCCAAGAAGTTTATCGCCGTCGGTTGTTCGAAGGAAAAGATGAAACCGTAGAAGGAGAACTATTAGCCATTTCAGATAAGGTTGACCTTCTTTATGAGTCTTTTGATGAAATCATCAAAAATAATCCAGAAAAAGTTTACAAGGAGATGTTCATTGAGGCAGTGACTACTATCAAAAGCTTTGAACATCGGCCTTCTGTTCAGTATTTCTTTAAAGAAATATTTCCGGAACTATTGAACCAGGAATTTTATGGAAAAGAGGCGTTTTTAGAAACCGTCTCAACGATTGTAAAGAAAGAAGAAAAATAAAAACGATATGAGATGCAGGGGGAAGTATAGTTGAAAAAGAATATGGATGTCGAATGGGGCTATTCTGGAGACAGAGGTCCGGAAAATTGGGCGAATTTATGTGATTGGTTTGCGAGAGGTGCAGAATTTCCGTTGCAGTCACCTATTCATTTAACAAAAGGTGAAGAAATAAAAATGAAAGGAGATACACTTTCGTTTCATTATCAAAAGCAACGCTTTACTGACAAGGAATTCAAAAATACGATTCATTTAGTACCTTTTGATCAACTCAGTTATGTAGAGTTCAAGAAAGAACGCTATTATTTGACAGATATTCATTTCCACTTACCATCTGAACATATCATCGACGGGAACCAGGAAGATATTGAATTTCATTTTGTTCATATGAACAGCAAAAAAGAGAATCTTGTCGTGGGAGTCATGTATCAGTTAATGGAACAGGAAGGTTGGTTTTATGATCAAGAAAACGGAGAGAGATGGAATTTAGAAAAACATGAACACTGGGTAAATCCGGATGTCTTCTTTCCAGAGAAAAAAAGCCATTTTCATTATGTAGGTTCATTGACAACTCCACCTACCAGCGGGCCAATCCAATGGTTTGTGATGGATCATGTAGGAAAATTGAACCAAGAGTTTCTTCTACCCTTCAAAGGGCAGTATGCACAGCCGAACAACCGACCAATTCAACCCTTGAATGGAAGAGAAATTTATTATTTCGAGGAGTTTGAGGAATGAATATTCAACAAATGAAATATGTGGTCGCTGTGGCAAACAATGGTAGTTTCAGAGAAGCAGCAAAGAAAATGTTTGTTTCGCAGCCAAGTCTTTCAGCTGGTATCAAAGAATTAGAGACTGAGTTAGGAATTACGCTGTTTACTCGAACGAATCGAGGTGCATATTTAACAGAAGAAGGACAAGACTTCTTAAATCGTGCCGAAAAAATCTTGGTTCAGCTTGATACATTAGAAAGTCACTATCTAACGAGTGAAAAGAGAGACGATTTTTCAATCGCTGCCCAGCATTATGATTTCTTAGGTCCTTTGACCGCACAGCTACTCGAGGAATTCAAAGATGAAATCAAACAATTTCGGATCATGGAGACGACGACGGCGAGAGTGATCGAAGAAGTCAAAGAGCAGCATAGTGAAATCGGCATTATTTATATGAACGAGCATAATCAAGCTGGTATCAGAAGATATTTGCAACAAGGAGAACTAAGTGGCCGCAGCATTGGAAAATTTAAAACACACATTTTTTTAAGGCATGGACATCCGCTAGCTACACACGCAGAGATCACAAAAGAAGAATTGTTATCTTATCCTCAAGTTCGTTTTACACAGGATGGAAATAATTTTCCGTATTTTTATGAAGACCTTATCGAGATTCCTGATCAAGAAACAGTGGTCTATACCAGTGATCGAGGGACTTTGATGAATATCGTTCTTGAAACTGATGCGTACGCTTCAGGGTCTGGTATTGTGATTGGAGGAATTCGTGAGCACTTGCGGTTAATCCCTTTAGCAGAAGGCGAACTAAATGAATTTTATATCATTTATTCGGCAAAGCGCCCACTCAGTGAAATCGCTCAAAGATTTATCAAAGAGCTTACTCGGTTACTGGACCAACAGAATTAAGAAAAGTAGACGGAACATCTGACTGATATTAAGTAGAAAGAACAGCCAAACAAAACAGTTTATTCGAAATAAGGGGTTGTGACACGAATTTTGTCACAACCCCTCTTTTTATAGAAAGCAATCTATAACTGATTGCTTTTATGAAAAAGTACGAAAATATGATTCTAAGAAAATACATTCATTACCCGTTTTGTTTCATAGCTGTAATTTTCTCTTCTTCTGGTGTCACGATGACTGTTTTCTGATTTTCATAAATGACGTAACCAGGTTTGGCACCATTTGGCTTGCGGATATGCTTCACTTGTACAAGATCAACTGGTACTTGGGCAGAGTATCGGTATTTTGAAAAATAGGCAGCTAACTCGGCAGCTTCGGTAATTGTTTCATCTGAAGGCTGATCACTTTTGATGATGACGTGCGAACCAGGGATATTTTTTGCATGAAGCCAATAGTCGGTTTTCTTAGCTGTTTTCATTGTCAGCTGGTCATTTTGAAGATTGTTTTTACCGACAAGAATGAGCGTTCCGTCAGAAGAAAAGTATTGATCAGGCTGAGATGGTTTCTTTTTCTTTTGTTTTTTCTGTGTCTTCTTTTTCAAATAGCCCTCAGCAGTCAATTCTTCTTTGATTGCTTCGATATCCATCGGACCGGCAATTTCCAGTTGAGATAAGACAGATTCAAGATATTGGATTTCATCTTTGGCTTCTTGGATTTGTTCGCCGATCAACTTAACGGCGTTCTTCAGCTTTTGGTATCGATGGAAATATTTCTGTGCATTTTGATTTGGCGTCAGCGCCGGATCTAATGCTATTTTGATTGGCCGATCTTCTTCATAATAATTAGGTAAAACAACTTCTTTTGCGCCACGTGGTACTTGTGTCAGAAAGGTAGTAAGTAGTTCGCCATCTCTACGGTAATTCTCAGCGTTTTCGGATTCTTTGAGTGTTTGTTCACGTTTTTTCAATTTATTTTTATTTCGTTTTAGTTCATTTTCGATTTTTCGGATCAGTTCTCCGCCTTGTTGTTTTGCCCAATCTTTCTCCGCTTTTTCGTGATAATAGCTATCTAATAATTGACTGAGTGTTGGATAAGTTGTCACAGCAGATGCTTGTTCGGAAAATACCTGATAAACAATCGGCGTAAAAAAATCTTTATTTGTCGTTTCGTAAAAAGTAGGAATAGGGTGATTGATGATCGACGAGAAAAATTCTTCCCAAACAACCATTTTTTCATTAGGACGTTCAAGCAATCTCTTGGTCAGCTCTTGAGCAGTATCGAAACCGATTCCCTGAAACTGATGTTGGATTGCTTTTGGTTCTAGTTCAGTTTGAGAAAGTCGCTGAAAGATTTTTTCTTTATCGGAGCTAAATGGATTCAAGACCTCTTGTTTTGGCGGAGCAATGTATTCTACGCCGGGAAGCAAAGAACGATAAGTGTTTTGAGAGCTTCCGATGTGTTTGATCGCGTCCAATATTTTCCCAGTTTCTTGATTAACTAAGACGATCGTGCTATGACGTCCCATTAATTCAACGATCAATATGATATTCTGTAGATCGCCCAACTCGTTGCGCTTAGCAAAGTGAAAATGGATCACTCGATCGTTTTCGATTTGTTCGATGTTTTCTAAAATAGCACCATCCAAATACTTTCGAAGCATCATCACGAAGTTAGGCGGATTATCAGGATTCTGATAATCGATTTGGGTAATCTGTACACGAGCATAACTAGGGTGCGCAGATAATAATAATCGATGGTTTTTGCCGCGTGAACGAATCACCAGCACGATTTCATTTTCATAAGGCTGATGGATTTTCGAGATCCGACCAGATAGTAACGTTTCACGCAATTCGTTGACCATCGCATGGGTAAATACACCATCAAAGGACATGGCTCATTCCTCATTTCTTTTCATAAGTATGTTCATTATAACGAAAAAAAGAAGAAAAACCAATTTGTCCGAATAGTGAAGCAAAAGTCTAGAAAAAACTTGGACTAATTACATAAAAAACAGTGTTTCTATCGTTGAAATCCAAATTTTTAGGTATAATAAAAAATAGGAGAAAAAGTAGAAAAGAAGGTGTTTGTTATTTGGGAAGCAGTTAAATCGAGAGTACAAGAAATGAATGATCATTTCTCAGTGTCATTCGCAGAAAATCCAAGTAAGTATTTTCGACGTCTTGTGTTTCTGCTCATCTTATCATTGCTGCTAACAATTGCGATGTTTTTGTTGCCGGAAAAAATCCGAGAAGAGCAAGTAAATAGTCTCGTTTATTCATCCATACCAACCAGTAAATTAAAACCTTTTGCTTACAGCCAAGCGGATCAGAAAATCAAACAAAGCCGAGCGATATCGGTGATGTTCAGCAAACCGAACGGGAAAACCTATCAGGATGTGCTGGATGTCTTTAATGATCCTGAGCTTATGGAAGAATTGAATCGACCGATCTTTTATTATCCGATCGTTTATGATGTACATGAACTGGAACAAAAATATAACATACGAACGGATGAAGTGACATTTATTTTCTTTGATGGAGGAAAAGAAGCAAATCGGATAACTGCGGGTAAGGGAGGAATAACTGATTTTGATAAGGAGTTGATCCCTGAGCTGAATCGACTACCGTTAGCCAATATCAAACAATTAGAAGAAGAAATGGATAGAACAGGAACAGCTTCCCCAAATGCCGAGACTGCTAATTGAGTCGTTAGCGTGATGAAATGGTGGCTCTATATAGTGCTATTTTTAATTATCAGAACAAGTGATGTTTGATCTTCAAAATAACAAATGAAAAAAATGAAAAATATAGTTGACGAAATTCAAAAATTCGATTAGACTTAAATCAATTCTTAAGGAAAGGGTGACCTGTAATGAACTTATCAAAACGTATTTCAGCAGAGAACAAAAAAAATTGGCGCAGCTGGCGTAGATAAGTTGTATTAATGGTGAAACTTTCCCATAGATACAACTTTTTAGAGTGCATTTCTAAAGCTTGTATCTATGCTAGACATGAACATTGACTGCCGCATAGATCCTATCTATGCGGTTTTTTGTGTAAAGACAATGACCGTTTTGGCCATTGTCTTTTTTTGTAGACTGGATACTTGCCTGATTATAATAAATAAAAAGATTGACTTTGCAGGAGGAAAAAAATGAAAAACAAACGTTTAATAACAGTTGTAGTAATTATTTTAGTTTATTTAGCAGGCGCATTTATTTATGGAAAAGCCTCAGGCGAAAAAGAAAGTACTTCGACGAACCAGACAAAAAAAACAACAGTTGTCGGGGTATTGCAATATGTGAGCCATCCGGCATTAGATGAGATTTATCGAGGGATCAAAGATGGCCTGAAAGAAGAAGGATTAAAAGAAGGAGAAAATCTTGAAATCAAATTTCAAAATGGACAAGCCGATCAGAGCAAGCTAGCCACAATGAGTCAACAACTAGTACAATCCGATCCTGATGTTTTGATCGGAATCGCAACGCCTGCTGCTCAATCATTAGCAAACACGACTTCGTCCATCCCCGTTGTATTAGGTGCTGTAACGGATCCTGTGGGGGCTGGATTAGTTGCTTCTTTAGAGAAACCTGGTGGAAATGTGACAGGTGTTTCTGATCAGCCGCCTGTTGCTTCACAAATCAAGCTTGCTTCTGATTTGCTGCCAAATGCAAAAAAAGCCGGAATCTTGTATGCTTCTTCGGAAGATAATTCAAAGTACCAAGTAGCACAAGCGGAAGAAGCTGCAAAAAAAGAAGGGTTAGAAGCAGTAAAATATGCGGTGCCTTCCACTAATGAGATTGCACAAACGGTTCAAGTGATGAGCCGACAAGTCGATTTTATCTATGTTCCATTAGACAATACGATTGCCAATGCTATGCAGACAGTGGTGAAAGAAGCGAATAAAGCAAATATCCCCGTCATTCCTTCTGTTGATACAATGGTAGAACAAGGCGGACTAGCAACAATCGGGATCAATCAATATCAATTAGGGCTTCAAAGCGGTAAGATGGCGGCAGAACTTGCGAGCGGAAAAGAAAAACCGGAAACGACGCCTGTTTATACGTTTGATCAAGGGGATACAGTGATCAATCAATCTCAGGCTGATCGCTTAGGAATCACGATTCCCCAATCGATGAAAGAAAAAGCCAAAATCATTACAGATGACTCGCAACAAGAAACATCTAAGGAGGATGACAAATGATCGTATCAGCTATTTCACAGGGCATGCTTTGGGCAATATTAGGATTAGGGATTTTCATGACCTATCGGATCTTAGATTTTCCTGATATGACGACAGAAGGGTCCTTCCCATTAGGTGCTGCTGTCTGTGTGACAGCTATTACTCATGGGGTAGCGCCGATTTTAGCTACGTTATTGGGCGTAGGCGCTGGTATGGTAGCAGGACTCATTACAGGGTTACTTTATACAAAAGGAAAGATACCGGTTATTCTAGCAGGGATTTTAGTGATGTCAGGATTGAACTCAGTTATTTTGTTTGTGATGCGAACACCAAATCTTTCTTTATTGAATCATCCGATTCTACAAGACAGCTTCCATCGCTTTGGGTTACCGGATTACTTTGACACAGTCCTTCTTGGCTTCATCTCTTTGGGCATCTTGATTGCTGTACTGCTATTCTTCTTCAATACAGATTTAGGTCAAGGCTATATTGCGACAGGAGACAACGAAACGATGGCTCGGTCGTTAGGGATAAAAACCGATCGTATGAAAATTTTAGGTTTGACTTTGTCTAACGGTGTCATTGCGTTATCCGGTGCGCTGATTGCCCAGAATGACGGATATGCAGATGTAAATAAAGGGATTGGCGTGATCGTCATCGGTCTTGCTTCCATCATCATCGGTGAAGTGATTTTCCAAGAATTGACGCTAGCAGAAAGATTGATTGCTATTGTTGTCGGCAGTATCATTTATCAGCTATTGATCTTAGTAGTAATCAAACTAGGGTTTGACACGACTTATCTGAAGTTGTTCTCCGCTATCATCTTAGCTATTTGTCTGATGATCCCGCAATTGAAGAAAGCACTGAACTTAAAAACGGGTTTTGAGAAGGAGGCCTAGTAATGACAGATATATTGACAATCAAAAACGGCAGAAAAGTCGTAAACAATGGAATGAATGAAGAGAAAGTGCTATTGGATGAAATCAACCTTACAATCAGAGAAGGGGACTTCATCACTGTCCTTGGAGGGAATGGTGCTGGAAAAAGCACATTGTTCAATACGATTGCTGGTACGCTTCAACTCAGTCAAGGATCGATCTCTTTTAAAGATCAGCTGATCACAAAAGATTCAGAAGAAAAAAGAGCACGATTTCTTTCTCGGGTTTTCCAAGACCCTAAGATGGGAACGGCTCCCCGAATGACTGTAGCAGAAAATCTGCTGCTTGCACAAAAAAGAGGACAAAAGCGGAAATTCCGTTTACGTAACTTGAAAAATCAAAAAGAAGATTTTTTCAGACTATGTCAAGAAGTCGGTAATGGCCTAGAACAACATTTGGATACTCCAGCAGGGGAATTATCTGGCGGTCAACGGCAAGCATTAAGTTTGCTGATGGCGACGATCACGGCTCCTGAACTACTGTTATTAGATGAACATACTGCCGCTTTAGATCCTAAAACAGCTAAAGCATTAATGCAGTTAACAAATCAGCGGATCAATGAACAAAAATTGACTTGTCTCATGATCACGCATCGAATGGAAGACGCCTTGAAATACGGAAATCGTCTGATCGTACTCCAAAAAGGAAAAATCGTTCAGGATCTTTCTGAAAAAGAAAAGCAACATTTGACAATGGGCGACCTTTTGCAATTCTTTGAAGAAGTAGTGGATTGATCTCGACAGAAAAATCCCTTTCAGTAGAAGAACTTGAAAACTCATTGACATCTTCCTTTGATTCATCCTATACTTAAAACAATAAGCAATTGAACATATTTGGGTGTTTTGTAGGATCACGTAGTCAATGATTTTAACAATTAAATAGAATATTCTTTGCTCTGACAAGTAAACGATGAGAAAAGAATTTGCTACTTTCCACCTAGACGTTTCGTACTTTTTCGTATCAAACGCTAAGTGGCTTTTTTTATTGAAGCAAGAACAAAGGAGGAATAAGATGATTTCTGGAAAAACCAAATTAGCTGGGCTCTTTGCTGATCCGGCTTCTCACAGTTTATCTCCATTGATGCACAATACTGCTTTTGAAGCAAACAACATCGATGCGGTATATTTAGCTTTCAAAGTAAACCCAATGAATTTAAAGCAAGCAGTCGAAAGTATTCGAACTTTTGATATGTTAGGTGTAAACCTTTCAATGCCGAATAAAACAGCGGTTATTCCTTATCTGGATGAGGTAAGCCAGGAAGCACAATTGATCGGAGCAGTAAATACGATCGTGCACGAAAAGGGTCGTTTGATTGGCTATAATACTGATGGTGCGGGCTTCATGCAATCTGTGCAAGAAGCTGGGATTTCGGTCAAAAAGAAAAAAATGACTCTACTGGGCGCTGGAGGTGCAGCAAAGGCAGTCACTGTTCAAGCGGCGTTAGACGGCGCTAAGGAAATCGTAGTTTATAAACGAAACAACCAAACATTCGCTCAAGTAAAAGAAACATTCGAACAACTCAGCTATCGAACTTCTTGTGAGATAAAAGTTCGTGATTTTGCCGATACAGATCAATTAAGAAAAGACTTGAAAGAAAGCTGCCTTCTAGTCAATGCAACAGATATCGGGATGGGCAAGAAAATCGATCAGTCACCGCTCTTAGATATAAGCATGATGCATGAGAATCTAGCGGTTTTTGATTTGATTTATGCACCTAGAGAAACACGTTTATTAAAAGAAGCAAAAAAAGTAGGAGCAAAAGGATACAATGGACTTGGCATGTTGATCTACCAAGGAGCAATCGCATTTGAATTATGGACAAAGGAAAAGATACCGATCCATGTGATTGAAAAGCTGTTTGATTAAAAAAGGATAATAGATAAAGATTTTTTATTCTCGCATAAACGGTCTCAAGAAAAGTAATTCTTTATGTATCGAAGCATTTATTTCGTTATTTTTTATTAAATTATCAAAAAATGATAGGCTTTTGTCGATTGGTTATCGTATCCTTTATTTATCAGTAAGAAACGAGGAGGAACCACAATGAGTCGGATGGATCGCTATAAGGACATCCATAAGAAGGCGAAACCTCTGAAGCGGGATACGGGGAGTATTTTTGCTAGAAGAGAACGAAAACGAACGCGTGTGGAAAATGAGGAAGATGCTACCCGTATTTATGAAAGAGAGCAGCATTCATTTGAAGATTTGAACCAACACGAACAACAGATATATATAGATGTACCAAGAGCAGAAGAACAACAAAAAATTAAAAAATTTTTCAATCGGCAAAAGAAGAACAAACCGTTGAAACCTCGAAGAAAGCGATCGTGGAAAAAAATCATTCTATCGATTTTGCTTGTTTTGATCCTTTATTCAGGTATCTCATTTTTTATTGGTAAATATGTAGCTGAACATGACACAAGCTTAGAGGCAGCGACTTCAGAAACCTTTCATGGGCAAAAAGCGACGAATGGTGCGCATAATATTTTGATCCTTGGGAGTGATACACGCGGAGAAGATGCCGGGCGAGCCGATACGATCATGGTCTTACAGTTGGATGGTCCTTCCCATAAGCCGAAACTGATTTCTTTTATGCGCGACAGCTTCGTTACGATCCCAGGGGTAGGACAAAATAAGATCAATTCAGCTTATGCATACGGAGGAGCCGATTTAGTGCGTCAGACTTTAGTAGAAAATTTTGGAATCAATTGTCAATACTATGCGAAAGTCGATTTCAAGTCGTTTGAAAAAGTGATCGATGCCTTGTTCATGAACGGAGTGAAGATCGATGCAGAAAAAGATCTGAATCTGGATGGTGTAGATATTAAAAAAGGGGTCCAGAAGATGGATGGACATGTTCTTTTGCAATATGCACGTTTCCGAATGGATGAAGAAGGAGACTTTGGCCGTGTCAGACGCCAACAGCAAGTAATGAACGCTATTTTCAGCCAATTGAAGAATCCATTGAATCTGATCCGTGCACCTTATGCAGCTGGTAAAGCTTTAGGGTATACATCCACAGATGTCACTGCTTGGTTCTTGACGAAAAATCTCTTTTCGATTGCACGAGGAGCTGGTGGCATTGATCGAATAAGTGTGCCAGTAGACGGTTCGTGGAATTATGGGCAAAGTGATTATGCTGGCAGTATTCTTGAAATTGATAATCAAATGAATCAAGCTGCTATTACAGATTTTTTGAATAAATGATCATAAAAAAGATCAAGAAGACAAGGCTTTTGTCATGAATCAATCAAACGATTCACTCGTAAAAAACGCTTTCTTATGGTAGATTATAACCAAGAAAGGAGCTGTTTTCATTGGATATCTATCTGAACTTCAAAAATGAGTCTCGTGAAGCCATCGCTTTTTATGAAAAAGTTTTTGAGACTGAAGCATCAGGTATCACCACATACGGTGAAATGCCTGGAATAGAACAAATGAACTTGCCAGAAGAAGCAAAAAATCTAATCACGAATGCACGGTTGAACATTTATGATACATTAGTTATGTTTGCAGATACGCCAGAAGGAATCGGTCCTGAATTGATTGTTGGAAATAATGTTTCTTTAGTCATCCAAACAAGAAATGAAGAAGAAACGAAGCGTCTATTTGAAAGCTTAGCTGAGGGTGGTAAGATTGAGATGCCGCTGGATAGTGTTCCGTGGGCTCAATTGTATGGGATGGTAACTGATCGATTTGGCATCAACTGGCAGATTAACCAAGAGTGACAGCTAAAGATGAATATTTTCTAGAAACATCAAGCAGCAAACGGAACATCGTTTGTTTGCTTGATGTTTTTTGTGCCTGTTTCGACTATACGGTATCTTTTTTTTATTGCCAGATGCGAAAATATGTTCCATAATAGAGAAGTCCGCAAAAAATCAAGTAACGGAGGTCAGAAGATGAAGACGGTGATACTAGCTGAAAAAACTTCACAAGCAAAAGCCTATGCCGAAACCTTCCAACAGCGAAAGCGGCATGAAGGGTATTATGAAATCAGCGATCCATTGTTTGCTGGTGAAGTAACCATCACTTATGGTTTTGGACATTTGGTAGATATGGTTGCTCCAGGAGCTTATGAAGAGCGTTGGGCAAAATGGTCGTTAGAAAATTTGCCTATTTTCCCAGAAACCTTCCGTTACGAAGTTCCAAGGGACAAACGTGCGCAATTTTCGATCGTAAAGCGAGAGTTACAGTCAGCCGATACCATTATTATTGCAACAGATGGTGATCGAGAAGGTGAAGCCATCGCGTGGTCGATTATTCGACAAGCAAACGCATTTTCTAAGGAAAAGAACTATTTACGTTTATGGATCAATTCTCTTGAAAAAGAAGCAATATATGAAGGTTTTAAGAATCTCCAACCTGGAAAGAACTATTTTCCAAAATATAAAGAAGCGCAAGCAAGGCAGAATGCTGATTGGCTGATTGGAATGAACGGAAGCCCATTATATAGCTTACTGCTTCAACGAAAAGGGATTGATGGCAGTTTTTCTCTTGGTCGTGTACAAACGCCGACACTCTACATGATTTATCAGCTGCAAGAAGAAATCAAACACTTCAAAAAAGAAACGTACTTTGAAGGAGAAGGTTTAATTACGACAAACAAAGGACAGTTTTCAGGAAAAATCGTACCAAAAAAAGCATTTAAAACACAAGAAGAGTTAACGAAGGAAATAGAGAAATTCGGAGCACATTTAGGTAAGCAAAACGGAAGGATTCTTGAAGTTACGAAAAAGGAAAAGAGGTTGCATAGCCCACGTTTATTTTCGCTATCTAGTTTGCAGACAAAGATGAATCAGCTAATGAAAGCAAGTGCTAAAGCCACACTTGATGCTGCTCAAGGATTGTATGAAAGCAAATTTCTAAGCTATCCAAGAACGGATTCCTTTTACATCACAGAAAACGAGCATCAGTATCTGGTTAAACATCTGCAAAACTATAAAAAGTTTTTAGGAATAGAAGAAGTACAGACAACTGAGATCAGAGCAAAGAAACGGTATGTCGATGCGAAAAAAGTTCAAGAACATCACGCAATCATTCCGACAAAGACGATTCCGACTCCTGCACGCTTTGCGAAGCTATCTAAATTACAGCAAGCAATCTATTTGCAAGTCTTACGTACCACTGTGGCTATGTTTGCCGCAGATTATATTTATGAAGAGACGACTGTAATGACCGGTGTACAGCAATTAAAGCTAAAAAGTATCGGAAAGATCCCATTACAACAAGGGTGGCAGGAAATCTTGCGCATCAAGTCAAAAAAGAAAGAAGCTCAGACTCTTCCTCCTATCGTAGAAAATGAAGAAGCAGAAGTAGAGCTGAAAAGTATGGAGAAAGAAACACAACCTCCGAAACCCTATACCGAAGGAACCTTAATCACAGCAATGAAAACTGCGGGAAAAACGCTGGATAATGATGAAGCGCAAGAAATCCTCAAAGAAGTAGAAGGAATAGGGACCGAAGCTACGCGGGCCAATATCATTGAAAATCTTAAGCAGAAACATTACATCGAAGTCAATAAAAACGAAATAATCGTTACGCCAAAAGGAATCACTCTTTGTAAGGCAGTAGCTAATGAACCATTGCTGACAAGTGCAGAAATGACTGCACGCTGGGAAGGATACTTGAGAAAAATTGGTAACCAAGAAGGGACGCCATCTGTTTTTTTAGAAAACATCAAAAAATTCATCTTACATTTATTGGCAGAAGTACCTAATCAAATCGATAAGGTAGATTTCTCAGATGAGATCAGCGGAACACGCCAGATAAAAGCGATGGAGAAGAAAAACGATCAATTAGGAAGATGTCCAAAATGTAAAAAAGGGATAGTCATGCTTTATCCTAAAATCGCTACATGCTTGAACCCAGAATGTGACTTCAAATTGTGGCCAACAGTAGCTAAAAAGAAGCTGACTAAAACAAATCTCAGAGATTTGCTTTCAAAAGGAAAGACAAGTAAAGTTGTCAAAGGTTTTACTGGTAAAAAAGGGAAATTCGATGCAGTTTTAGTATTAAAAGAAGATATGACGATCGGTTTTTCTTTTCCATGGATCGAAAACAGCGGAACAAAAGCAGTTGATGGAAACAAAGAAACATCAAGAAAAAATAATGAAAACGAAGTAGAGTAAATGAAAACAATGAAATAGCAGAATATTTATTCCGAAAAGTGAGAATATAAATACCAATAAAACCAAAAAATATCAGTCAATCAAGCAAAAATGTTGGGGTAGGCTGATTTTATATAGATAGCAAGGAGTTTTTTTATTTGAAAAAAGTGCATTCATTTTTAAATTATCTTATGGGAGCAATCACGATTGTGGCTGTGTACCAAGCATTTCTAAAGTATCCTGATTACGGGACGAAGTTGTTGTCATTGACGCACAATCAAACAGCATATTCACCAACGTTGATTTTATCGACTTTGACTGCAGGAGCTAAAAGCGCTACTTATTTTTTTCATAAAACGACAAGCATGCTGAAGCGAAAGAAACAGCGTAAACAATTATTGATGGTGGTAGGGGCTATGATCATTATTTATTTCCTACCAGTTATTACGCAAGTATTCCATCAATATTTTGGTTAAGAATACGAGAGTTTGTGACAAAAGTCATGTCACAAACTTTTTTTACTTTTTCTTTGTCGTTTTTTCGTAAGAAAAAGCAAATCAATAGTATATACATTGATTAAATGTATATACTTAGATATAATGTACTTACTATAGAATGGTATAGAGGGTGGCGAAATATGAAAAAAATGAAAAAGTATAAAATTAGAAAATCCGGCAATAGCGATGTAACAACTATCCCACCAGAAGTAAAAGAATTCATGGGTGTGCAGACAGGTGACGCAATCAGTTATGTTTTTCAATCTGATGGTTCTGTACGAATGATCAAAGCACAAGAAGAACCTGATATTGATTCATTAGTTGATTCGATCATGAATCAATATGAAGACGCGTTAAAAGATTTGGTTGATTTATGAGGTATCTTTCGACTAAAGAAATTATCAAAATCAACGCAAAAGTTATTTTACGTTACTCACCAGGCGAAATGATTGGTGTAAAAGATGCCAATGCATTAGATATGGCTGTTAAACAGCCTTCACAAGCAGTATTTAATCAAGAACTCTATCCCGAAGTCTATGAAAAAGCGGCAATTCTAGCAATTAATTTAGCTAAAAAACATCCTTTTCATAATGGTAATAAACGAACTGCTCTTGTTGCCATGCTGTTGTTTCTTCAATTGAATAATTGTTCAGTTGCTTTTTCTCGTCAAGAAGCTGTTGATTTTATCATAATGATTACCACTAGTTCGTTGGATTTCGATTCACTGAAGTCCAAGATAACCAATTATTTACGACAAACCGCAATAAAATGAACAAATTAAAAACTTTATTTCTCAATTAGATCAGCATGTCATTAAAAAATATGCTGATTTTTTGTATGGTTGTTCATACAAAAAAGTTTTTTCATAAATATATGGATTAATTTTGAAATAATTGATTTAAAAGGAATACAAAAGAGTGAATAGTAGGAAATAGTGGTTTAGAACTAGTGGATTGATTTTTTATATATTTTAGTTTACATAATATATATTATACAAAGTAGATTTAAAAAATAATAAGCCTCTCTCGAACGGTTTTTTATCAAAAATCGTCATTTTTCCATCAAAATCTACTTGTGCAAAATTATAAAAAAATTTTGCAGTTTTTCTTACTTTTTCAGCGTTTAATTAAATGATAAAAACCATTTTCTTTATACAGTTAATCAGATTACGACTCACTGTATTTATGTTTGCCATCACTGAAGGATTTTTAATCACATAGATAAATCATTTACTTAAGTTTTAGTTGTCATTGATATCGATTCGATTATTTAATCAGCAAATTACATTTCATACGTATGGATCATTTTCGACCGAATCGATTATAATCATTCCGTTTATTTGCTTACCTATAGATATCAATAAAAAACCTGCTTAACAGATATTTCAGCTGTTAAGCAGGTTTTGATTTTTTAGTTCTTACTCATTATTTCTTATAATACAGTGTTCAATACTTCTCTTAAAGCACTTGTTGATTTGCTGAACATTGCTTTTTCTTCTTCGTTGATGGACAATTCAACAACTTCACGAACACCATTTTCGTCAACGATTGATGGCACACCTGTAAAGATATCTTTTTCGTTGTATTCACCAGTTAAGTAAGCAGATACAGGCAATACAGCTTGTTCGTTATTCAAGATAGCTTTTACGATACGTGCAGTACTCATACCAATACCATAATAAGTTGCTTTTTTACGATCAATGATCTCATAAGCAGCATTACGAACTTTATCAGCAATTACATCTAATTCGTCTTTTGCGATACGATGATCTTTTTCTACAATTTCAAAAACTGGTTTACCACCAACAGTTGTATGTGACCATGCAGCAACTTCTGAATCACCATGTTCACCTAAGATATAGCCGTGAACGCTACGTGGGTCTACTTTTAATTTCAATGCGATTTCTTTACGGAAACGAGTTGTATCCAATGTTGTACCAGTACCGATAACACGTGATGTTGGCAGGCCTGACTCGTTCCAAGCGATATATGTCAAAATATCCACTGGATTTGAAGCAACAACGATAATTCCGTCGAATCCTGATCCCATGATTTCTTTGACGATTTGGCGCATGATTGACGCATTTGTCTTAACTAAATCTAAACGAGATTGGCCAGGTTTTTGGTTGATACCAGCTGTGATAACAACGATATCTGAATCTTTACATTCTTCATAACCGCCTGACCATACAGCAACGTTTTCATCGCCCCAAGCCATACCATCTAAAAGATCCAGTGCTTCCCCTTCTGCTTTTTCTTGGTTCACATCGATCAAGACTAATTCATTAGAGATTCCTTGGTTGATCATTGCATAAGCGATACTTGTTCCAACAAAACCTGTACCGACGATTACTACTTTACGACTTGTTTTTTTCATGAATAAACAGCTCCTTTTTCATAACTATTTGTTACTTTCATGGAAATTATAGTCTTGTTTATTCATTTTATCAATATGTTAATTATAATAGCTGTTATTATAATTTTTGATGGAAACGAATTCCTAAATACGTACAACAGATAACTGATAAACGATTACACCCATGTACCCTGCCAACACAACTAAAAGTACTAACGCTATCACTAATGGAGCTACTTTAGCTCCACCTTCATCAAAGCTATACTTTTTCCTTGTACGCTTTAGAACTGAAAATAAAACCAAGCCAAAAATAATTAACCATAATAAAAAGCCAATCGCACCTAAAATCAATATCCCTTCATTTACGATTGAAATTCCTATATCCATTTGCTCTGCTCCCTCATTGTCCCATCTAAAGTTTTGTTTTGTTATAAACGTTTTTCTTTACTTTGTCCGTATCAGTCAATCCTTTTTCGTAATTTTCTTGGATCGTTTTCTTTTGTATTTTATAGGATGCAGCTAACTGTCTTTTAAATCGGCGTTTGTTTTTTCGTATACTGGTGCCTTTTAGATATTCATAGAACTGTTTGACGATAAAAATGAACAGATAGACGGCAAAAAACGGGGACAATCCGTATCGGATGAGATACATAGCAACGAAGGTGGCAAAAATACCAGTTCCTTCATTTTGTGCTAAGACAGCAAATTCGCTTAAAAAAGTTATGATAAATGCAAAATTTCCCATGCTTCACCTCATTGTAAATAGTAAATAGTTGCCGTATCATCCTTTGATTTCTTTAAAGAGATAGAAAACATCACTTACGATAGTTTTTATATTGCTGCTGCTTCTGAAAACCCTTATTACCAGGTGCGTTACTCTTCGTACTTGAACTTGCGGACATCTTTTTGCTCAACAGAACAGTTAATAGAATCACGAAAAAAAGAGCACCTAATAACACAAAACGATACTTAGACAAGTACATAGCGAACGCAGAAAATAAATCAGTTTGTCCAACAACGCTGTAAGCAGCTAAACCACTTAACCAAGCCTTTACCATTTTCATCTCCTCCTCCCTTCTTCAATCACATTATCTAAAGGATACAATAAAAGAAGTTTAAAAAAGGAACTGCTTTTTCTTGTTTATGAAAAAACTGTTCCTTCTATATGTTTATTGGAAGATAAGAAATGAGTACACTAGTATCGGATATACCTTAAGATATGTACCAAACAAAAGTCTATCTGTCTGACTAACCTATTGAAATGAGTGAATATTATGAAGAATAAGTCCAATGGTTCATCTTAGATAAAGTATGTCTTTTTGAGTGTCCTCTATTTTTTTCTGCCACGTGTCCAATTAACAATGGATTCCCATCTATGGACGCTAATCTTCCAAGTTAGAAAGATCAGCGTATCTATCATCACTGTATGCTTACTAGTGAGTATTTATCAAATGAAGAGAAGGCAAAAGTGGAAACAGCCACTACTAAAACATCTATTTATAGCAACTTATCTCCTATATGGTGCCATCAACTTTTTCCTTCTTCTCTTGATTGAGTTTAGTTAATACGCGGTTAAGACTTTGAATAGTCTTACCTGTTTTTTGCATGTCAGACTGTTCTTCTTATCGGGTGTTTCTCCATTCATTGGGTGTACATGTTGAATACTTTTTGAATAATTTGAATAAAGAAGTGGTTTGTTTATATCCGATGCGATTAGCAATCTCTTCCAACGAAAAACTCGTTTCTTGAATCAATTCCAATGCAAAGTCAAATTTTTTTTGTAGAACCAATTCTTGAAAAGAAGCATCAAAATACATTTTCAATTTATTACTAAGGTAGACCGGATTGTAGCCAAAATGAGCCGCTGTTTCTTTTAACGTACAAGAAGTAAAATGCTTATCGATATAATCCAATATACCAAGCATCTCGTTTTCTGCGTATCCATCTGCTGACGAAAAGGTTTGCTGTTCTAATAAATGAGTCAATTCGATTAGTAGTAGTGATATATATAGGTTTAGTGAACGGATTTTATGACTGTGTGTATCAAAATAAATCAACAGCATATTTTCAATCAAATGCGTCAAACGACTCGCTTTTCCGCCATGAAAATGAATGAATTGCGTATGTTCTCCCTTTTCTTTTGCCGCATTGATTAAAAAAGAAGAAAGCAGATTATTGGTGCTTGCCAAATGGTTCAATATTTCTGTAGATAAGGTCTCTTCCTTTAATAAGATGTTGATTAAAATATCCTCTTGACCTGTGTATTCAATTCTTTGAGTAGCTTCTTTATCAATGATTACCACGTCACTTTCTTCCATATCCACTCTTTCTCCATTGATGACCTGTGAACATCTTCCGCTATACATATAATTGATTTCAACAAAATCATGTGTATGCTCAGGAACTTCCGCATATCGACGGTGTTTACTGATATGAATATTTCCGTTTTGAAATAAATCTCCTCGGTGGATTTTTGGTGGTGTCTGAAGATGATAAGCTAAGTTTAAGTCATTGACATTCTTTCCTTGTTCACGCTGCAGAGTTTCGATTGATTCTTCATTACGCAAAAAAGTGTCTAATTCAGCTAGTTCCAATTGACTTCCTCCTTCTTGTAAGCAGTTTCTTTCGCTTATTAGTTTACGCTGTACTGCAATTATATGCAAAGCTATTTTGGTTTTCACAAAGACTTTCTATGGTTGGGACATGAATTTCCTGTGGTTCCGCTATTGAGTGAAGAGCTACTTCATACTATATTTTTGATAAGCGCTTACAAAAAAGTGAAAGGAATATGTGTATGAATAAAAAAATGATGAAATTTTCTCTACTGTCAGTCTCTCTTATTTTGACTTCTGCTGGTGCGGTCACATCAGCGATTCCCAGTATGTCAGCTACTTATGCCTCGCGTTCTTTATCTGCTGTTGAATTATTAACGACTGCTCCATCTTTTATGGTCACTATTTTCGTTTTGTTTAGTAGTTTTATTGCTAGGAGAATCGGACAAAAACAGACTGTGATCATCGGGTTAGTGATTGCATCGATTTGTGGTGTCTCCCCCTCTTCTCGCAAAGTTACAGTATCGTCTTAGCTTCACGAGCTGGGCTAGGCATTGGCTTCGGATTGATCAATTCTTTGGCAGTCAGCATGATTGCTGCCTTTTATCACGGAGATGAACGTGCATCTATGATTGGTTTTCAAAGTGCATTTCAGGGATTTGGTGCAGCTCTAATGACATTTGTTGCAGGACAACTAGTACAGTTCGGCTGGCAATATACTTTTTTAGTCTACGCCATCAGCTTGCCTATTTTAATCTTGTTTGTTTTGTTTGTTCCTAGACCTGAAACAACTGAGATTCAAGTACAAGGCACAGCTTCAGCAAGACAAGTAATCAAAACAAATCCCAAAATGATTAATTATGGTATTTTTCTCTTACTGATCATCGTGGTATATAATGCTGTCTCAATCAAATTAGCCACAGTCTTGACGACCTATTCTCTAGGAGACGAAACCAATGCAGCGAATATCTTGACCATCATGCAGTTGGCAAGTATGGCCGCCGGAGTTTGTTTTGGCTGGCTTCAGGCAAAAGCACATCGTTATATGCTTACTCTTTCTTTACTACTGATGGGTATTGGCTTTGTATTGATTGCCAGTGCCATGAATCTGTATGTGATTGGATTTGGCGCGATTTTAACTGGGATTTCTTTTTCGTTATTCATTCCTTATTTATTCAACCAAGTGAGCATCCAAGCGCCTAAGCATGCGGAGAGTTTCAATACTTCGATCTTACTAGTTGGCGCTAATTTAGGCACTTTCATTGCACCATATGGTTTGCTTTTTCTCTCTTTTGTTTCTCTTGGAAGTAAGACACTTGCTGTTTTCGTTAATGGCAGTATCTTGCTGTTGATTAGCGCGCTTGTTAGCGTTCTAGTGGTATACAGGACGAATAGAAAGACAGTGATAAGAGTAGATGAAGAAATAAAAGAACAATTGACAACAAAATAATTTTGATGGAGGTCGCGCAAAATGACAAATGAAAAATCACAAAATAGATGGCTTTGGTATCCTGGAGACTTTGAGATCCGCCATGGACTGCTACAAAATTTCCAACGAGAAGAACGAGGTTTCGACTGGCCGGCGTACTGGTACATGGATGATTGTCATCGGAATGTCAAGTTTAAGAGATATTACTTTCTTGATCATCCTTCCATGTTCAAAGTGACGATCCAAGGAGTTGGGTACGTAGAAATTAATGGGCAAAAGCATCCATGTGGAAAATGGCTGACTTGTCCGGCTGGTAAAGTAAAAATCCGGATCTTCGTTGGACATACATCTGGGCTACCAGCGATGTTTATCGAGGGAGATGAAATAAAATCAGATATCGGCTGGACAGCAAGCAACTTTATTGAAGAATACCCAGCTGGCTGGAGTCCACTCTATGTCGATATCGCTAAAGATCCAAATCAAATCTATTATCAAAAAGAATGTGTCCATCCAGTTACTGAAACGGAGGTTAATGGAGGAGTCTTATTCGATTTTGGACGAGCAGTGAATGGCTGTGTAGAACTAATATCTCTGGACGATCCTATCGAATCCATCACTCTATGTTATGGAGAGTCCGATGTAGAAGCTATGGATATCGAGTATTGTTACTATAAACAAATTGGAATGACAAGAAAAATGAAAGCTCGTAAACGCGCTTTTCGCTATTTGTTTATACCGGAGGTTTCTACTGGAATGGTTCAACTTCAAGTTTTTCATGAATTTTTATCTCTTTCGAAACAAGCTACTTTTTTAAGCGATTCTTCTTTATTGAATCAGATCTGGTTAGTATCAGAAGAAACTTTCAAGTTATGTAGTGATTTGTTTTTTATCGACGGTATCAAACGAGACCGCTGGATTTGGTCTGGAGATGCGTATCAATCATTTATGATCAATCAATATCTTTTCTTTGACGAGGAAATCAATAAGCGAACGATATTCGCATTAAGAGGACAAAATGAAATCAAGCAACATATGAATACGATTGTCGACTATTCGATCTTATGGCTGATTGGCATCGAAAACCACTATATGATGACGAAAGACTGCGAATTTTTACGTATTGTCTATCCTAAGATGCAATCATTGATGAGGTACTTGATGGAACAAACGAATGAATTAGGGTTTATTTATGGAAGAGCAAAAGATTGGATCTTTATTGATTGGTCTGAAATGGATAAAGAAGGAACGCTTGCTGCAGAACAAGTCCTATTACTGAAAGCCTACCACTCTATGATCACTTGCGGAAATATCTTAGCTGAAACATATGGAGAGGCTGAAATTTATCCTACTGATCTCTATCAAGAAAAATATCAGGTATTGAAACAAAACCTATTTGACTACTTTTGGGATGAAGAACTTGGCGCTTTTATCGATTGCTATGAATCTGGGAGAAGAAATGTGACGCGTCATGCGAATATTTTCGCTGTTTTATTCGATTTTGCTAACAAAGAACAACAGCAATCGATTTTAAAGAATGTCTTGTTGAATGACTCGATCACACAGATCACTACCCCCTATTTTAAATTCTATGAACAAGATGCCTTATGCAAACTAGGACAGACGGAAATCGTCTACCAAACGATTCTTGATTATTGGGGAGGGATGTTATCACATGATGCGGTAACTTTCTGGGAAGAATACGACCCTACTCAAACAGGAAATGAAAAGTACAGTATGTATGGAGATCCTTATGGAAAAAGCTTATGCCATGCATGGGGAGCAAGCCCAATCTATCTTTTAGGACGCTATTTTATCGGTTTGTATCCAACAAAGCCAGGTTATGAGGAATTTATGATACAACCTAATCTAGATTCATTTGAAACACTGAATTGTACGCTACCTATCAAAGATGGAATGATTTCGCTGGAAAAAAAAGAAGATAAGATCGTGATTACTTCTGATAGAACAGGCGGAACAGTGAAAATGAATGGTAAAAGTTATCCTCTTCTAGCAAAACAGCCACTTGCCTTAACAAGCCATTCAAAAATAAATGCATAAAACAAAAAACTGCTTGCGACCTATCAGAAAACATTCGATCGTCTTCTGATATTGTCCAAGCAGTTTTTATTTTGAAGCTTGCTTAATTCTGTTCTTTAGAAACAATGTTTGTTCTTTTTCCGGCAAAAAGAAAGCTAGATAATACGACAAGTAAAAAGAAAGCGATGATTCCGACTGTCAATGCCATTTGACCGTATTCTCCTAGTTTCCCAAGTACAAGTCCTGGTACTAGATAATCAGTATCGGCAAATGTAGAAGAAGCGATTTTAAGATCTCCTAATACCGGAAGGATAAATAATGGCAACCAACTAATCAATAAGCTATTGAAAGCAGAACCTAATACCGCCCCTCTTCTACCGCCAGTCGAGTTGCCGAAAACACCAGAAGCAGCTCCGCAAAAGAAATGGCCAACTACTCCAGGGATGATGACTGTAGTCTGCAAGCCTATCATGGCAAACATCGATAGCGTTCCTACAAAGAAGCTGACAAAAAAGCCAATCAATACAGCATTAGGTGCATATGGAAAAACGATAGGGACATCTAACGCTGGTTTAGAATCAGGTACAAGCTTTTTAGCGATTCCTTGGAATGCTGGAACGATTTCTGCCAACACCATCCGAACCCCTTGAAGGACGATAACAAACCCTGCTGTAAATGTTCCAGCTTGGATCAATGCAAAGATTACAGCATTATCTCCATTGCTTAATTCTCTTTCAACAAATCCAGGACCTGCTAATAAGGCAAGTGCGACATATACGATTGACATCAAGAGCATGATCGATACAGTAGAATCTCGCAAAAAACTGAAACTTTTAGGAATCTTTATGTCCTCTGTAGAGCGGTCTTTATTTCCAAAGAACTTACCGATCCACCCGCTAGACGCATAACCGATATTGCCGGTATGCCCCAGCGCAACTTGGTTGTTCCCAGTAATGTTCTTCATGAATGGTTGACAAAGAGCGGGCGTAATAGTTAATAGTGTTCCTTCAAAAATCCCTCCTAATAAGATCATCCACACGTTTGCAGTAAATCCAGCGCTTACTAAAATGACTGCTGTCAGACAAGAAACATAAAGCATCGCTTGACCTGTAAGAAAAATAAATTTATATCTTGTGAATCGAGCAAGTAGAATATTCACGATCATCCCTACTAGCATGATCAAGGCAGTAGGTGTCCCGAATTGTTGTAAAGCAATCGCCACTACTGCTTCATTACTTGGAACTACACCTTGGGTATGCAGAGCCGTTTGGAACATCGAAGCGAAAGGGGTTAATGAATTACTGATCAGTCCAGCGCCGCCAATCAATACTAAGAATCCGACAAATGTTTTGATGGTTCCTTGGATCACTTCTGAAAATTTCTTTTTTTGCAGAACAAGCCCAAGCAGTGCAATCAGAGAAACGAGGATGGAGGGCTGACTGACGATTGAAACAAACAAATTCAACAATTTATCCATTGATATTTCCTCCCTTGAATCATTTTTATTCTTTTGACAAGATCTGTCCTACTTTTTCTTTTACTTCATCACTATCGATGATCGATTGCAACGGCACGAGTTTTTCATCCGGTATAGAAGTAAGTGTATCTTTCAAAGAATGTTCAATGAAGAAATAATCCGCCATATCGCTAGATACACTCCCAACATCCGTATGACTTACTTCGAAATCGTCCACATCTGCTCCAAGATCTGCAAGAGCTTGTTTGATGTTCATCTCTACCATAAAACTTGTTCCTAATCCACTTTGACACACTGCAAAAATTTTCATGTTATTCGTCTCCCTTTTTTATGATTGCTAGTATTTCTTCTTTTGTTGAGGCTTGTAATAGTTCTTGAAGATTTTGTTTATTAGAAAGTAGCTTGGTTAAATTTGCCAACGCCCGAAGATGTGCCTCGTTATCGATAGCGGCTAAACAGATAAATAAGCTGATGGGATGAGCAGGATCATCGATTAGATCAACTGGTTGTTGAAGTTTCAGCAAAGACATCCCTACTTCGTTTACACCGTCTTCCGGACGAGCATGCGGCAGTGCGATGTGGTCGCCGATGTGGATAAACGCACCATACTGCTCCACACGTTCAATCATCGCTTTGATATAACTCTCCTCTATTTTATTCTTTAATAATAGTGGTTGTGCGGCAAGTGTGATTGCTTCTTGCCAGTTTTTTGGTTGATCGGATAATTGGATCATTTCTTCTGTTAATAATTCAGATAGCATAGGACGTTGATCCTCCTTCTTTTCTAAAAGTTTGTTCATTTTACGATTTAAGACTTGATAGAGCTTTTCTTCATCTACACCTTCTTTTAATTCGATATATGGAAGTAGCGCAGCTAGCAATTCTTGAGCAGAAGGCATGGAGAATCCTGGTATCAGCCAATCTCTTTGTACTTGATTGATCAGCTGGTTTTTTTCCAAGTCAGTCATGATTGGTTGTAGGACATACAGCGACTTTTTCTTATTCGTAAGCGTGAGAGGCACAGTAGAAAAAACGATATCGTAAGAAGTTTCATCAACCTCGTGCAAGCGATCAGCTGAATTGGTCTCTGTAAAAAGGATCATCGGGAATAATTGCTGAAGTTCGCTTTTCAAGATCAATGAAGAGCTAATGCCACTTGGACAGACGATCACGGCTCTTATTTTTCTGTTTCTTTCTTCTTCATCTACTTTTCTTATTTCTCCGCCGAATAGTATAGTGAAAAAACCAACCTCTTCTTCAGGGATGCTCTTCCCTATCCGTTTTTCTAACGGACGCAATGCTTTTCTTGTCATTTCATAGATGGAAGCATATTGATGTTTGATTTGATCAATCATCACATTTGGCAAGTAAAAAGAATAAGAGATACGAAAATAGGCAGGTACCAAGTGATAAAAGACATTCATCAATAATTCACGAAATGAATCAAATTCTACGGCCATCAGGAATTCCATGCGATGGATGACTTCTGAAGAACATTCCAGCAAAAAATCAAGTGCAGGCTCCTGGATATCTCCTTCAACAATGGAGGCTAAGCAAAGAGAGAGAAATAGAATCTCTGACTCTAGATGTTCGGAATAGCCTAAGCCAGTCAATATTTGTCGGCTGATGTCATTGATCGCAAGAGAAGCTAAAAGTTCAGCATCTTTTACCTTTTCTACAGATATTTTCCCCATTCGATTAGTGGTCAAACTTAAATAATACGCTAACTCATCCATTCGATTGGGTGCAAAGCGTAGATCTGATAGAGAGATTGTGTTATCTAACAAATCTCTAGCTTTTGCATAACAATCAAGAGAAAGCATTGCGGTTAAATACGTGAGACCAAATCTTCCAGCGAGCGATTGCATTAAACGAGCGGTGCGATTTTTTGCTTCCTTTCTCAATATTACTTCTGCCCCCAGTAGCCTAAAGCCTGCTTTTCTAGTATATGTCAGCTGACATTCTTCCCCTTCTAATTCCTTTCTTACTTTTTTGATATCCGATAGGACTGTTCCTTTAGAAACCTGAAGAAAATCTTGAAAATGAAATACAGAAATAGGTATGCTATTCGAATAGACCATCAAATAAAGAAGATCTCTACGCTCTTGTTCGGTGTACACCGCTTCAAAGCGAGTGATATTCACGTATTTTTCTGCCCAGTCGATCGCTCGAAATTTTTTCAGATGGATATGGGTCTCATCCATATATTCGGCAAAGGGAGTTAGTTGGTTGATTGCCTCGTCTATATTTACTTCGATGATCTCGGCTGCTCTTTCTAGACTGATTTCTCTGGGTGTTTTCAGGAGATAACTAATTTTGTAGTTCACAGCGCTGTTCACCTCCTATTTGTATTCTAGTATGATACCGCTTTTAAATCGAGAGTTGTTTGGTACAACTTACAGTTAGATTTTTTTACGACTGTACCAAACGACCTCTATCGGGATACATAAAAAAAGCAGGTGACCAAATGGCTCCCTGCTTTTATGAATTAATGATGATCGTGTTTCTTTTTTGAAGTCAGTTCTTCAAATTTTTCTTTGACCTCTTCAACCGCTTTTTCGATATCTTTTTCAAAGTGATTAGGTTCGTTAGGCTCTGATTCTTCTTCTACAGAATTTGAACCGGATAAAGCTGTTTCTTTGTTTTCTGTTTCACCGGAGTTTGTACCAGCTAATGATTCTTCTTTATCTTCTGTTTCACCAGAATTAGTACCTGCTAAAGCTACTTCATCTTCCGTTTTAGGGGCCATTGAACCTCTTAATCGTTTGTGTTTTTCACCATCATAATTTGTCATATTGGTTCCTCCTAGTAATTCTATACTTTTTCATCGTACAATAAGACAGTTTGTGCGTCAAAAAACAAACCCGATTCTTACAAATATGTCATGTTTTCATCTTTTATTTTCTGATTCTTGAATGCCTTTGATTCCTTCTTCCAAAATTTTCATCTGTAAGATTGTTTCTTCATCTTTAATGACTTTTTCAGCGCCATTGACTAATGTCTCGTAAATGCCTTTGTAGACGCGACTATAATCACCGACCTCGGAAATCACTTTTTCTTCATGATAATCCCCTTGTTCATCTATATAAGTCAATACACCGTAGTGTTCGGGCAAGTCGATCCCAAAGTCTTCATGATCAGGCATATAAAACATTTTAAGATGTTCTTCTTGCCGATCTTTCGTTTGTTTCACGAACATCCCTTTTTTTCCATAAACGACGAAACTTGGACGTTCTTTGATACGGAAATAGCTGGATTTTATCGAAATTTTCATGTTTCCGTAGAAAAAGTCCAAATCGAAGTAATCATTCATTCGTCCTTTCCCTAATAGTTGACGAACATCATAACGGATATCATCTGGTTCGCCGAAATAAGAAAGAACTTGGTCTACTGTATGACAAGCATGTCCATATAAATAGCTGTTTGCAGTAGAAAATTCATGCGTATTTTCTGGTACTTCCGGTCTGAAATAATCGTAATGCATTTCTACTTCTAAAATATCCCCTAATTTTCCGCTTTCGATTACTTTTTGGACTGTCAAGAAGTCAGAATCGAACCGTCTGTTTTGGTAACATTGGATAAATAGCCCTTTTTCTTTTGCTAATGCAAATAACTCTTCTGCTTCCTTTGACGTTTCTGCAAAAGGTTTTTCTACCAATACATTCTTTCCATGTTCGAGTGCCATTTTTCCATATTCATAATGAAATTGACTTGGCGTAGTAATGACAACTAATTGGATCTCAGGATCATTCCAAAGATCAGACAGCTGATCGGTATATTCGATGTCTTCAAATGTTTCCCACACTGGTTTAGATGGGGAAAAAATTTTTTTGATATTGATTTTGTCCGTAAGTTTTCTTGAAAATGGCAAATGATAGCGATTTGTACTCTTTCCATTGCCGAGATAAGCGATTGTAAGCATGATTTGTGCCTCCTTTTATTGTTGTTTTCAGTATATCTTAGAAAAATATAGAAAGTGTCTATAATAGCCATTCTGGCAAAAAAGTTCAGAAAAACATTTGTTATCATTTGGTTTGGTGAAATTTATGTTCAAAGTAAGGTAAAAAATCAAAAAGAGAGTGGCGGAACCAAGCATTTATCAGTAAGATAGAATTTGGAGGTCAGATCATGCTTATTGAAGAAAAATTAACCAAACAAGAGTTGTTTACCACGACAGAGAAACGGATCGCTGATTATATTCGGAGGAATATCGAAGCCGCAGTCTACATGACGATTGAAGAATTAGCAAAAGCTACGTATACTTCCCATTCAGCTATCATTCGTTTATGCAAAAAAATGGGCTTCAGCGGATTTAAAGAATTTCGTTTCGAACTAGGACGGGAAGTTCATCAATTGATTGCCCAGTTTAATCAAACGGTCGATCCTAATTTTCCTTTTTCAAGTGAAGATAACACACAGCAAATTGCAAAGAAAATGGCAGATTTGTCAATCCAGTCAATAAAAAAAGCGCAATTGCAGATCGAGCATCAAGATTTGGATCACATCAGTAAAGTATTGAACAACGCACAGCGAATTTTTCTTTTTGCAAAAGGCGATTCCCAAATCACGGCAAGGAAGTTCCAGAATAAAATGGTCAAGTTGAATAAATTTTTGATCTTGGCCGAAGAATATAGCGATTCTTCTTGGAATGCAGCCAATTTGACTAGCGAAGATTGCGCAGTTTTTATTAGCTACAGCGGTCGTATCCATCATTATGAACGGATAATGACCTATCTAAAGCATGTAGGAGCTCCAACATTATTGATTACCGGAAATCAGCATTCAGAAATGGCCAAACAGGCTGATATGTGTCTTGTTATATCGCAGGAGGAATATGATTTTGCTAAAGTAGCGACTTTCTCCTCTCAAATTGCCTTCGATTACGTATTAAATACGTTATTCTCAGTGATATATTCTCAAAATTTTGAAGAGAATATCCGCAATTTGAAAAACAAACAAGAATTGATGCAAAAAGGCCTTCTTAAAGAATATCGGAAAAATTGAGACAAGCTTTCTTTGATATCGTTATAAATATAGACTGGCTGAAGTTTTCTTTTTCAAACTTCAGCCAGTTTATTTGTTTACGCATTGCTTTGAATACATCTATCATAGAAAAGAGACACAGTTACCTTCTGTTTCTTATTTTAAATGTTTGCCGAAAAAGATAAATAAGAAACAGAAAAATCAGTATACTTATAGCTATCAATCCATACAGGAAGAAACGTTTGTTCTCAGATACTTTCTGTACTTCTTTCTGTACTTTTTTTGCATGATAAGGAACGCGATGCCCTCTGACAAGTAAGCGATGACTGTTGATCATATAAGGTGTACAAGTCAGTAGTGTCACGAAATCCTTCCCTTTTTCGATTCTCAGGTCTTTTGTATCAGTTGGTTCTACCGTCTTTATCTGATCGACTTGATAAGCAAGTGTCTGTCCGTTGATCTCGATATAGAAAGAATCACCTAAAGTCAGTTTTGGCAAGTCAGTGAACAACTTTGCTTGAGGCAGTCCCCGATGACTGGAAATAACGGCATGCGTACTTTCTCCCCCAGTAGGATAAGATGTCCCTTCCAATAACGAAGCGCCTTTTTCTAGCAGCACGGTATTTGTTTCGTCAAAAATCGGTAAATGGACATTGATTTCAGGAATCGTCAGAACGCCGATCGTATGTTTTTCAAAATAGGTTTTGTCTGTTTTCACTGGTTCCTTTTTCTTAGTAAAGGGATCAACACCGGGATTTCCTCCTTTTTTTGCTAATTGCTGGTTTTTCTTTGTCATGTCTTTTTGGATTTTGGCCATGACTGCTTCATTTTCTTTGACCGCTTGTTGCTGATAATGAGAGATGATCTGCTGATCCAGATAATTATTCAGCGCGTCGCTAACAAATGGATAAGCTAGTATCCCTATTCCTGAGAGAAGCAAGAAAAGCATCAGCAGATCTAGAAGTTTCCCTTTCTTTGGTTTCATTTGTGTTCTCCTTGTGATGACTGTTTGATAATAAAAGAAAAAGGAGCATTTGCGTAATCCGCTGCTCCTCTTTCCAATTCATGTACAAAGATTAAATCTGACTATGCTTGCGTCTAGCAAAGTACAATCCAGCAATCAATAGAAGGATCACACCTGCACCAATATAAAGATAGATTCCCTTACCACCTGTTGAAGGAAGTGTACCTTTGTGTTTATTTGGTATTTTTTCAGGAGAAATCAACTGTCCTGCTGTTGCGTAAGATTGTTCATCGACAGTAAATGCTACACGGTTTGTTAATGGAACATAATTTTCTGGTGCTTTCGTTTCTTCCAGATAGTACGTGCCGTATTTGAGACCTGTCACATCAACTAAACCGTTGTTTGTGGTTGTAAAAACTGTTGCTGATTCTTTCGTCGAAACCCAGTTGACGGCTTTTGTAGATGGGTCGATCGACAAATAGTTGGCTGTGTCACTCTCTTGATCACGAACGACGAATTCTGCTCCAGCAAGTGTTTGATCTGATGCAACATCACCATCTACTTTGACAAATCGTTTGCCGCCAGTAACGACATCGACTGACGGTGGCGTTTGATCATTTGTATGTCCGTTATCGACATTTGCTTGGTTAGAAAACCCTTTTGTTGGATCTGCTTTTTCGTTCAAATGCATATAGTAAACAAATTTCAGCGTACCACCAGGAGTGAGTGAAGGAATATAATTCGAGTCAACTGAAACCGTGAATCCGTTTGTTTGTTCAGTGACAGAATAATTTGTTGGATCGATTTCTTTATCCCCATCATACAAGACATACGCATACGTTCCTGAAGTTTCATGATCAAATGTCAAAGCAGCGTCATGAGTATCAATGAGTTTGAATGTCGTGTACTTGTTTTGTGTTCCTTCTTTATCAGCGATACCTAAAGGAATATTGACAGAGATCTCATATTGGATTTTTTCTCCGATTGCGACATCTTTTCCATTCAATTGTGGAGTTGTCTTATCAACTTTGGACGTATCATTTTTGATTGTCTTTTCTACAGGAGTTTGACTATTTGCCAAGATCTCAAACGGCGTGTTTGTTTGATTGTCAATCATTTCTGCATTATCAGGAGCTTTTACTTCTTCTAAATTATATTTTCCAACCTCTAAATGATTGACGATCAACTGGCCTTTTTCAATCGTTGCCTCGGCAAAGTCATTGTTGCCGATGTCATAAGAATGACCAGTAATGAAATGTTTGGCTTTGGTTTGATCAGTTGTCCAAGTGTACAATCCATCTGTGACACTTTGGATGTATTTTTTGACGCTTGGTGTTCCTTCTTCTTTAGAAATAATGAATGCTGCACCGTTTAGTGCTTCGTTTTCGGCAGTACCGACTTTGGTCACTTTCAATGTTCCATCATTACCAACTATATTTTTAGGATAGAGATGGATAGTGTCCAATTCTTCTGTCCCGTATTTATAAGAGCCATCTGCTTGTTTGATCATCTCGTATACAGGAAAAGCGAGCACCATGTTTGTGGCAGCTGTCACTCCGTCTTTTGGTTCCTCTTTGATTGTGTAGACTGCATCTTTCCCATTTTGTTTTTTTAGGTAAAGATAAAGTCACATTTCCATCCGCATCTGTCGTTCCTGATGCAATTGGTGTACCAGGAGTCAAAGATTGGACTGCTTGTTTTGCTGCATCCACCGACGCTCCTTTCTTCCGTTGCGCATAAAATTCTGTAGTGACGTTATAAACGGAAAATGAAATATCGGCTAATCCTTGGTATTGATCGAATTCGCTCATTTCTTTCCTGCTGTTTTGGATTAAAGGATCGGGTAAATCAGTCATTTTCTTTTTATGAAGGATGACTTGAGCTGCTGTCTCCTCCGCAAACACTCTTTTTGCGCCGAAGCTACTTGTGATTAATGGTAAAATAAGAAAAAGTGCACCTAATATAATGCTTATTTTTTTATGATTTTTCATTTTGTCACTCCTGTTCTTTTTTTAATAAACAACCATATTGCAAGGCTTGCGAACACCATGCCAACAACGACTAGAAGGATGTTTTTCGTTTCGTTTGTTTTAGGAAGAAATGGACGACTATTTTCTTTTTTGTTGACTACTTTCAATCTACCGACAGTCTCTTTCTCCTCAGAGAGGCTAGTTGAAATGGTAAACGGAATTTCTGTTTCACTTAAAATATAACCAGATGGTGCTTTGATCTCTTTTAACCAGTAATCTCCTGTTTTCAACCCGATAATTGAAAAAGCGCCATTTTTATCGGAGGTCAGGTGAAGCGCATCTGATTCATTACTTGTCCACTTGTATCCGTTGGCTGTTCGCTGGAGATAATTTCCTGCTTTGTTTTTAATAAGGAATACTGCGCCAGCTAATCGTTTGTTTGGTTTATTTGTCTCGATTTTGACAAATTGCTTACTCCCTGTATATACAGAGACTTTCTTTGTGCTGATACCAAAACCAAAATCTAGTGTTCCGTTGTTATTGATTTCCTTGTTCGCCTGAGCTGTACTGTTTAGCTGCATCTGATAAGAAATGGTCAGGTTTTTTCCAGCATATTTTTCTAGCGAAGGAATCGAAAATGCAATTTCAAATCCGTGTGGTTTCGTGTGTATGACAAATCCTTCGGATAGCTTTTGTCCATTCGATGACATCGTTAGACTATTAGGTAAAAACGTTAATGCTCCATCCGCACTATCTGATAATACGAATTTTTGATAGTCTAAGATATTCATAGGGATCGTCGTGTGCAAGGAATAAGTGACTTTGTCACCAATCGTAAAATTATTCCTCGTTTCTTCTAATACCTTTTCAAAAGGAGGATCAGGGTAGTTATTTTCTTCATTTTTAGGATACAAATGGATAGATGAAAGTTCTTGATCGTTTTGTCCATATACAGGTAGAACAACTACCATGTTCTCTGCTTTTTCTTTGACGACTTCTGGTGCTTTGGATTCAATAAAAAGATACGCTTTCTCTCTTTTTTTATGATCTTTGGCAGGTAGAGAAAAAGAAGCAATACCATCTTCGTTGTTCAGAGTTGCGGTTGTTGCTTCTGCGATAAACGTGCCAGAAGACTTACCGTTTTTTGCAATCTCTGTTTGTGCTTCCTCTACTGTTTTCCCCTTTTCTCGTAAATGGTAAAAAGATTCTGTGACATCGTAAACTTGAAATGTGACTCCATTCAATCCCCGATACGTTTGCAATAACTCTTTTTCTTGTCCGTCACTTGGCTGGTTTTCCGGTAGTTGGCCATTTGGAAACAGTAATTTGTGCAAAGTGATCTGGACCATATCTGGTTCTGTTGCTGTTACTGCCTGAGTAAAAGCAGGTTTAAACAGTAATAAGAAGAGACACATACTAAGCCAACCAAGTTTTTTCATATTAGCTGCCCCCTCTTTCTTTTTTGAAAAAAAGATACCAAATAGAAAATGTACAACCAATCATCCCTACTAGATAGATTCCTAAGCGGCCAATTCCTCCCGTATCAGGTAATGGTACTTTTGCCTGATTCGTGATGTCTAAAGAAATCTGGTTGTTTTTGGCTCCTGGTGAAAGAACAGACTCATACTCTTGTCCATCCACTTGAATCGATCCATCTTCTTTTATGATGATAGTAACTGGATCTTTTAGTCCTTGGTATCCTTCTGGTGTAAAGGTTTCGGTCAGCTTATAAGTTCCAGGTTTTAAATTTTCGAATAGAAAGGTGTCCGTTTCTTGTCCATCTTTTGGCAATTCTAAGTCCATTTCTGGTCCTTGCAGTCTGAATTTGGCTCCTTTTAATGCCTGTCCGTTGTCTTCCTTTTTGTGTACTGTCAGGTCAAACGCTTTTAATCGATTTTGATGAGTGAGCGTCCACATGCCATTCGTTGTCTCGGTGTTTTTCCCCGTGTAAATAATCTTTCCATATTTGTCGATTTGGAATTCATAATTTCCCGGCGAAGTATCATATCCGACAGGACCAGCTGTTTCAACGACTCGGTATTCTCCAGGTGTGAGTGAATCAAAAATGGCAAGGCCTTTTTCATTCGTTGTTTGGCTGTCCATTGGCTGATAAGCACCGTTTGCTTCTTTTTTCTGTAGGGAAAAAGCTGCACCTTTAAGATTCATCTCTTTGCCCGTCCTTTGCATCGTATACTTACGTACTGCTATAGGAATTTCAACAAAAGGATTTTCAATGGTCAACTGGATCGTATCATCGGAAGTAGTGACTGTTTTTCCATCAATGGTTACCGTACCATCAGAAGCAATCTTGATTTCCCAAGTAGTCTTT
>NZ_BNJW01000011.1 GCF_015751045.1 Enterococcus lactis
TTGGGACTGTCATAATATACACATTATTAGGAAGCAACGCTGAGCAATTTGGCACGTATATATTTCTGTTTATGTTGACTGCCGAAGGATCGCTACTGTCTAGTTCTAAATATGTTTCGTGATCTTTGAAACAAGCTAATGGTTTTGTCATTGTTGTTCCATTACCACTAAACTTGCTAAAATCTAGGTTAGGTGCTAAGTTAGCTCTTCCAGAATAATCATAATTTCCGAAGTCGATGCTGTTACTGTACATCACTTGTAAGTTACCTAACTTATAAATTTCTTCTTTCAGAGCATCTAACTTGTCTTGTAGCGTTTTAGCTTGACCAGTTAAATCATTAATCTGTTGATTTAAGCTGTCCACTCTACCTTTGATTTCAGCCATAAAAGCATCAAAAGTTTCGTTATACTTTTGAATCAACTCTTCCAATTGCGAAACATATTCATCAGCTTGGCCTTGCGAAATGTCAGACACTCCTAGTGAGAAAAAAATGATATCTTGCGTTGTTAAAATTTGATTGTCTTTTCTATATTCTACATAGCAGTGTTTATAATACCCTGTTTCACTCATAAATGTGCCATCAAGAGAAAATGTGACTTCTTCACTAGTTACACTAGTTGCAACACTATCTACATAACGGTTAGATGGTGTTGTTCCTTTTAAAGTAAATATTCCGCCACTCGTATCCATCTGCAAGCCATTTAAAAATGGTTTAACAGTCACCGTGATCCCTTTATCACCTTGACGAGCCATGATAGCTTTGGTGTAGTTTAATTCTTTGCTGAAATCTAAAGCCAAATTATATAAACTGCTAGCCATTTATATACCTCCTTGCTAAAATTCATTTTGGTCGTATTCGTGCACATTATAATCATGGTCATCAAGTTCTAGACGTTGATGCTCAAAACCTTTTCTGTGTGCTACTAAATTCCAAGAAAATAATACATTAGGTGTATCAGTTTCAATTACAAAATACTCTGGTGTAGTTTCTGTTACCGCGAATTGACATAATTTATTAGGTGTTAAGAATACATGATACAAACAAAGCGTAACTGTTTCTGCATAAATAGGGTCAATTGGCACATTAACAATGCAGTCTTTTCCTACTACAGCTTCCCCATAATCGGCAAAATAATTTTCTGGTGTTTCATAGGCATTTAATAGTCTTTGACCATAATGTTCTGTAGAGACACTGGCATTTTTAGTACCACCAGTAACACTAAAACCAGTAGATCGAACGTTAGCTATCGTTAACTTACCATTATACTTGTGAGATAACTCTACCCCAATACTATGGTAACCATTAACATTTGCCATGTTCGATGGTACACCAGTACCATCATTTCTGCTACCTGCCATCAAATCAAATGATGTAGACGTATTAACACCAAATGTACCATCATTAAAACTAAGTAAATACGCTGGAAATCTTGCATCACCCTTACTAACGGTAAACCCTTGTGCTTTATCTAATAATTGGAATCTGATATTTGACGTTGTTGTACTTCCGCTGGTAAAGTTTTCTGGTTTTTGTTTAAAATATACAACCCCATCACTGTTTCTTTTCCAAGAAATATCCCCATTTTTGATTTCTGTAGTAAAATCTGTACCTTGACTGGTTATTGTACCCCCTGTAATTGTAGAACCTTTAATCGTTACCCCTTCAATATTAATAGCCTTTAATACACCAGACGTAATAAAACTAGCGTTAAACACGCCGTCTAACGTCCATGCTGTTTCATATGTTCCGTTAATACCAGTTTTAGAAAAACCAATACCAGCGTTGTTGATTTGCAAAACATTCCGTGCGGTATTCTTATCTGGCGTGTCCATAATCAAAATACGACTAGGCGCTTCTTTAGGATCTAATAAAACATAACCACCATTTTGACCAGTAATCATATCAGTTTGATGATCTACAATATCATTGATTAAATCGCTGATTTCGCCGCCATTTTTCAATTGATCAATGGCATCATTAATCAAATTACTTATATTATTCTCTGTATTTTCTAAGAAGTTTGTTTTGACGTTTCCTACAACTAATTTATCGTATGAGTTAGTTAAAACATTAAACGTATATTCCACAATTCTTGCTGACATATTCACTTTTAACTGTGGATGATACACATCTACTCCGTCACCCATCGAAACTTTTTCCAGATCAACAAATTTTTCATAACCTCTTTGATGTCTCAATGGTACTAATTCAATCGAACCACTCACTTGTGGTTTTTGTTTATCTATGTTTGTTTTCAACCAGTCTTTAGCAGCTTCCCTTAATGAGGCTACATTAGTCGCTTTGTCTTTAAAATCAACAAAAGAAACATATCCAGCAGGATAATCATCCACGTAATCCGTGAAAATAACTTCTTCTGGTAGAGTGATCTCATCTTCTCCTTCTGACGAACTGCTAATGAATGGATAAACTCCAACTAAAACACTTTGAGCATCTATCTCTAAGTCGAGACCAGTTAAGTTTTTAGTATAAATCGCTTTGATTTTATGATCCGTACCTAGCCTTTTTTCATGACGTAATGTGTTATTATCTTTAAGAAATTCCCCATGAAATCGATCTAGAATAGACCCCTCTTTTCCACCAAAGAATTCTAAAAAATTCGCTTTTTCTATCTTCACATTAGCAAGCGTATCTACTAATGATGTGAAAGAAAACTGCGAAGGAATAACTGGTTTCGCTAAAGCTTTTGCGTTTTGCCATGCCTGAGTAGCAGTGATCTTTTCTGTTCCGCTGTCATATTTATTCAACACCGATTTTCTTATATCATTGAAAATAGGTTCAGCTTTTACTTCTATCGTATTGCCTATTACAGAAGTCTTTGCATAATAAATCCTTAGACGCTGTTTTGCTCGATTTTCATCTACATAGCACTGAATAATACGCCCCTCTATAATCAAGTCTGCATTAGTTCCGCTTATTGGATAAGTACCCTGAAATATCTCGGCTCCGTTTAGTTTATTGCTAACAGTAGCTGTTAACCAGTCTGACAAAGCGCCTAAACCTTGCGTATCATATAAATGTTCAGCTAAATTATTCGCGTCGTTTTTATCGTAAATAGTTATTAAATTATCGATCATCTATTTCACCTACCTTAACCCATTACGATAAATTTGTATTTTGCTCAAACCAGTACAATTAAAATAATTAATATCCACTTGCAACGTCGGATATTGCATGGTCTTCATTTTGTTGGACCGATCTAAAATATCTCCGTCCGATTGCTCTTCGTAGCAAAGCATCAAATCACTATCAATGACTACGTCAGTTCCCACTACTAAGCCTTCAAAATTAAACACATAATCATTTAAGATGAATTGGCATGAAGTAGCTGAAGGAGTGATGATAATCTTTGGAAAACTTTCTTCTAAACTATTATTCAGCAAGTTAAATGACTGTGGTTTATCTACGGTTATTGGTACGTCTTCTTGAACTCTTGCGAATGGTTTCGCAGTGATATTCACATCGAACTCTCCCCATTCAACAATATCGTTTTCTGCATCCCCAATATCGATAGTCTGGATAACGTAATAGACGTTGGGATCATCAGAGAATTCTAATTTCTTTGCATAATTTAACCAATGACGCATGATATAAAACGATTGCTTGAACGCTTGATGGTCTTCCACATCCTCTAAATAGTTATAGTGCAATGTAAACGACATGTCTTCAAACGAGTAATCTTGTACTAAGCCACCTAACCTTCCTAAAACAGAAGTCTCAACTCTCTGCCTTTTTGGAGAAGGTATGGTTGGTCTTTCCGCTAAAGCCAATTTATGCAAATAATCAGGAAATCCATCGATTATAGAATGTATACAATCAGTCATTTTTTCACATCCTTTTTAATACTAAAAAAACAGGAGAAATACTCTCCTGTTTAACGCCATGCCGAAGCATTATCATTTTGAACTTTTGTAATGCTATCAATGATTTGTTGAGTTGTTTGCTTCATAGTAACTTCATCTGCGTTACCATCAATTGTGAAATTGAATTCGTAGTTGTTCACAGGTTGAATCGTTTGTGCCCTAGATGAAACTGATGTGCTACTCAAGATACGATCACCAATTTCTTGCAGCACAGATCTTTTCAAAGGTAAAACTGCTTCAGGTCCTGCTTCACCGACACCGATAATATTCGGAGAATTAAACACACTACCTTTCGCATACCAATCAACACCCAACGTTGGGATTTTTCCCTTCAATGGATTGAATTCCCCACTCAATTTAAAATGTGGTAACGGAATATGTGGTATCGAAATATTCAGATTATCAAAGATGCCACTGATTTTATCTCTAATCCAATCAATCGGAGCGCTAACAGTCTTTTTGATACCTTCCCAAATGTTAGCAATTGTACTTTTAACATTATTGAATATGTCGGAAACAATACCTGTTAGATTGGACCAACCGCTTGAAATTGCATTTTTTCCATCGTTTACTTTGGAGCTAATAGTGCTTGTAATTCCATTCCAAAGATTCAAAGCAGTGTTTTTGATACCGTTCCAAATTCCGCTGATCCACGAAGATATACTATTCCAAACACTTTGAATGGCACTTTTAGCTGCGTTTATAGCATTGCTTATACTACTAGTCACACTATTCCAGATATTTGATGCTGTAGAGCTGATTGAATTCCAAATTCCACCTAACCAACTAGATACAGTTGACCAAATATTTTGAATTACTGTAGCAGCTGCTTGTACCAAGCTAGTGATTGTATTCTTGATACTGTTCCAAATACTAGAAGCTGTTGCACTAATTGAATTCCAAATATTTGAAGCCGTAGTACTAATAGATGTCCATATACCATTCCACCATGCCACTACTGGATCAAATATAGTATGGAATGTAGTTACAATTCCATTCCAAGCGATGCTTATCCATTGTGTCATAGTATCCCAAGTATTTTTAAGGAAATCAGAAATAGGCGTCCAAACAGCTTGCCAAGCTGCGCCTAATAACTGTCCAGCTACATCAAAAATACCCACGATAATATTAATACCAGCTTGGATCAATGACGTTATTAATGTCCATGGTATTTGAACAATTCCTACAATGTCCGCCCAAATAATCGACCATACTTCTTTGACTCCGTTCCAAATATTTGAAACCCAATCAACGAATGCTTGCCAAGTCTCTTGGACTCCTTGCCAGATGTTGGAAGCTCCTTCAACTAATCCGCTCCATAACTCTCCAAACCAATCAGAAACTCCTTGCCAAATTTCTTGAACCCAATCTACAAATCCAGACCAGGTTTCTTTGACTCCATCCCAAACTGATGAGGCACCTTCTTTTATACTTTCCCAAGTACCACCCAACCAATCAGTGAATTTACTCCATATTCCCTTAAACCAGTCAGTAATTGCACCCCAGTTTTTTATAATTGCTATAACTCCAGCAATAGCAGTAATAACTGCTCCTATTATTAATGTAGTAGGACCACCTAGAGCCATGAAGCCAACTATTATTGGCATTAATAAAGTAAATGCAGCAGTCAATCCGCCAATTGCTACGGCATAATCCTGTACTGGTTGTGGAAGATTATTAAACGCATCAGCCATCTTTCCTAGAAAATCAATTACTGGTTCGAGTGCATCTATGATTGTGTTGCCTATAGGAGCTAATGAATCCTTTAATTCAGCTATTTTCCCGTTCAACTCTTGCAACGGAGTAGTAGAATCTTCATTCATTTTTTGTGCAGATCCACTAACATCATCAAATGTATGGTTAACATCAGTTAAAGATTGGACAACTTTCATCGCATTATCTTCGCCAAGCGCAGACCAAATTGTCGAAGCTTTATTTAATTGGTCGTATTGACCATCCATATTGCTAAAATCTTGAATCATGGAATTAATAACGTCTTTTTGTGTTCCTCCGCCATTTTTCCACTCTTCAAAAGCTTTTCTAGTACTTTCACTAAACATATCCATGTTTTGCTCAAATCGACCATCTGTTAACGATATTCCCATTTCCTTAACTAAGTCATTGACTTTATCAAGGTTATAAGCACCCGCATCTAAACCATTTTGAAGCATTCCGAACGTTTCATCAGCTGAATATCCCATTTGACTCCATAATTGGCTATATTCTGCCATATTGTCGCCTAATTCGTGCGTTTTATCTAAACCGTTTTGAGTACCCGAAACCATTAAATCCATTGCATCTTGAGCACTCAAGCCGAAATTGACCATTAAGCCATTTACACCACGTAACGTTTCATCCATATCAGCGCCCATGGTGTTTTCTAGGACCATAGCTTGTTCCGTGATATTTTGTAAATCTTGATTATTTAAATCGCCTAAATTACGCTTTACCAAAATCAATGCATCTGTGGACTGATCTAACGATTCTCCAAAACCTTTATAATAAATGTCTCTGGCTACATTCGTTAATTCTTCAGCCTCTTGTTTAGACAAACCAAAATTAGCTTGTATCTTACTCTGGGAACTACCTACACTGTTAGCAGAGTCCACTGCTTGTTTCCCTAATTCTGTAAGCTTATCGCCAATGTCGCTTAAAACGTCAGAAGCTTCCATTAAATTATTCATATCTATTTTGCTTCCGATATCGTCCAAGTTAGTTGTATCTACGTTTTTAGCAGCTTGTCCTAACTCTTCAAATTCACGTTCAGCATCATTAAGCTTCGCTTCCATCTGCATTGCTTCTGTGGATGTAGCGCCAAATTCAGACTGTGTAGCTTCTAACTGTCGTCTTAGGATATCTATCGTTTTCTCCGCATTTTCAGATTGTTGAGAAACATATTCTTGGGCTTTCGCTAATTTCTCGGCTTCAGAAGCTGATTGACCAGCAGTTGCTTGCCATTTTTTGTATTCGGATTCAATCAGAGAAGCACTAGCTTGAACATTTTTTTGTTCACTATCCAACTGTTGCATTGTAGACTCGTACGTCTGTATTTCGCCTTTTGCTTGAGCTAGTGCATTACTCGTTTTATCAATTTCGTTTGACAAACGTTGTTGCGCTGTTTGTTGATTAATCAGTTCCCTTTCAAGTTTCTGAACTTCGGTGGAATTTTCTCCATAATATTTTTTCGCATTGGCTAAACGTTGGCTAGTTACTTCAACTTTTTGACTTTGTAATTCATACTGCTTCTCTAAAGAAGATAATTTACTTCCTAACTTGTCTGATTCAGAACCAGTCTGTTGTAATTGAGCTTGTTCTAGTTTTAATTCTGCTCTATTTTTAGTTAATTCAGCGCTGATTTCTTTTAACGTAGATTTCAATCCGTCATCGTTAGCTATGAAAGTTACTTCTGCTTCTGTTCTCTTTTTAGCCATTTTTTACCTCCTTTCTTTAATTTTTTTGGGATTGATTTATTGCGTAGTTCTTCCATCCTTCATAAGCGCTCTTGTTGTAAGCCATTTGTAAAATGTCATCTAAACAGATATCGCTTAAAACTAAATCTGAAGGCATAGAAAAAACGTCGGTCAACATCGAATAGACATCGACCCACGTTTCAACTAAGAGCTTTGGCATTTTTACTTTTGAAGCTTTTTTTCCATATTTGCTTTTTCGAATTCTTTTTGATAGGCATCTCGTGCTTGTTTGAACATCATCAATTGATAAATATAGCTGGCAGTAGCCATATCAAAATCCCATTTATCAATAAATTCATCGAATGAAATATAATCAGTCATGTTCGCTTGGCGGTAAGCAATATACACAGCCTTTGCACCTTGAATAACAGAAATATCCATGGATCCTTTTCCCACAGTCATTTTTGCAAACTCGTCTGTGTTAAAATCTCTATTGATCATCAATAATTTCTTGATATTCAGTTTAGGTTCTAAATTCAAAATTGTTCCATCGTTTAGTTCAATTTTTGAGTAATCTTCGTTCATTTTGCTACCTCCGTTTTATGTTTAAGCTTGAGTCGTTGTAGTAGTGGTTGTTGAACTCTTTTTAATCACATCAGCAGATAGATTCGTCATCCATTGATCCGTTAAGTCTTCTTCAAGTTCTGCAACAATTGCTTCATGATAGAATTTACCAAATTCATCTTGCATAACTTTTGTTTCTAGTTCTAACGCAGCTACTTCATCCGCACCATTTTCAATAGAGAATGTTAATCCTGTATTCGAAGTGCATGCTAACATACCAACTAACTTGCTATTTTCTTCGAAGTCATCCACGATCTCTGCAGCAAGTGAGAAATCTTCGCCTACGGAATCAGGACCGTAAGAGTAAATGCCTGGTTTAATACGTTCATCTTGTTTCAATCCATTGAAACGTCGATAAACTTCCATCGGTACATGTGCAGTAATTGTTACCGTCATATTGATTGGTTTAGATTTTGATTTTACTTCTGTCGCTCCACATTTTTTAACCACCGTTTGCATTTCTGTTTCGCCATCTAATTGTCCGTTACAATCTGTTGCGATTGCATTTTCTGCGTTCTTAAAATTAAAAGCAATTCGTTTGATACTCACGTTATCGAACGTTGTTACTACAGTTGTTGTTTTAGCCATTGTTGTTCCCCCTATTTATTTAATTTATCGAATTGACGAATCAGAAGTTCTGTAATTGGATCAAGTGCAAGACCTAATCCTCTTCTCATAAATTCGTCTGGCTGATTTCTTTTAGAAGTACCTATCCCCAAATCAGGATATTTTAAATACTCAAATTTTCTTGTAGGTCTAATGATGAAACCCAAATTAATATATTGAGTCTTAAGTGGACGACTATTTTTTGCGTGTTGGTGTCCTCTTCTTAAATCTGCTTCAGAAACAGGAATTTTTTCCGTAATCCTATCCACTGCAATATCTGAACCTTTTGATTTCAATGCTTCGTTAATCAGTCGTTCGCTCTCGCTTGAATAGCGTTCCATCCGCACAAGAAGTTCATCATGTCCATTTATTTTTAGCTCCCAACTATTTTTAGCCATGACAATCACTCTTCAATAATCGTCTAAACGTAAATACCAATTGATCGATATAGCGATCTTGATTTTCTAGTTTTAAATGGTTGGGATCCATTCTCTGAAAACGAATCGAACGATTTTGAATCAATGAAATAATATCTAGTGAATCTCCTGTTAAATCTTCTCTATTTTCTGAATAGAAAGTTAGATATAGATTTTGACCCACGCTATATTTTGGTTCAGTGATCATTTCTATTTCTCCTGTTTCGAGAATGAAGTAATTAAAATCATCAGGTAGCTCATCCTCGCCAACAGAGTCTTGAAAGAGTTTTAGCTTAAAATGTTCTTCTAAGGAAGTTTTGATAGCAGAAATTTGCTTATTTAAACGTTCTTTTTCTTTAGAATTATCAATCACCATATTCACCCACACTTTCAAGATAAAAATAGATATAAAAATTATCGTAATCGGCATAGATAACGTTGTAACGCATACTATTGATTACGATAAAATATTGATCTTTATTAAATTTCTTGGCGATTGGATGAAATGGTGTCTTTACTTTCTTAGTTAATTTCGATCCCATCGCATCCATAGCTGTTATATCGCTATCTCTCATGGAAAGATTTCTAAATTTTAAAGAAGTGATTTCTGTATCTTCTACACCAATCTTTTTTCCTAATTCATTTCTTTTTGTGGTTTGCGTCAAAATCTTTAACCATCCATCGTTGAACGTTTCTTCGAGTCTACGATTATTCGCCATTCCCATCACCTGCAATATATTCTTGTAGCGCATAATGTTGAATGAAACCTAATAACTCACTAGCGAAATTTTGTTCAAACTCATCTAAAGCACGATTCCAGTCGTATCTACATCTTTCGATTAGCAATCCGTATTCTAAGCTTTCGGGAGAAAAAGAAAGAGTTGTACTCACTTTACTTTGAAGATAAACAGCATTTTTAGCTATCATCTTTTTAATTGACTCATCTTCTTCATTCCAGGTAACGTAAATATTATCCTTCACAGCTGTTAGCAATTCTTCAGTCACTTGTTCAGGCGTCATCTAACCACCGCCTTAATTGCTTTAACATATGCGTAAGAGCATTTTTTCTTGTTTACAAATGATAAATCTTCATCAAAAGGTGTGGAAGTCACGTATCTCCCTTTGAAAAATAAATCTTCATCATTTGTTGTTACTCCAGCATTATGCAAGATTTTTACTTCTTTAACTTTTTCTATTGGGTCAGTAGCAAAACAAAAGTCTAATTCCTCGTGAACTTTAGGACCAATATTGAAATACATCATGTTCCAAAGCTGTGCCCACATCTCGGATGTCCATATTTGTATATTTGTTTTTTGCCCTCTAAGGTAGCGATATAGCCGATTAGAATCTAGATAAACCTTTTTCCAATAATTCGCTTTAGGACGGTTAATAACCCACTGTGCGCCTCCTGAATTAGTGTTTATAGTTTCCAAAGATTCTACTGTAACATTTACAATGTTTGCCATATCTTTTAGAATATTTTCTCCGTTTTCACAGCTTCTAATATAATCAAGACTTAGATAACTACAGCAGTCGCTACAATACCAAACATCATCTTTAGAAGGCAATTTGCGCAAATTAATTCTTTTATTGAAAATGACATCCGAATCGATATAGAAATATCGGTCGTTCTCACGCGAATGATCTTCTTCTAAATATTTCCACCATAAATATGGTTTAATCGAAGGAATATACTCTTTGTCGTCCCGCAGATCATCGTACACATGAACTTCAACGCCATATTCCTTCTCAAAAAAAATAGGAATCTGATCATCGTGTCTGCTGAAAAGCAATACGATATCTTTGATTCCTAGTTTCTTCAGATTAGTTAAACAAACTTCAAGCTCCCATTTAAACCGATTGATTGCCGGCTGACAAAGAATATACTTCATTCTGATCACCTACGCTTGTGTTGTAGTTGTTGTGGTTGTTGGTTTTGTAGTTGTAGTAGTAGTTCCCAAAGCGCTAATATCTAACACAATGAAACTATCGTTACGTTTAGGTTGTCCATTTGCATATTGTTTAGCTAGATAAATGCGTTCGTCTTCAACAAAATGGTATTCATCTGAAGCTTCAATTTTTAGTGTAGATCCTACACCCATAAAGTAATCTGAAGCTACCCCAATAACTGCTTTTCCTTCTGGCACAGCTGTTGACTGCAAGTCTGAAACTGGTACTGGCAATACTTGTACATATTCTCCATTAGCAGTTAGTACAGTCTTAGCTGGGAATACTTTAGACCAGTAATCAGTTGGATTCACAATTAGGACCACATCAGAAGGATTCACATTACGATAAATCGGATCATCTACACCTTCGATATTGAATTTTGATAGTCGTGCCATCAAACCACCCATAGTTGCAGCATCTAAAGCTGTAATAGGTTCTGCTGTTTTTTCAGCATATTCTCCGCTAGTTTGTTTGCTCATGTCACGCATCATTCCAACTGGCATATCTTTACCAGTACCATCAACAATTGCTTGTTCTAATGCAATTCTCAACGATTCAACTAAAACAGTACGAACATAACGATCTAACCATACTGGACCTAAGTCAAGCATTGCCTTACATACAGGGATATAACCTGATAGCTTGAACTGCTTCATGTTAATTACGTCAAAGCCATTATCTAAAACTCTTTTAACAGCTTCGCACAGTTTACCCCACCATGCTGGATTGACTCCACGTGACACAATCCATTCTGTTACACCAGTTGTGTTAACAAAAGTAATTTTTTGCAATAGTGGATGAGATTGTTCTAGATCTTCAAATACGCGTTCAAATACAGTAGCTGGTACTAATTCTTCAACCCCTGCAAAACCTTCGTTATTCACCACTTCGTTATAGAATTTTGTTTCTTGCGTAGTTAACACACGCTGACCACGATTCATTAATACTAATTGATCTTGATTTTTTGCTGTTGCTTCTTCTAAAATTTTATCCTGAATTTCCTTAGATAAGCTTACCATAGCTGCGCTAAAAGATTCTTCGTTACCATCTTTAAAAGCCTTCATCAATTGGTCGCTTGCAGCTGTTACACCTTTTAAATTTTTAACTGTCATTATTTTGCATCTCCTTGTCCAAATGTTTTATTTAATGCTGCTGTAAATGCAGCAATTTTTTCTGCTCTTTTTTCTTCAACTTCATTCAAAATTTCTTCAACGCTTTGTTCTTTTTTAGCTTCAGTACCTGAGCTATTTTCTGCATCGATAATTTCATCGACCAATCCATAACTCAAAGCTGTTTCTGCATCCATAAACGATTCTTTTTCAAGAAGTTCTTGCAATGCTTCATCTGTGCCATTGAATCGTGTTTTATATGAAGCCTTTACCGATTTATCAATTGATTCCAGTTGGTCAGCAATCGTGCGAAAATCATCGACATTTCCTTCTCCATATGTGGAAGCGCGGTGAATCATCAATTGTGCATTGTTGTAGATTTTTATAGTATCGCCAGCCATTGCGATAATTGAAGCAGCACTAGCGGCTAAGCCGTTAATCACAACGTTAACTTTTGCTTTATTTGACTTAAGTAAGTTCCCAATAGCAATCCCTTGAAATACGTCTCCACCGTTTGAATTAATCACTACTTCAATTTCTTCTTGATCACCTAGACTATCCAAAATATTTTTGATTCCCTTGTCAGTATTCCCTTCAAAGAACCAACTAGAACCAATAAATCCCTGAATAAAAATTTGCGGTACTGTGCCTTCATTCTTTACTGCTAGAAATGTTTTCATTGTTGTCATTCGCCTCACCTCCTTTCGATACTTGTTGGTTGTTTTTAGTTATAAATATTTCATCTGCCATCGCCTTATCAGAGCGATCATTTCCAACGCGTTCTCTTCCTTCGTTGATTGTAAATACCCCATTTCTAATGCCTACATCAATAGCGTCAACCAAATCTTTGAAGCTAGTAATCTTGATCATAGTTGTATCCACACGTACAAAATTCCCTGACAAGTATTCTTCTGCTTCATAGAGACTAGCGTTAAACGCATCCTGAATAAGTTCAGCAATCGGTATGATTTCGAACATTAAAAAAGCGTCCACTTGATCCGATAACCCACTCATGTCTCCCTTTAGTAGGTTTTTCGGAACGTGAAACGCTGCTGCTGTCATCTCAAAGATGTCGTCTATTAAGTTTTTTATATCTCTTGAATTGCTTTGGAAGTTTCCGCTGAAATCTTCTAAATTGAATCCTTCTTGTAGTTGGAATACTGCCCCTGCATTGTCCGCTTCCATGAATGGTTTGAACTGCGATGTCATCATTTTATTGATTTGGTCTTGTGTTGTATTGTCTTGTGGTCGAAATAAATTCCCTTTCAATACGTATCTACGAGCGTTAGAACGCTTATAAACATTCATAGCACTAGAAATGAGTTTCCCATACGCTTGATAATACGCATCGACTAGTTGCCTGATTTGTTGATCTGCGTATTTTATATAGATAACATCACTTTCTAGAAATTCTCTATCAAGGACTATGTTGTTAATTTGTACTTGAGAAAACACATCATCTTTTAATGCATACTCTGTGACATCCCAACTATCCGCAATAAATATTTCGCTAGAATTATTAGACGGAGAAACGATCAATACTTCATTGTAGAATATTAATCTCCTGATCAGTTTTTTTCTAAATTCTGTTGCATTATTTTTCTTATTAGGAGCTACATTCAGCCTATAGTAAAGATCATTCTTTTTATTTTTTCCATCTTCATATGACTTGAATTCCGCTTTACTCATCGCATTTGCAATCAAATCAATACAAGTTTCAATCGCAAATTTTCGATACACAAAATCAACTTGCAATTTACAAAAGTATTCTTCTAAAGGAACCGTTGCTTTTTTTGTGAAGTATCCTACCGCCTTTTGAAAAATCCCCACTTTCTCACCTCCTTTCAAGTTAGAATACTAGAGGAGTAAATCCAGTTCCTGTATTTTCTACTGAACTATTTGTGACTGTTACAGGAGCAGAATCATAAATATCATCCAAAAAATTCAAACCATGAAGGAATGAAAAAAAGCCATCCGTTTTTCTAGTTTCAGGTTCTATTTTTTCATAGCGTATATTCCCATTAGAAATATGCTCTTCATATACATTCATGCAATACCAACGCATAATTGCATCATCACCAAAATATAAACGTTGATTAATAAAAAGGTCATCAACCAGATCTTTTAACATACCATGTGTAACAGATCCGCTTCGAACAATTTCTACAGTAAAACCTGCTTCTTCTAAAGCGGGCTTCAATATTTTTGCACGGTACATATCCATAGCGATTTTTTTAATGTAATATTTATTACTCATTTCAAGAAACCAACCTACGATATAATCAGCTTCTATATTTTTCCCATGAACGATCTGTGATTTACCTTGATCTATAGAAATATCTATAATCTCTCGTTTTATGTTCTGTAATCGAAGAGCTGATTCGTGGATAAAAGTATGTTGTGTAAAATACACATCTTTATCATATTTTCCTAGCAACCCAACGCTGGCAAAATCTCGTCTATCAGCAAAATCGACTGTTCCTATCACTTCATCCATTTTTTCAGGAAATTCTTTTTCTTTCGTATGCAGAACATCATCATATGAAGCAACAGCAAAGCGTGTGTCTTCCATTGGTCTGTTCATTCGTTTCGTCATGAACGTAAGTCTTAAACCAGCATTACGTTGCATTTGAGAGTATTCTTGAAACATTTTCCGTTTTAGATCTGCATTGTAATTAATAGTTGGACAAGCTTTTTCCCACATGTCGGGATCATCAACTTCATTATCGTTATCCAAGCGACAAATAAATGGAAACAAACTAGAAAATTCTGCTCCATCCTTGTCAATTCCAAGTTCTCCAGAAAGAATCATTTTTGATTCTTCTATAATGTCATCAAGCGGACCACCACGAACATGACCATTAGTTGTATCATAAAATTCTCTATAATCTCGAATTTTACCACCACCAGAAGTAGCCACATTTATCATTGAATAATCTTCATTTTCGTGAATTTCATCAAAGCGGTTTGCACCTGGTCGCTTCCCGTCTTTTGTTCTAGCGTTTGCCGTGTTATAACGAAGTTTGCTATTTGTAGCAATATTTTGAATAACTTCCTTCGTAGCTTTAAATACTTTTTTATCTAAATCTGGATGATCTTTAATTACTTTAAATACATCATCAAAACTAGTCTTTGCTTGGCTTTCGTTATTGGCATAAATATCAATATCATAATTTTTAACACCGTGTTTTGCAGTCAGCAAGAAAAAATTGTTCCAAGAAGCAAAACCAGTTTTACCATTACCACGTCCCATTAATGAAAGATATCTATTGAACACTAGCGTTTTATCTTTTTTCCATCGGACTCCATAAATAAAACATTGTAGAAATTTTTCCCACGGAATTAATTCAAATGGAAAGTATTGTGCTGGTATATTGATTGAATCCTCTACCATTTGCTTATCGAAGTAAATATCTTCTCTAGTAAAGACTCTTTCTTCTAGATACTTTTTTAGCAATAATTGCTCTTTGCATACCTTGATAGTGCCTTCTTCTATAGCTTTGAACCAATTTTCAATATGCTTATAACTCAGGAATTGATTCATTTGCTTCACCTACCAATTCAGGAGTAATGGCAAGTTTATCCAACATCAATCCCATTTGTTTATTGACAGAAACAAGCAACGCTACTGATTCATTCTTTTTACCATTCTCCAATCTAATGCCGTTCTCGGATATATCTTCCTCCAGTGATATCGCCGTTTCCCATAAACTGATATAACGATCAACATTATCTAAGAATGGCTCAATATTTGTTTTCTGACTTTCCAATTGGCTTATTAAAGAGCGGCGTAATTTTTCTCTGTAGCGATTTTGAGACAATTCGTTTTTAAACATTCTAGCCCTCCTTTCATGATAAAGTTCGAAAAAATATTTTTTCCTGACAGCCCCCTCCGTTTCATCACCCCCAAAAAAATTGCGATTTATTTTAAGGGGGGGGTTATCTCACCATCGGAATGAAAGCTTCAGCGAAGTCAATGTAATAATTAATCTCTTCAATGCCATATCCAAAAACATTTTTTATTCTTTCAACGTTATTATCTTTATTCAACGCTTCTCTTACTTGATTCACTTTGTATTTGCTACAACAGTTATCTGATAACAGATCCCTAATACCTACATAGCGAACGTATATCAAACGTTTAATTAATCCTTGTGTATAAGATGAATACTCTTCAATCTTTTCTGTATCATACTCTCTGCCATTGTCATTGATGATCATGCACTTACCACCTTTCACTTGCGTCGAAGTTAGCAAAGCTTTCTATCTTCTTCTCTTGTTTATCTAATGCTGTAAGATATCTGCCATGAACTTCATTATGATGTTCAACACATAAACAAATAAGATTATCTAAATCTAAAGCTAAGTCAGGTCTATCCTTGACTTCCTTTATATGATGAACGTTCTCTACTCTATGATACTTACCTAGTCTTCTACACTCTTGGCATTCATAGTGATCTCGTTTCATCGCTTTCTCTCTAAGCCTGCGCCATTTAGGAGACTGATAGAACTTAACTAAACGATCTTCTCTTATCAACTGTAATAGCCATCTATAGAATTCCTCGGTCATGTTCCGTCTCCTTTCGCAATCTTATTTAATGCTTAGCTATTCTTTTGCCATACAATGGAATAACTTCGTTGTTTTCCTTTCGTTTATATGTATCGCTCTTTATTGGTCTTCTATACTTTCGTACTATCTCACCGTTACCATTTTGCACAGTGATTACTTCATACTTCTGTTCTAAGTATTGTGGTCTATACATTGTTGTTACCTCCTTTATGTAAAATAAAAAGACCACTCAATGAGTGATTCTCTATGTAAAAACTACACCTCAGCAATGAGATGCAGTTATACCTCTGTACGGTTTTACTGACAGGCAGTTATGGATCACCGTAAACCAAAGCCACTGGCAATGAATCGAACATTGCATGGTTGCCGAAGCATTGACCTAGCACGCATGCTTAGCGTCTACCCTTTCCGCTACAGTGACACTATAAAATTATTCTTGGCTGCTACTATTTTTTATTTTGTCCATTTTTAAATCCAATCATATAGACATTAAGACAGAGCGCAAAAATTGAAATTATTAACGCCGTCATTTCTCTTTACCCACCTTTTTTAATTATTTAGTTAAGTTATATTTTTCTGATACTTGGTATGATTTCATGAGTGCAGCTGCTAAAAAATATACTGCTAAGAAACTTGGATTGTGAAATTAGCAATTTCATCTAAAGTTTCTTGTAACTGTTCGACTTGGTCACTAGCCTTGTTGAGCAGTTCTTTTAGTTCAGTCAAATCTAATTTGAAAGTTGCTTTGATTTCTTTATCCATTCGTTTTCCCTCCAACACATAAATTAATAGACAGCAACAAAATAACATTGCTTTGATAATTTGGTATCGACCACTATAAATTTCTTTTCTTGCAATTATTTTTAATATATGCTAGATTATCAACCGATATAGTCACTGCCTGTACTAGCGGAAACTAGTGCAGGTTTTTTGTTCTATTTACTCAAAAGTTATTACGATAAATTCATATTGTGAAAATAAATACTAAGTGTATAATTTTATTTATCAGCGAGTGGTCCGCTGAAATATAAAATAAAAGGAGTGCATTATGCGATTAAGAGAAGTGCAAAAAATCATTAATGAAAATACAATTGACTTAGCCAACTTAAAAGTAGAATCATCCACTTCGGGAAATTCTCAAATAAAAAAAATTTTGGGTTATAATACTTTCAGAAAGAGTATAATAAATCTATTGGAAACAAATCTTTTCCCTCAGGAAAAAGAAATAATTGACAAAGAACAGTGGCTACCATCTTCCGCTTCAGATAGCATGAGTTATGGGGTTAATAGCTACAATAATTTTATGAAAATAGTACAACAAGTAAAGTATAAATCGGAAGGAATTACAACAATAATTTCTCAAAATCTCCATAGCGAAAGCGAAGATAGCAATTCATTAATAATAAGTTTACCTGATAGAGAGTTATCATTTGATGAATTTTCTGAAACTATATTAATTCTGAAAGACACATTTAAATTGTTAAGAGGATTAAAAGAGTTTCAAACAGACGTTGTTGTTGAAAACTTCGATGTGGGAACCAATTGGTTAGTAGTTTCTCTATTATCCTCTACTGCTGTAACATTATTTGGCAAGCTTGTATCTTTAGTTCAGAGAAGCCAAGTAGGTACTAGGCAAATAAAAGCTTTAGATAAGCAACTGGAGTCTTTAGATTTAGACGAGCAAGTAAGAGCAACTGTTCGCGAATCCCAAATAAAAGCCAATCAAGCAATATATACAAAATTAACTGAACAATTTTTAACATCAAATAATCTATCAGAACAAGCAGAAATAATTACTCAAATGACAAAAGTTACAGAAAATATTGATAAAATACTATCCATGGGAGTCGGATTTGAAGCTTCTGTCTCAGCTTCGATAGAAGTATCAAAGTCTTTTCCTGATTTAAAAGAACAAAAATTATTGGATAGTACAAAAATAATTGACTCATTAAAAAAAATAGATCATAGTACAGAAAACGAAGAAGATTGAAATTGCAAAACAGTCTCTAAATCTAATATTTCCATTTTTAATGTTTCAATAATCCCAATTAATAGAAGTTTATTTTCGTAGTTTGCATATTGACATGCATTTTCTAATAGTAAAACATCTTTTTTTCTTTTGTTTAAAATATCTACCAATTCATTTTTCATAATGAGCCTCCTTGAAAATAATACAGTTTAATAGAGAGCAGCAGATGAAAGACGACAAAAACATGTTTATTTTTTTGAGTGCTACTGTCCCAATCAAAGCAATGCAAAAGAGCCACAGATACCAATTAATAAAACGGTTGAGATGTCTTGGCTCTTTTATAGTTTTACCATTAATAGAATAGACAGCAACGGATGATAGATAATAAGAACAGTTAGAAGAAGTTGAAATTCACATCCTTATTCTTAGTATTTCCGTTGCTGTCTATCGAAGCTTAATTGTGAAACAATAATAAAACGATGTTCCTTTTATTATTATTTTGTCTCAGACCTATCACTAATCTTTCGACACTACCATAATATCACTGGTAAATAGCTAAAAACCGCCATCATTCCGCCAAAAAACCGCCATTTTTTATGCATCAGTCACTACACAAAGTTTGTCTTTGACTTTTAAAGCACAAACACTATAATAGTAGCCGCCATTTCCATCATTCGCTGTACATTTCGCTTTGGCGATTTCATTCCGATTATGATACACAACGACTTCAGCATAAGAAGTATGTCCGTCACCATTATATCCACGCTTACCTTTATCAAAAATTTTTATATCCGTAATAACCGCATCAAGTTTTACATTTTTGAATTCACCTCCAGCGTATGCGCAGCAATCATACTCGCTACATACAACTTCTAATTTTGTTCCATCTTCTAAAATTAATTCACTCTCTGACCATTCTACGATTTTTTTGAAAATAAGATCTTTTTTCAACTCTTTCAATGATACATAATCTTTCCACATTATATGGTCCTCCTATTTATAAGCAATTATTTCCCCATGTTTATACGCTTCTGCAAACTCTATTAGAGCTTCCGACTTCATCCGTTGTATACTTCTTTCTGAATAACCCACTTCACGGCTAATTCTGTAGTTTGAGAAGCTATCTGGCACACAAAAGCTGTAGTAGAGTATCTGACGACTAATCAGACTAAGTGCCATCAAAGCCGCTAGAATCGCATCTCTCTCTGCTTCTATATCCATCATCTGAATGATCGCGTCCTCTGCCTTATTGCCGTGCTTCGGTGCCTTCGGCATATCGGTTATGATAGGAGACTTAATATCTATCAAAGAGCGACCTGCCATCCGCTCCAAACGCCGAAAGTTCTTCAGCACATCTCTCGCATTACATCTTGTCTGTTTGAAATCTACCTCTCGTAACAATTGCATCAAGTCAAACCGCTCCTTTATGTGATATAATAAATGTGTTGGATTTATTGAATCAGCCGGAGCGATCCGGCTTTTTTATTTGTCATTGATTAGTTCCATATCCACCAATCTCGCTACAGCTAAATTCTCTTTACTTTTCGCTAACCACTTGTCGCATTCCATCGTGTTTTCAATACGAATGATCGCTGAGTGATTATAGAGATGCTCTACATATCCACGAAACGGATAGATGAACTCCTCTGCTTCGCAGCGAACCATGTCACCGACTTTGAATTTTGGTTTCTTACGTGTTTTAGGGTTCTTTGTCGGCATATCTAGCATTAAACCGCCGATACCATGACTACTAGCGTAAAATCCGTCTTTTAGTTTCATCTCATTTCCTCCCATTTACGATCATCATTTAATATCGAAATCCCAAACTTACGAATAGCATTACTCGCATCAGCAACACACTGACTTGCCACTTTATATGCTTCTTCTGCAGAAACTCCGTATTCTTTTTCGAACTTTGCCTTTAGTACATTCAGTTCCTGTTTTCTTAGTTTTGTTACTCTGCGGTGTCTGTTGTTCATTCCGCTTCCTCCAATTTTATAGATAATGTTTTCGCAGATGGTGATTCTGCTTTTTTTAACTGCACTATATCTTTATTTGCTGATCTTTCATCAAAATACTCCTGAGCTCTCCTCTTGTTTTTTGTAAAAACTGGCTTGCTATCATTCCAGTGATGGAAATAAACTTTCTTAAACGAATCATCTGTGTAATCGAACAGATAAAATGCTATTTTGAACATTCATTCCGCTTTCTCCGCATCCATCGCAATGATGATTTCACTTTCAATCCCTACTCCATCTCCATCAGGGTTCAATTTAAATTCCTTCGGAGTCATTAAACACTTTTTACCATTTGAAATTACCCAGAAATACAACATAGCTTCTGCCGGCATACTTCCTAATATTTCCAATGCTTTGTTTACTTTCATTCCGCTTCCTCCTGTTCTTTATTACTTAAAAAACGAATAATGATAGTCTAGACAATAAGCTTGAGAGGTTTCAGCAATTATCTTTGTATAAGCTCTCTCCCTGCATTCTGGGCATAAATCTAAATCTTTAACTAACAATGTTTGCTTATCTTCTTCATGAAAATTTCCATACTCGTCTCTATGCCCTATTTCTCTAACAGCACAACTAACAGTTAAGAAGTTTTTTGACTCACCTTCATGGATAATTTTTTTCTTTTTACAAACATCACATGTAATTTCAGCTGTATATGTTTTTTTAGTTACCATCACGCTTCCTCCTGTTCTAATCCCCACTGTGCAAATGCTGCTAGGACTTCGAATTCTTCTTTCATAGTAAAATCATCATAAAAACCAAAAATATTCGCTGGCATATCGTTTGCTGTCCTCCTTGTATTCCTCTAGTATCTCTCTATACTTTTCTACAAATTTGAAACGATCTTGATGAAGTTTCTTGCTCCAATTTGTTTGCCGATCCAGCTCACGCATCTGATCGAACCCTTTTTGAATTTCGTTGTAATAAAATTCAATATTAGCCGCTGCTTTCCAATGCCTGCTACTTCGCACTCCTGCTCCTGTTTCAGCCATTTCCAACTTAACTAATTCCGCTCGTTCTTTTGATTTTTTGTCTTTCTGAATCTTCATCATGATTTTCTTGAGGATGATATCACTGTATTGTGTAATGACTCACATGCCTGTTCAAACTGTCTAGTGATGTTTTCTAACGCTTTTTTGTACTCGATAATACTTTTTTTATCGTTCTTTCTTCACTTAACACGTAATCGCGTTGTATCGCCTTTAAACACGATGAGACCGTTTGAAAGTATCCGATATCTGCTCGTGATTCTTCTTTTGTTTCTGTGTAGCGGATGTTTCCTTCTTCGTCTCGTCTTACCTTCGATAAGACAATGTTTCTAGAATCACTGGTAATTCGATAATCTTCGATTCTCATGTCTAGCATATTTTCTCCTCCACATACCTAAATTGTCGTCCTTTTGAATCAATCCATAAACTCCTAGCTCTATCCCAAATAATGTTTTTGCTCAGACCAGTAATTTCAGATAACTGTTCAGCGGTACCTGTCACTAGAATTCGATCACCATGCCAGATTGCGATTTTTCTCGGCGTTCTCCGTTTGGTTTTTTCAGTCCACATTGATTTACCGAGCTTTTGGACTTCTGCAACTATTTCTTTGTCTTCTTGCCAAGATTCTGACTTGGTTAATTCAGCAATTCGTTTCATTGCTGCTTTCTTATCCACGCTCATTCCTCCAATCTACGAATTTCCCTTCTTAAATTCTCTATGTGCAAATCGATTGCCTTTCTCGCCGTTTCATTGACCATCACTGCCTTTGTCCGTTCCAGATCGTCAATTTCACGTTGAATGCTTCGAATTCGCATTTGAATTACTTCTTCTGTTGTCATGATGATTCCTCCACGTACCTAAACGTTCTCTTCTTAACGTCTGTGTATCCACACCTAGCTCTCTTTCTCACGATTTTCTCGTGCAATCCTGTGAGAGTTGCTAACTGCTGGGCAGTTCCTGTGACTAGAATTTTGTCGCCATGCCAGATTGCGATTTTTCTCGGTCTTGGCTTGTTGCTCTTGTCTGCCCACATCTCTCTTCCAAGTCTCATCACTTCCGAAGCAGTTTCTTTGTCATTTTGCCAATCTTCTGAATAAGTCAATTCGATAATTCGCTGCATTGCCGCTTTCTTATCCATCCCGACGTTCCCCTTTCAATAATTTGAGTACTTGATCAAGTGCGCTCTCACGTCCACCATGGAACGTGTTGAGCCACTTGTCTTCGTACGAGGCGCTTTGTCTTAAAGCTTCTTGATGCATTAGTTCGATCTGTGCTGTAAATGTTTTTAGATCCATCTGATTACACCTGCTCAAGTTCACTAAGATGTTTTTGCAATCCTTTAACGCAATCAACAAATAGTAATTTTGTATAAGCTAAATTTCTTAATTGTGTTGCATCGATATAAAGTGCGAAATAGTATCTGAGTTTACTCCAACTTGAACGATCATTCTTAATTCGTTCGATTCCAGCTTCATCAAGTTGTTCATAAACGTCTCTCAGAATCTCTATTTCCTCACCAGTTTTGTAACTTGCTATTTCATTGATCAGTTCTAGATAATCGATTTTCAATTTTCCACCTCTTAGAATGGTGCTTTTGATTGTCTATTAGCTCGTTCTAGCGCTTTTTTCTTTTGATAGGCTTCTTGGTCGATTGCCCATTCTGGAAGCTTCTCTCGTCGTCCTGTGCGCTTGTATGCACCACTTGCATTCTTAGGCTCACTTTTTTCTTTCCTTGCCCAACTTCGAATAGTTGCCAAATAGTTTTTATAAGTCTTACCAGATGATTCACAATACTCAGATAGCCGTTCTATTCGTTCTTGATAGTCATTAGGGAATTCTATTTTGAGTTTCTCCATCTGCTCATCTGACAAAAGAACATTTTTATACTCTCCGTATTTATGACGGATGGGCTTAGCCTTCGATTTTTTCGAAGGCGGTAAGTCTCTTATATATTCTTTTGTATTATTAAATGTATTATTAATAGATGTATTATTATCTTGATAGATTTCTTGGTGACCCCCCACCAAATTTTCTTGGTGACCCCCACCAAGAATTCTTATATACCTAGCCTCGATTTCTTTACTACCCACTTTGTACTTAACTTCTCTATAGATATAGCCCTTTTCTTCAAGTGACTTTAGCCAATTCTGAATGGTTGGTTTGCTTACTTTATATTGATTGGCAAAGTACTCATTGCTAGCCCAGCAATAACCTTTCTCATTACATAGAGCTGTGATTTCTCCATAAAGAAGTTTTGCACTAGGTATCAAAGAATCGTCATATCTAACATTTGCAGGTATGATGGCGTAATAACTTCTGTGATCCACTTTTTATCCTCCGATTCTTAATTTCTTGATTGTCTCCTGATTTAACTTGATCCCTTTGATTTGATACTTATTTTTGAAATTGATCACACCTATCTTGTGCTTCTCTGTGTGATGGATTCTGCAGAGTGCTGCAAATGTGTACTCTGAATGATCAACTTCTTTGCGCTTTCGTCTTCCTAGCGCTTTGTCAAAGTGATCGATATCAGCTCCTGTTTTGCCACAGATGCAGCAGACTCTTTTTGTGATGCATTTGTAGAAGTAATATTCTTGATTCGCTGGTAAAATCTCATAACCTTCTTTGAAAGGAATATGATGTTCAAAGATGAAATCTAAGATGATATTTGCTAAGACATTGGCATCACTCACGGTTGTGCTCGATTCGTCTTTGAGGCTTATTTCGCGCCCTGTGACACCTTCGAAACGGAAGTAGAAGAATTCCTTCCAGAAGTCCGGTGGCATGCCTGTATCGATGAAAATATCGCCTATCAGCGCATAGATGAAGTTTCGTTGCTGTACAGTGAACCGACGTGGATCAATAAAACGAATTTCAATAACTCGATCGCCATCGTAGCCGTCATACATCGTCTTTAGTCGATCAATGTTCACTTCCTCATTGATGGTTGCGCCTATGTCTTTCCCTTTGAACTTTTTCAGAACCGCTGAATATGAATCGATTAATGGTTTAAACACTCATATCACTTCTCTTTTGTTTCTTCTCTGTACTGATCTTCAAGCCAGTTAACGCCTCGTTTTAGAATGCCCAAGTCTCTCTTGGTCCATTTACTGTCATCAGCGGTTATGGAAGCTGCATCAGTCAATGCAACAATTGCTTCATCAATTGATTTTTCGTACTTGTTAGCAACCAGTTGTAAAGCATCCAAGAATAGCTTTTTGCTTCTTTGAGTAGCTGGTTCAAGCATCGAGACGTCTTCTGGCATATCTTCACCAGCAAATATATATAGCCCTAGCCCAAACATTGCTAGATTTTTTACAAGACAGCGCATGATTGTTTTGTTGATATCAAACATAGTTGCTGCTTCAACTCGCTTTTCGATTTTTCCAACAACCTCTTTTTTCTTCGTTTCGTTATTCCACTGATAATCATTGACTTCGTAGGTATATGGCTCATCTTTCATTGCCTTGTTTGCACCATCCATGACTGGTAACCACATGTCACGCTTTACTCCGTTGACTGTGATACTGGTAAAAACCATATAGCCTGTTTTTTCATCAAAGAGGTATGGACGATGCGTTTCTGGATCACGATAGATTTCGTAGTCTACTTCTTCGCAGATTTTGCTGACTTCTGCCCACGCCCATGCCCAGGACAGATAAGTTAGTTTGTTTCTTTTTTCGACAACATCATTGACGGTTATCTTGTAAAGACTATTGAATAATTTGTTATCGTTGCGTTTCGTTCCTTCACTCATCAAATTCTGCCTCCATTTCAGCAATGTATTTCTTACCTGGTCCGTAATAAGAGATATCAATCAAGTTATCTCTGTCATACTCTTCTAGCGCATCAATCAAACCATCTTCGATGACATAGATATATTCAGGTTTTTTGGACTTCCTCGATAAATGGATAAGATAGACATGATCCCAAATACTCACAAAATTTCCCAAATCGTCTTGATCACATGCTAGTTTTTCATCCGTCAAAAGATTACGTCTGATTTTTCGATTATTTGTTTCCTTGATATTCGACTTGCCCCATTCAGAATCAGTCAAATATTGATCTAAAGTGGAAAGTTCTTTATTCATATGCTAAAATTCTCCTTAGATATGTTTTGTTTTGTGACTCTATGCTTGCCGGCTGAGTCACTTTTTTATTTGTTGCCAAGCTTTTTGCTTATCAATATGTTGTTGGCTTAGGATGCTTGGTTTATTGTGTCTCCACCAGCGATTAGCAATTACCGTCCCTATTCTTAGCGCTTCAGCTCTATTCATTTTCATCACCGAAAAGTCTTTGTTGTCTGTTCAGTTGATCGATTTCCATGCGGATCGCAGTTTCTGGTAACCACATTTCAATAAATGAAACAGCATCATCGAATCTCTTACGAGGTAACTCGCCATATCTTGGGATTGAAAAGGTACGTTTAAATTCAGACCAAAATTTTGAGAATACTTTTTTGCTGATTTCTTCATAAGCTCGGCTTTCTTTTCCCCCTAGAACTTCCATAACTTTCATATTTCCTTTTTGCTTAATTTCAAACTCTTGTTGTCCGCTAATTCGCATAGTATCTTTAAGCATGGAAACATCTTTTTTAACATCTTTCATTTCTTCTAATTGATAGATCATCATGTCTTCAATTGTTTGAGGAACAGTATTCTTCCGAATAACATCTTCCATTTCGTTGAAAGCTTCAATAAATTTTAGTTTGAAATTTATTGCTTTACTTCCAGTGAATCCCATAGCTAGCAAGGAAAATCCGTCTCTATTCATGAAATAAACTCTCCGACTTCTTCCGTATGAGTCTGGCTCGTTCCCTTCCACAAACATCTGTCCAAAATTGGACCCATCTTCAACATTGGCCGAATTTTCGACCGATCTTTTTATTGATTCGATTGCTTCTAGCACATGCTTGTGTTTCTTTTCAAAACTGTCTGCGACTTGTAAGCTCGTAGTCACAGCTTCTTTATTTTTCAAAATTACTAATTCTTGCATTATTTCTTCTCTCCTTTTTGATATAATGGTTTAAAAACTGGATGGTGAAAAAATGAGTTTCGATAACACGATCACAATTTCGATTATCCTAGCTTTAGTAGCTCTTATATCCCCTTGGATTACAGCGGTTATAAATAATAAGCATGCTGAATCGATGAAGGATAAAGAAATTGAATTACAAAAACACGATTCAAAAACCCAAACAATACAAACAACTTTCTCAACATTTCTCAACAATGTGGGTATTTGTATTGGTAGTAACACTGATAAAAATATATCTGCTGTAAAAGCATCAGGTTATGCAGTCCTGCCATATATTCAAAATGAAGATATAGAGGTTATGAAAATTTTCTTAAGCCGTTTTGGTTACGGCAACACTAATGCAGAACAAAAATCTCTTGAAACTTATTTGATTGACAAAGTATTACCTATTTTGAATAAATCATTAGAAAAATTGTAAGCATTAGACATACTAGAACCGCATAGGATGTATACCAGTATTCGCCGCGTTTTCTCATGTAGTTATTTACTAAAACGGCCATGAGATAAACACCTAATAAACAGAACCACACTTTAGTCAGCCCCCTCGGTTGGCTTTTTCGCTCTGTACTCAGCTTCATCAAGCCCCATAAAAATCCAGACCATATATACGATTGTGCCGATTAATGCTTGTCTGCTTCCCCAAAGACCTAAAGCATAGACGATTAGGGGTGCGCTAAATACTAATGCTCTGTTGAATTTACCCATCCGCTCACCTCCTTAAGATTTCCGAAAAATTTGTTTCTAAAAATTCAAGTGTTTTACTTCTTAAAAATAGATATGTGTCTCTTCCTTCAACTGGATAATAGACAAATCCATTTTTGTTTTTTTCGATATCGATAATATTTCTATATCTTGGGTTCTTTAAAACTCTAGAAGTAAACCAATCATATTTTCTGTTAATCCGTTCTAGCACTTCTGGCAACGTCATCCATCTACCAGTATCATCAGCTTTTTTTAACTCCTCGTAATCCACTTGAGAGATAATTACATAGCCTTCTGGAACTGGGATTTTCGCTTCTAGATATTGCATTAGCTGTTCCTCCTATTGAATACCTAATATTTTTTTTACAGTTTCTATGTGTTCTTGAGCTTTTTTACCATCACGATTGCCGTTTAGGATATCTGATAAATAAGCTCCTGAAATACCAACAAGCGCAGCTAGTTCTTTGAAAGTCATTCTTCTTTTTCTCATCTCCGCTCGAATTTTTAAGTCTAAATTCTCAGACATAAAAATAGCTCCTTTCTAAAAAAATAATCCGTAAGCTAAAAAATTAGCTAATATTCATTGACAATAACTAATATTTTTATTAGTATATAGACATAGCTAAATAAGACACAGAAATGCCTAGTAATTTACATTTCAGAGTTTGCCGACCGTGAAGTGTTTATTAGTTATCAAGTCTTTTTAGCTAATATTTTAGCTTACGAAAACAGTATACTAACAATTTTATTAGTTGTCAACACCTTTAACTAATTTTTTTATTAGTGTTTTCGTAGCTTGTGAGGTGCGAAAATGAATTTACTAGATAGAATAAAGGAATTAGCTCATAAAAGAGGCATAAGTATAACTCAACTGGAAGAAGAATTAAATATACCTAAAAACACAATTTATCAATGGAAAAATAGAACTCCTAGTACTAAAAGACTACAACTTGTAGCAGATTATTTTAATGTAACTACTGATTATTTACTCGGTAGAAACCAAGTTCCTGACTGGGCAACAAAAGAGGAAGTGGTTGAACTTGATAAACTACTAGACTCAAATGTTAATATGTCTTATGGTGGGGAAACATTGACACCCGAACAAATACAGCGCGTAAAAGATATCCTGATAGCGACTTTCTGGGATATTGTGAAAGAAGACAAAGAAAAAGGCAAAAAGATGTGAGCTTATGGAGATGGATACGATTAATTTAGTCGAGGAGTTGAAGCGGAAATACCAGTCCGCTAATCCTTTTTATATTTGTGGAAAGATGGGCATTAAAATTCAATACGTTCCTTTTATCGAAAATCCCAAAGGACAGTTTCAAGAAATTAGAGGTCGTGCAATAATCTTCTTAAATGATGAACTGCGAGACTCTGAGGAAAGATTCTACATTTGCGCTCACGAATTAGGTCACGCTATTTTTCATCGTGGCTTATCCAGTTACTATGTATCAACAAGAACATCTAGAAGCAAATCTGAAAGCGAAGCTAATTGCTTTGCTGCTAATCTCATTGTTTCTCTATACAAAGAAGACAATGATCAATATCCTAAACGAATTGATGAATTAAAGAATCTTTACGGACTTCCAGAAAGCGCTTATCGCTTTCTTATATAATGTAAAAAAAGCCCGTGCTGCAACACGGACTCATACCTCAATTACGAGAATACGTTTATATTATAACAAGAAATGAGGAGTGAGTAAAAATGAAAAAGAAATTTATCCCTTTAGTTATTCTTGCTGCTTTGTCATTAGCCGCGTGTGGTAGCTCGGATAATTCTTCAAGTGCAAATAGTAGTACAAAAACTTCAGAGTCTACTACTGTTAGTTCTGCAGAATCAAAAAAAGATTTACCTTCAGAAGATCAAGGAACTGGAATAATGTACTTATCTGGTCCTGGAGGAACAACAGAAAACGGAGAAACTCTTACTATTTTTGATGATGGAGATACACAAGTAATGCAGATTGGTATGGATGTTAGTGAGTTAGATGGAAATAAATTATCCTATATTTATATTGATGGATCACTTTCTTCTAAAGAACAGGTGTCAACTGGACAATCTACTTTAGGTCTAACAAAAGAAAATTTGACTCCAGGAAGACATACTGTAAATCTTGTTCAATACGATAATAATAGTGAAGATGGATCTATTGTTATAAATAAAGTAGCTAACTATGAAGTTACTAAAAAATAAATATTAAATATTGGAGAATTATTATGGCAAAAGCATCTAAAACTCAACAAGCATTAATAGAAAATGTTCTAGACTATGCTTCAAGTTTCAAAAGAGGTAACGTACAATCTGTATCATTCAATATCCAAAGAAAAATTAGCAGCAGTGCAGTTTCTTCTATGGACGATAAACTAAATGATACTTTAAATACTATTTTACATGGATTACAACAAATGGATTATGAAATCATAGATATAGCAGTCAATTCGATGCAAGTTAAAAATCCATTGAGTGGCATGTCCTTAAACTTTAATTACACTATTTTGATCAAATAATAAAACACGCCCCACCGACCAAAGCGAGCGTGTTTAACAAAAACACTAAAGGATTTTAATATTTTTTTGCAATTCAGTTGATTTATTAAATAAAACCCTATAGAATGAAATTAAGAGATAAGTGTTGGAATCTCTACGGGGACCAACGCGAAAACCTTCATTCTATATGGATGGAGGTTTTTTTGTTGAAAAATTTCGAAAATTTGCATAAGCAATTAACAATACTGAACAACCGTGGAGTTATTATTCCAAATTACCAAAGAGCTAAACAATATCTACTTACAAACAATTATTACAACATAATTAATGGATATAGTAAATATTTTATGAGCAATCAAAATAATTATTTGCCAGGTACTACTTTTGACGAAATAACTCATTTATATTATTTTGACAAAGAGATTAAGCATGCTCTTTTCCGCGCAATTACTGAGGCAGAAAACCATATCAAAAGCATTTTGTCATATCGTTTTGCAGAGGTTTATAATAATAAGCCATATGCATACCTTGATATTAATTGTTATGATAATTCAAAAACTTTAGAGTTAGGATGGTTAATTTCAAGGTTAACGAAAATCATTAATTCCAATAAGAAGAGTAAAGAAAATAATTCTATAAAGCATTATGTAAAAAAATATAATGACGTACCTATATGGGTTCTTATAGATTACCTTGATTTTGGAGAAATGAATACCTTAATTAAAAATTTACCAGTTTTTTTACAAAACAACATAGCAAAAAATATCTGCAGTTTCGTATCAGAAAATATTCATATGACAACCCCTTTTACGCCGGAAATAATGATATCTTTTACAGAAAATACCAGACAAATACGTAATATTTGTGCCCATAATAACAGATTATTAGATTCTAAATGTAAATCCGATATTAAATATTATCGAGATTTACATTCTATATATGGAATTTCCAAAAATTCCCAAAGAAACAATACTTACAACGTCTTTCTTTGTCTGCAGTGCTTTCTCAGTAAAATTCAATACGCTCAATTGCACAATACTATCAGAAAAAGAATTTCGACTTTGGATAACAGGCTAAATACTATCGATATTAATACTATTTTAAAAAGTTTAGGTTTCCCAAACGATTGGCATATAAATACACCAACTCTAAAACAAAACTAATAAAACACGCCCCACCGACCAAAGCGAGCGTGTTCTAAGAAAAAACAAACCTACATAATAGGCTTCTTTACGTTGTCTATTGTATCAAAGAAAGTGAGCCGATTCAATCATGGCAAGATTTGTGAAACGTGGAAATAGCTGGCAATATGAAATTTCATACAAAAAAGATGACGGAAAATACACGAAGATAAGAAAATCAGGATTTAAGACAAAAGGCGAAGCAAAAGATGCCGCCAACGAATTAGAATATAACTTGAACAAAGGCCTTAAAGGGGATCGTAAAAATCTATTATTATCAGATTACTTCGAAGATTGGATGCAACTTTATAAAGAAGGAACAGTATCTCCTATCACTTATAGAAAATACGAAGATACGTTAATGAACATAAAGAAATATATGCCAGCGGTATTGATTTCTGATTTAGATAGAGTTGGATATCAACGCTTTTTAAATAAGTATGCGAAAGACCATGTAAAATCCACCGTTATTAAGTTTAATAACCATATTAGAGCATCGTTGAAAGATGCCGTAGAAGAAGGATTAATTCCGTTTGATCCAACTAGAAAAGCAGTAATCAAAGGAAAAGATTCATTGAAGCCAAAAGAAGATAAATATTTAGATTATGATCAATTTAAATCTTTAATGAAACTCGTAGAAGAAAACCTTTCTGCACAGTACTCTTCTCCTATGCTCGTGTTAGTTGCTGGTGCTACTGGAATGCGATTTGCTGAACTTCTAGGATTAACATGGGAAGATATCGATTTCGAAGATCAAATCATCACTATTAATAAAACATGGAATTATAAATTAAATGAATGGGGAAAAACAAAAAACGAAACTTCAAATCGGAAAATTTCAATTGATAAACATACGATTAATCTCTTAAAGAAGTTTAAAATCAATCAAAAAGAATTGTTCGAGAATTTTGAAGTTAAAAACCCTCATAATTTTGTTTTTTTCAACTTAAAAAATGGATTAGTTTCATCAAACGCCGTCAGCAAATATTTGCGCAAAAAATTAAAAGAATTAGGGATTGAAAAGCAATTTACTTTGCATGGACTAAGACATACACATGCATCTATTTTACTTTATCAAGGAGTAAATATACTTAGCGTATCGAAACGTTTAGGACATAGCAGTTTAGAAACTACAATGTCTACTTATCTTCATATTGTTCGAGAGCTTGAAGATCAGGATAAAGAAAAAATCAATACTGTGTTCGATAGTTTATATAAAAATGATAACTAGTTTGGCACATTTTTGGCACAAATACAAAACAAACCCCTTTATCACAAAGGATACAGGGGTTATTTGTACGTTCCTGACTGGAATTGAACCAGCGACCTATCGCTTAGGAGGCGATTGCTCTATCCTACTGAGCTACAGGAACAATTTCAATAAATCAATTGTAGCTTGTTTGTTTTTTACTTGCAAGCTTATCTGCTAAAAAAATCAGCTTGTAAGTTAGGCAAATCGTTTCCACTAGCTCTTAACAGATGATAAACTAGGAGTAGAATGAAATAATACAGGGAGGTTCTTTCCAATGAATGATAAGCCAAAAGAAAAAGTATATGCCGAACGCTTAGATTCATCTAAAAAAAATCGGGAAAAGATTACGAAAGAAGCAATCCAAGACCACAAAAAAGAAAACCCTAAAACAAAAGAAAACAAAAAATTCAAATTTACGAAAAAAGAGGATTTACTTTAACATTTTCCTTCAAATGCCAAACGAAAAAACAAAAGGGTGGTGACAAAAATATTGTCATCACCCTTTTTTTATCAAAAATAGTCATTAAGGATTGGCTGTTGCTGTGGCAAGATCGAGCTTAACGTTTCTTCATATTCTTTTGCCACCTGTATCCTCTCTTGGAATACCAGCTCTTCAACTTTACGATATCCTAATAATAGCTGTGTGATATGTTGGATACTTCCGCGAACGATCGGTAATGCTGTTTGTTCTACTTTTGAGAGATGGTTTTTTCCATTTTTGATCGTTACTTCCACGATTCCTTCATTCCATTTTGCATACTGATCTTCTTCTATCTGAAGGGCAAAGGCAGCTTGTTTCTTTCTAAATGGATATTTTTCCAAAAACAAAGAAATATCTACGATCCTCGCCATCATATAAGGTGTGATCGTTACAGAAGCAAATGGATTTGCTAATAGATAATTTTGATCATTGCCACCGTAGCCACATGAATATTCAAATGTTTCAAAAGCACCGTTATGGGAACTTACAAAGCGGACAAGACTGCAAAAGGTATCATGATTCAAAAATCCCCATTCCACAATAATAAAGGAAGACGCTGCAAGCTGGTAAACGACATAGCCCGTTGCTTCCCCAGTCTCATCAAAATACAAAGCAAACTGGTAATTACCTTTTTGCTTGAATTTATACGTATACCACCAGTCTTCGCGCTTCAGACCAGCTCGTTGGTTTTCAGGCATCTGTTCATAAATTCGTTTGATTGCAGCTTTTGCATCTTCGAAATTCATACGCTTCATCTTGCCAGATTTTTTTTTGGTAAACGGCACGTCACGACTGTTTAGTTGATACCTGATTTTATCAAACGATTGTTCATAGCCATAGCGCCGATAGAAGGGATAGGAGAATGGCGCCAGATAAGATAAGCTTACTTTACGATCACGGCAATCTTCAAGGATCTTTTCCATGATCTGATTGATTCCGCCTTGTCCCCTTGCTTCAGGATAAGAAGCAACATAGCCAATACCGGCCATTAAATACTCTTGTCCGTAAAAATTCACTGGAAAAGGAGTCGCCATGACTTGACTTGTTAGCCGATCCTCCTCATCAAAAAAACCGTAATTCCAGGAATTCTCCGCAAGTGTACGAAAACGTTCTCTCCTTTCAGGTGTATCTGCCCCATTAAATGCATATGTGGCTAAAGCAAACATTTCCTCAATCGAAGATCCCCCTAGCTCTCTTACTTGTTTTGTCATTTTGCTGCCCCTTCCTACAAAAAAACTAGTGAGGAATCTCAGGAAAGACCTCGCTCCCTCTGAAAAATCTCTTCTAGCTTACTTCATTTTTCAATAACTAAATAGTACCATTTTTTCACTGGTTTAATACGTTGCTTCGATCATCTCTAGCATTTTTTTGAAACGTCTCCGCTTAAAGTACATCAAGATTGTTCCTAAAAGCATATCATTCAACTTTTGAAGCATGCCATAAGACTCCATTTTTTCTGTGTAATGAACCTCACAGGTCGAATCGTCTACTGGTTTGATTTGATAATGAACAACGAATTCATTCTTCGTTGTCGATGTACGAAACTTATAAGACTGGTTTTCAATGACTTCTTCGATTTTTATACGAGCCCGGTTATTTTGCGAGAATTGTTTGACGTACTCCAAATTTTTCAGCTGTTTTCTGGTCACTGATTTGCCGGTCGCTTTACGTACATCGAAAAGAACAGAATCCATAACTTTATCGTAAAAAAACGACGCTGGAATATTTAATTTTTTTGTGATTTCCATTAGTTATTTTTCTCCTTTGCTTCTTCTCTTTTTTTCCCCTTCATGAAGAAGTAGATTCCTAATCCTGTTAGGAAAAGACCCGTGACCATACTATACAAATCATACCTTTGCGAATGTGGATTCAAACTATACAATACGATCAAAGAACCAATACTACATAAAAATAAACCGTTTTTTATCATATCAACCATCCTATCTTTTTGAACCATTTTCTTAAACAGCTGTTGACTGAAAATAAAGGACTGTTCCCCAAGGCTGTGCTTTGATTAGTTCCTTTGCTTTTTTAGCCGCAGCTTCCGGATCTTCTGCACTTGTTTCAAAGAACATTTTGATTCCTTGTTTTTCTTTAAACGTAAATGTCATTCCTTCTTCATTGTATCCTTCTAACAATTCTTTGATTGCATCTTGTTGCATTGCACTGGCAATTGAAATCATTTCAGTTCCTCCTCGAAAATTCATTATGAGGAACGAAACTTAAAGCGTCCCGCTCCTCAGATTCATCTTATTGTTGTTCGCCTGCGGCAGGGTCCATTTTGTTTGCAGAAATGACAAACGGTGCCCAAATCAAGAAAGTCACGACCATACATACCAACGTTACGATTGGTGCTCGCCAATCCGCTCCTGTTGCTAAGAATGACAATAAGAACGGCGGTACTACCCATGTAACTTGTTGCGAAACTGGTGCTACAAGTCCAAAGTAAGTTGCTAACCAACCGATAGCTGTCGCAACTACTGGAGCAATCAAGAATGGGATGAACATGATGGCATTCAATACGATCGGCAGACCAAACATCACTGGCTCGTTGATATTGAAAATACCAGGTCCAATGGATAATTTAGCTACTGTTAAATAATCCGCTCGTTTAGAGAAAATCAAGATAGCTATCAGTAAGACGATCGTTCCACCTGATCCGCCAAACCATGCAAAAGCATCGAACGATCCACGGACCCACATATAAGCTTTTCCATCTTCGATTGCGTCTAACACGGCTGGTGTACCAGTTTTTCCGTTATAACCTTTTTGGAAAATATCAATATTGATTAGTTGTGCTTGTCCCCAGATTCCCTCTAGCACTGGTGCCAATACATTTGGTCCATGAATACCAAAGAACCAGAATACTTGAACAAACACTGTGACGATCAATACTGCTCCCAACCCTTGGGATAATCCTAGGAATGGTTCTGCAATATATTTTTGCACCAAATCGATGATTAGTTGCCCATCAGCTACACGACCTACGATATAATTGATAATAGCAATGACGTATAAAGCGATCGTCGCTGGTAAAATGGCTGCAAATGCTTTAGATACTGCTGGTGGTACTGAATCAGGCATTTTGATCGTAATGTTAGCAAGCATCAATTTACAAAAAATAATGACTGAAATTGCCCCCATGATCATAACTGTAAAATAAGCGTTTCCATTCAAATGATCTAGTTTCAGCCAACCCCACAATCCAACTGACAGTGTGCCATCTGCAATCGTTGCACCAATCTCAGAACTATTGATTGCACCTGCGACATTTGAAGGGACATTCACATCTAATGCTGCTGATAATGCTGGACCAAAGGAAATACCTTGAATCAAGGTAGCTAGACCAACGATCCCCCCAGCTAGATCATTTACTCCATAAGCTCGGGCAAGATTATACCCCCAAGAAAAGGCAAAAATCAATCCGGCGATTGCTAGTGTACCGTTCCAGACAAAACCATTGATTCCGATGATGACATTCAATACGGCAAAGATTCCTTTGTCTGCTGCTAAACTGTCAGCGTAGGTACTGTTAAACTGTTGCGGTAAATCTCGAATAATTGCATTGATCATTACAGCGACTGATCCCGCCATTGTTGCGGGCAGTGTGCCGATAAAAGCATCACGCAAAGCAACTAAATGTTTTTGCGCTCCGATTTTTGCGGCAACCGGCAGGATGTATTTCTCCATCCAACTTGTTAGTCCGTTCATTTTTTACTTCCTCCTATAAGTTTTTTATATAAAGAGAGTTCTTTTTATAACAAAATAAAAAATCCGTTCAAAAATTTTTCTTCTTCCGTTCAAAAAAGAAGTTGTATTTATTCGCTGTATACGCGACGATAAAGTTCGATGATTTCTTTTGCTAAATCAGTAAACGCAATAGACGTCATTAAATGATCTTGACTATGAACAGTCAATAACGTCACTTGCATATGATTTCCTTGTGCTTCTTGTGTCAACATGTCTGTTTGTGCATGATGTGCTTGTATAAGTGATTCTTCTGCATCAGCGATTTTTCTATCCGCTAACTCGAAATCACCGATTTTAGCAGCCGCAATCGCTTCCATTGCGTCGCTCTTTGCATTACCGCCAAACATGATGAGTCCCATGATGGCTTCTAGATTTTGTTGATCTTCCACGTTGTTATCCCCCAACTGCATACTTGATTTATTTCATTAGATTTTCTGCTTGTGCAAGTACTTTTTCTCCATTCATCATGCCATAGTCCTGCATATTGATGACATCTAACGGAATACCTTTAGGCGCAAGTTTTTGTTCGAATTGAGCTTTCATGAAACGTACTTGAGGACCTAATAATAAAACATCGACATTCTTAGATTCTAAATTATTATCTGCATCTGAGGCAGAAACAGCAAAAATATCAGCTTCCATTCCTTTTTCTTCCGCTGCTTTTTGCATTTTTGTGACCAATAAACTCGTACTCATCCCTGCTGAACAAACTAACATAATTGTTTTTTTTGCCATTTTTAACACTCCTTTTATTGTTTTTACACTTTTATATAATGCAAGAAGCATGCCAAGAAAAAAAGAGCTAAAATAGCGTTTTCATGCTTTTTAGCTCTTTTATATAGTGCGCACACTGATATCCAGTGTGTAAACAGTATGATTAGTGTGTTTATTTTTTTATTTTGTTTTCAAGAAACATTTGTGTAAGAAACGCGATATCATCTTCTGAAATTTTTACCTGATATTTCCGTTCCAGTGCCATCAAGTTTGCTCGAATGATATCCATTTCCAAACGGTAAATTTTTGAGAAAATAGATAGTTTCTCAAATTGCCGATGCGTTTCTTTTTTGATCAATCCGTCTAGCATGAAGGCTAAATGGATGACAATTCCAGTATCTACTCCTGGTTCTACGATAATCGACAAATCTGTCTGGATCTGCTGAACTGTTTTTTGCAATGAGCGGATCAATTCATCAATAGAAAAGACATCACTTAATGATCCTGAAAGCGAATCAACAATTTTAGCTGTTGGAATCTCATCATCAGCTATACGCTTTAAAACATTCAATTTTTCATCATCAAAAACGTCATAGGCGGAAAAAAATGGGATATTTTGATAATCAACGTCAACCGTTCCTGCAATTGCTTTGATCTCGTATTCTTCCAATAAGGCATCAATGTGTTTTTTGAATGATTCGCGTTCTAAAAACTGCATCTGGATCAGTTCTACTTTGTCTTGATTAATCACCGGCATAATCCGTTGATACAATTTGGCAGCTACTCCCTCACCAGTAAAACATGTCACGATGACGGCTTTTTTACGCTGTAAAGTTTCAGATTTTTCCGCTTTGAACTGATCACGTACGATTGATTCAAAGGAGAGCTGAATATTTTGATAGATTTCTTCTAAGCTTCTTCCAACACTTGCCATCCGTATCGCTTCTATCACAATCATCGTACTTGTCATTGTGATAGCTTTCGTCCGAATGCCAGTCTCTTCATAAATCAAATCACTGAAGGTGTTTAATGATCCCATATCTGTTAACAAAAGCAAGCCATTCGTCAAATGCCCCTGATAATTTTTGACATATTGTAGGACCTCTTCATACATTGTTTGAACTTCCATAACCAGTGGCATATTAAAAGCTTTCCCTACTTTTGTTCCTAATAGTTCTTGCGCCATCTCCAACATACTTGAAGCGGTCTGTCTGCCGTGCATCAGTACAAGAACATCTACTTTGTTTTCTTTAACGGGCTCACTTTCTCCTAAATTGATAGAAAGAAACATACTGATAAAGCCAATTTCATCAAAAGGAATCTCGACTTGTTCTTCTTCTTCAATGATTGTCGAAAGATCGATTGCTACCTGGAATTCCCTCTTAAAATTTTTTCGTACGTTATTCAAATCTGGATGGACAATCATATGTCCTTCTCTCACACGATCCAATGTACTTTGCAAATGCAAAGCAAAAGCAAAACGAGCTTTTTCATTATAAATACGGTCTAACCGTTTTTCAGCCACATCATACAATTGATTGGTTAACCGCCAGATTTCATCTGGCAAAAGATCTTTCGGGATTGAACTTTTAGTCAATTCTTTGACATATGTCTGAAAATAAGCATCTACATCTTTTGAAATGAGCGTCTCCAAATCGATGTTCTCCACACCGGTTTCAGAAAGAGAAGTAACTTTTTCCTCAATATCGTTGTAGACTTGCATGTTTCTTTCTGGATCTTGTGACCAGACGACATCAGCAAACCCTGGTTCAAATGTCAAATACTGGCTCTTACTGTCCATGAATCGGTCGAGGCGTTCTGGTATTTCCTTGATTTTCAGTAGTCCTTTTTGTACTTGAAGGGAAAGTTCTTCTTTTCGAATGATCAGCTTTTTCTCATGATGCGTTCGGTAATGTAAAAAAGATTTTGCACAGACTAATTTCAGGTCTCGTTTCACTTGACCGATATTCCCTTCCGCATCATAAAGCATGAAGGCAAGAATCGCTTCTTTTTCGATATCGATACGTTGATTCAAACGGTTCGCTTCTTGTTTGATAAAAAGAGAGATGATCTCATAACGCTCATCCAATGAACGCGAAGCAAGGTTTGGCAAGGTGATAGCCATAGGGATCCGTCGGTTGAAGGTAGTCAAGAAGCTTTCTGAAGATTCAGTCGTTGCCCCAATGATCTGAACTGATGCTTCATGTACTTGTGCACTTTCTCCAAGTGGACGATAGATACCTTTATCGATGAAAGTAAACAGCATTTCCTGCCCTTCCGGTGGTAAACGGTGGATCTCATCTAAAAACAATATACCGCCGTCTGCTTTGGCGATTAGACCAGGACTGTCTTGCGCTGCTCCTGTGTAAGCCCCTTTTTTGATCCCAAAGATGTGTCCAAAGAGCAGTTGGGGATTTTGAGCATAATCCGCACAATTGAAAGAAACAAATGGCGCATCGGCTGAAAGCATTTCAGATTCGATTGCAAAATGATACATACATTCCGCAAACATCGACTTCCCTGTACCAGTTTCTCCAAAAATAATGGTATGCAGCCCCCGCGGCGGATAAAGAATCGCTGCTTTTGCCTGCTGTATGCTGACTTTTAAAGAATCATTTTCTCCAACGAGCGTTTCAAAAGTCACTTGCGTAGAAGAGTCGACATGTACTTCATCAGATTTTGATTTTTCCGTTGGCAAGGAGTAAACGACTGGTCGGCCAGCGGTTTTTACAATATGATGAGCCTTATACAGTTCGCTTAAATATCGGCTTGCATTGCTTCGATCAATATTCAAGCGCTCAGCTACATCACTTGCTGTCAATCCTTGTTGGTTTTCTGTCAATAGATGCAAGATCTCTTCTTGACGTTCTTTCACATAATCCCTCCTCTGGCAACCAATTTTGTTCCCGTTTTCATAATCATAGCATAAAAAGGCGCTTATTTGCGCCTTGCTCCTTTATTTCTCTCTTTTTTTGATTTATTTTTAACTTTTTTTCTTGATTTGTTTTTGTTATGCTCTGGATTTTGTTCTTTCCCAGGAAAAGATTTCTTATACTTGTTATTCGCTGCGGTAGCTACATCTTCTTTGATTGGTTGATCCGTTTGTAACTTTCCTCCGTGCAGAAAAATCTCTTCAAGTGTTATGTTTGTCGGACGTAAAAGTCGTTTCAAATCTCTTAAATTGTTATCTTGTACGAGTGTGATCACTGTTCCTTCATTGCCCATTCGACCAGTTCTTCCAGAACGATGCAAGTAAGCTTCTTCACTTAACGGCACTTCTGCATTCACGACATAAGGAAGTCCTGTAATATCTAAACCTCTAGCCGCCACATCTGTGGTCAAAAGTGCGCTGATCTTTTTCTTTTTGAATTGTTCCAACGCCGCTTTTCGGAGCAGCTTGTTTTGATCAGAGGCCAGGCTTCCTACAGGTACCCCTCTATACAGCAATTTTTCTTCCATCACACCTAATTCAGTCAGTTGATTAAAGAAAATCAGACCTTGAAAATCTTCTATGTGAGTGAGACGTCTTAGATATTCATCTTTCTTTCGTATTGGCACTCGTAAAAAGTAATGTCTCAAGCCTTTTTGAGAATCATCTTCTGCTGTCACGTCGATCGTCTCAAACGTTTTCCCAGTGATTTTTTCAATGCTTTCAAGGGAACGATCTGCTGTTGCTGAAAAAAAGGCTAGCTGATATTCTGTCGGAGCTTGATGAAGAATCTGATCAATGATTTGGCTGTTCCCCGCATCAAATAGCTGGTCTGCTTCATCAAATACCATTGTTTTCACTTGATGTGCTTTTATTTTTTTAGCTTTCATCAATTCCAATATTCTTCCTGGTGTACCAATCAAGATTTCTGGTTTTTTCTTCAAACCTTCAATTTGTCGTTTAACGTTTGCTCCGCCCACCAAAGATTGGACTTTCAATTCTTTGTCTTTTCCCCATTCACGTGCAACATCTGCTACTTGAATAGCTAGTTCTTGAGAAGATGCAAAGATAACCAACGCACTTGCTTCACCTGGCTCTACGTTTAGTAGTAACGGCCAAAGATAAGCCAGTGTTTTACCTGAACCTGTTGGAGAGATGGCTACTATGCTTTGTTTATTGCTTAATGGCTGAAAAACTGCCTGTTGAATAAGAGAAGGTGTAATAAATCCTTTATTCTCATAATTTTTCTGCCAATTTTCGGGAAATACTTGTACAAATTCGTTCATTAAAAATCTTCCTCATTATCTGCATCGAATTTGATGCCACCATTTTTTCTTAAATCATAAATCACTTGGTTCACATTTCTAGCTAGCTCGATCCACTCTTCATACAATAATCCCCAAGCTGGATCTTTCGGATGAGTCATGACATTGGCAAAATCCTCTGCTTCATCTGCCATTGGATTTTCTGCAGCTGTTACTGCTAAGTCAATGATTTCTTCGTGTACCCGATCATGAAACTCTGCTTGTTCGATTGCATTGACGCCATTCATCACTAGCGTTCCTGAGTCAAAATAGATCTCTGATGGCAGATAAGAATCACCGATTTTACCTGGTTGGATCGATACATCGAAAGTATCATAACGCAAGATTCCCCATCCAAGACCATCCACACCAGTAGAAATCTTTCTTGGGAAATAATGGACTTCTTTTGGCATTCCAAACCAAGCGACAGTTGCATACACAAGGTAAACACCTAAATCCATCAATGCACCACCTGAGAAATGAGTCGAGAAGATATTTGGTTCTTCTCCATCTAATACTTGGTCATAACGCGAAGAATATTTCATATAGCTGAAATTTGCACCGATTATCTCGTCTTTTAATGGTAAGTAATCGGCAATCTTTTTAAAACCTGATTCATGGATATTTCTTGCTGCTTCAAAAAAATACACATTGTGTTCATTTGCCAAATGGATGATTTCATCCATTTCTTTTGGCGTCGAAAAAGCTGGCTTTTCCACTATTACATTTTTACCTGCCAAAATTGCTTGCTTAGTCTGACTAAAATGAAGACTATTTGGAGAAGCTATATAAACAGTGTCCATATGAGCAATATTGAAAAAAGTCTTCAAATCTGTTGCAAATTCGATATCCCCTTCATAATGAGAACCAAATTCCTGTGCTTTTTCCAAATGTCTAGAATATACCGCTGTCAATTCATATTTTTTTGTGCTCAAAGCTGCTTGGACAAATTGATGAGTGATCCAATTTGTTCCAATAATACCTAAGTTGATCATTTTTTTACCTTCTTTCTATTGTATAGGATCTTCAAACGGGATAGCTACATCAAATGGGATAGCCTGCTTGACAGTTACCTCATCTGCCGTTACTTGACAATTATAGGCGAGGATTTGCACTCCACTTTGCTGCGCATGTCGAACCATATCAGCTAGTGCTGGTTGCATTTCTTCATGGATCGTTGCGAAATGAAGATGTTCGAATTGAGCAATAAACAAGACATAAGCGGCATAACCATCTTGTGCGGCATACGCTAATTCTCCAACATGTTTCAATCCTCTGAGTGTAGGCGCATCAGGAAAAGCACCAATTGCTTTATTTTCAAGCGTCATACCTTTGACTTCAACAAATGCTTTTTGTCCGGCCGCCGTCTCCAAATAAATATCAAATTTGGAGTGAAGATAAGTTACTTCCCGCTTGCATGCTGTAAATGGACCAGTTAATCCTGGTAAAAGGATCGTGCCGTCTAAAATACCGTCAGTTGCCAACTGATTAGGCAATTGACTATCGATATTGAACCAATCACCCTTCTTTTTTACAGCAATCAAATCATAGTCGGTTTTCCTTTTAGGTCCAGGAGCAAATACAATAGCCACTTCAGCGCCCGTTATCAGGACCTCTTTTCCTCTGCCTGTATTTTTGACATGCGCGATAATCATTTCTCCGTCTTTTTTCATGCAATGTGCAATAAACCGATTCGGGCGGTCAATAAAAAAAGCTGTTTCAACTTGCTGATACTTCAAATTATGTCACCTGTCTTCCTACTATGTATCCTATCATAATTTGTGGAAAAACAGTAAAAAAACCAGTCGAAAGTCTTAGAGAAATTTTAGTTTTTATTCGGTACAATGAAATAAAGAAGGAAGAATGTTTCTATACGATGATTTTCTCATAAAGGAGTGATTTGGTGATAAAAAAAATGATCTATTTTCTTGGTTCACTCGTTGCCGTTCTCTCAAGTTGGATTTACTTGAAAAAGAAAAAACAAGCAGAAAAATCTGAAAGACTCTCGAGGTATCAAGGTACATGGTTCTTCAGTGATAGCCAGCAAAAACAACAATTACAGATTACATCTGATTACACGTTTTTGATCAACGGTCAGTCACTTGGCACATCTGTGGTAGAAATAGATGAACAGCGTTTAGTCGTACGTGATCAATACGGTTTTTATCTTGTCTTTTCTTATCCCGAACAAACTCTTTATGATGAATCTGCAGATATCTCGTATAAGTTGACATCTGAAAAATAGACACCTCCCAATATATATCTATAAACGAAAGTATGAGTCTTCTTTCTCGTCTTTCGTTTTTTGTTGTAAAAACGTCCAAAAATCCTTTGTTTTTTATTTAGAAAAATAGTCAATTAACGTTTTTTTTGTTACACTTACTAATGATGGTTTTTACCATGAAAGGATGATCGAATATGACACCAAATCGAGAAGATTATTTGAAAATCATTTTAGAACTAGGCGGAGATACAACGAAAGTCAACAATAAACAAATCGTATCTAGCCTGGATGTCTCGGCTGCATCTGTCAGTGAAATGATTTCTAAACTTGTGAAAGAAGAGCTTGTAGAACATTCCCCTTATCAAGGTGTACAATTGACTGCAAGCGGACTGCAAAAAGCTAGCAGTTTGATTCGCAAACATCGTTTATGGGAAGTTTTTTTAGTTGAACATTTAGACTATAGCTGGAATGAAGTCCACGATGATGCTGAAGTATTGGAACATGTGACTTCGGAACATCTTGCAGATCATTTAGAAAACTATTTGAATCATCCTGAACATTGTCCTCATGGAGGATCGATTCCTAAAAAAGAGGAAGTCGTCCATGAAGAACGCCGACAAACACTAGAATCCTATCCTGTCGGTACAAAAGTGCGTATCGCACGAGTGCTTGATGAAAAAGAATTGTTGGATTACTTAGTCACAATTGACCTGAATATCAACGAAGAGTATGAGATCGTTGATATCGCAGCTTATGAAGGACCAATCACTATCCAAAATGATAGAAAGAAAATACCCGTCAGCTTCAAGGCGGCCAGCACGATTTTTGTCGATAAAATATAAAGGAGTGTATCTACATGTCTAATGAAAAAAATGTATTGTTTACGATATTCGGCGGCACAGGTGACCTAGCCCAACGTAAATTGTACCCGTCTTTGTTCCGCCTTTACAGAAAAGGAAATTTAGGCGAGCATTTTGCCGTGATTGGAACCGCTCGCCGTCCTTGGAGCGATGAACACTACCGTGAAGTTGTCAAAGAAACGATCCGTGCATTGAATCCTTCTGATGAAGAAGCAACTACTTTTGCTAGTCATTTTTACTACCAATCCCATGATGTAAATGATTCAACACATTATCAAACATTAAAAGAATTGTCTGACCGATTAGATGGACACTATCAGTTAAACGGCAATCGCGTCTATTATTTGGCCATGGCACCTCAATTTTTCGGAACGATCGTTTCTCATTTAAAATCACAAAACATTATGACAAAAAATGGCTTCAATCGTTTGATTATAGAAAAACCGTTTGGATCGGATTACCAATCTGCTTTCGAATTGAATCAGCAAATCAGAGAAGTATTCCCTGAACAAGATATTTTCAGGATCGATCATTATTTAGGGAAAGAAATGATCCAAAACATCTCAGCTATCCGTTTTGCCAATAATATTTTTGAGGCTCAATGGAATAATCGTTACATCGATAATATCCAAATCACTTTTGGTGAAAACCTTGGTGTAGAAGATCGCGGGGGCTACTACGATCATAGTGGCGCACTGAAAGACATGGTGCAAAATCATATTTTGCAAGTTGTAGCATTACTTGCAATGGAACCACCAGTAGCATTTTCCGAAAAAGAAATCCGTACAGAAAAGATCAAAGCATTGAAAGCAATCCGCATCTACAACGAAGAAGAAGTGTTAGAAAACTTCGTTCGTGGACAATATGCTCAAGGTGAATTAGATGGCGTACAATTCAAAGGTTATCGAGAAGAAGACAAAGTGGATGCTCAATCAGAGACCGAAACCTTCGTCGCAGGAAAATTCACTATCGACAACTTCCGTTGGTCTGGTGTTCCCTTCTATGTGCGTACAGGCAAACGTTTGACTGAAAAAGGTACTCGGATCAATATCGTGTTCAAACAGGTTCCTGTTAATGTATTCAAAACATCTGTCGATGAACCATGTGACGATACGACACTCCCACCGAATGTTCTAACGATCTATATCCAGCCAACTGAAGGATTTTCTTTATCCCTGAATGGAAAAGAAGTAGGTCAAGGGTTTGAAACGGAACCAATCAAATTAGAATTTCGAAATAGTGCAGAAATGGTTGAAAATAGCCCAGAAGCTTACGAAAAATTACTGCTAGATGCGTTGAATGGTGATGGAACGAATTTCTCTCATTGGGAAGAAGTCGCTCAATCTTGGCATATCGTGGATGTCATTCGCAAAGCTTGGGACCAAACACAACCGGACTTTCCAAACTACAAAGCCGGATCAATGGGGCCTAAAGCAGCTTTCGAACTACTCGAAAAAGACGGATTCGAATGGATCTGGCAACCAGATAACTGGTATCGCGAACGTGGAAAATTAATCGATTGATAACAAAAGGGGTTGTGACAAAAAACATGTCACAACCCCTTTTCCATTTTACTTTTCTTCGAATCCTTCAGATACAGCTTCAGGATAGAATTCTTCAACGATTTTTGCACAACGACCGCATAGATGAGGAAGTTTTTCATCTACTCCTACATCTTTACGAACTTGGCGACAGCGATCGCACGTTTCTCCGTCTGCTTTTTCCACTGTAATAGCAACATCATCAAATACCACAGCATTATCTGGCACTTGTACATCTGCTTCCATTACTTCAAAGTAGTCTGGGGAAACGATCAGCAATTGTGCAATATCTGCATCCAAAGCTTTTAACATTTCACGAACTTGTTGTTTTGGATAAACAGTTAGTTTTGCTTCCAATGATTTACCAATCAATTTGCTATTTCTTGCTTCTTCCAATGCTTTTAAGACCTTGTCACGGAAATCCATGAAAGCAGCCCAAGTGTCCATCAATTCCTCTTGGTTCGCAAACTCTTCATAGCCAGGAAATTCGCTTAACTGAACGTATGCTTCTTCTTCTTTCAGGAATGACCAGATTTCTTCCGCCGTATGTGGAATGATAGGCGTCAATAGTTTCGTCAAAGCTACAGCTGTTTGATAGAAAACAGTTTGCATGCAACGACGTTGATAATCATCTTCTGCTTCGATATAAACCACATCTTTAGCAAAATCCAGGTAGAAGGACGATAGATCAACAGTCAAGAAGTTCATAACTGTACGGTAAATATGCATGAAATTATATTTGTCATATCCTTCTTCTCTGATTTCTTTGATTACTTGGTTCAATCGTACGGTCATGTATTTGTCTACAGAGCGTAAATCATTGTACGAAACAGTATCTTTTTTAGGATCGAAATCTTCTGTATTCGCTAATAAGAAACGCATCGTATTTCTGATCTTACGATATACCTCTGCCACTTGACTTAAGATATCCATCGATACACGGACATCTGCTTCATAATCGACACTAGATACCCACAAGCGAAGGATATCTGCACCAAATTGTTTGATCACTTTTTCTGGTGCAATGATATTTCCTAAAGATTTACTCATCTTACGGCCTTCGCCATCTAAAGCAAATCCTTGAGAAATAACTGATTTATATGGTGCTACGCCATTGATAGCCACACTTGTCGTGATACTTGAGTTGAACCAGCCACGATATTGGTCTGATCCTTCTAAGTACATATCTGCTGGGAATGATAATTCTGGTCGTTGACGTAAAACAGCTTCATGAGAAGAACCAGAATCAAACCAGACATCCATGATATCTTTTTCTTTTGTAAATTCGCCATTAGGAGAACCTGGGTGAGTAAATCCTTCAGGAAGAAGTTCTTTTGCTTCTTTTTCAAACCAGATGATTGATCCATGTTCAGCGAATAATTTTGCTACATGTTCGATTGTTTCTGGCGTGATGATTGCTTCACCATTTTCAGCATAGAAAATCGGAAGCGGCACTCCCCATGCACGTTGACGAGAAATGACCCAGTCGCCGCGATCACGGATCATATTATATAAACGTGTTTTTCCCCATGGAATAACCCAATCTACTTTTTCTACTTCATCCAAAATATTCTGACGGAATTTATCGATAGATGCAAACCATTGTGGAGTTGCACGATAAATCACAGGTTTTTTCGTCCGCCAATCGTGAGGATAACTATGGGTAAAGAAATCTAGTTTCAGCAAAGCTCCTTTTTCCTTTAATAAATCAGTAATCATAGGATTTGCTTTATCATAAAAGATTCCTTCAAATCCAGGAGCTTCTTCTGTAAACAACCCTTTTGAGTCTACAGGTGACACTACAGATAGTTTATATTTGCTACCGGCGATATAGTCATCTTCCCCGTGTCCTGGAGCAGTATGGACTAATCCAGTACCAGCGTCTAAAGTAACATGGTCACCTAAAATTACGAGCGATTCACGGTCATAGAATGGATGACTTGCAGTCATATATTCCATTTCTTGGCCAGCAAATTCTTTTAGAACCGTTACATTTTCCCAACCGATTTCTGTTTGAACTGTTTCTAGCAAATCTTTTGCTACAACAAACTTACGGCCATCAGCTTCGACCAGTACATACGTAAATTTGGGATTTACAGCAATACCTTGGTTTGCTGGCAATGTCCATGGTGTTGTCGTCCAAATGACGAAAGCTGTATCTTCATCAAGGATGCCTTTGCCGTCTTTGACATTGAAAGCTACAAAAATAGATGGAGATTTTACATCTTTATATTCAATTTCAGCTTCCGCTAAAGAAGACTCACTTGACGGAGACCAGTAAATGGGTTTCAATCCTTTGTAAATATAGCCTTTTTCAGCCATTTTACCAAATACGCGTACTTGTGCAGCTTCATACGAAGGGTCTAATGTAACATAGGGATGTTCCCAATCTCCTGCAACTCCTAGGCGTTTGAAATCTTCTCGTTGTTTATCTACTTGGGAAAGTGCATATTCACGACATTTTTCCAAATATTCTGCCATGGACATTTCTTTACGTTTCACGCCTTTATTAGCCAACACTTGTTCGATTGGCAATCCATGTGTATCCCATCCTGGAACATATGGTGCGCGGTAGCCAGACATTGATTTTGAACGAATGATAATGTCTTTACTGATTTTATTCAATGAGTGCCCTAAATGGATATTTCCATTGGCATAAGGAGGTCCATCATGAAGAACAAAGCTAGGTTTTCCTTCGTTCAATTCTTGTCTTTTTTGGTAGATTTGATTTTCTTCCCATTCTTTTTGCCATTCGCCTTCTCGGTTTGGCAAATTACCACGCATAGGGAATTTTGTTTTTCCTAATTGCAAGGTTTCTTTCATTTTCATTCAACCATTCACTCCTTCGTTTATTTTCCGGACACAAAAAGGCATGTTCAGCCGCAAGGGACGAACATGCCGTGGTACCACCCAAATTTAGTTGCATCTATCTAATGCAAACTCTCTGTGACCAATAACGAGGTCAGCCGCTGCTTCTTACTCTAGTTTCAGAAAAGCAGTCTCAAGTAGAGGATCTTTCACGATGCAGTGTCTTACCGATCTTCCACTCTCATCGGCTCGCTTTAAGAATAACAAAGTGCTTTTCTGTTCTACTCGTTTTCATGTTCACCAGGTACGATTGAGATATCGATAGCCTGTGTATCAAATGCCGTCATAGGTGCTTCTATGACTCCTGTGTCTGAGTTTACATCAGTATCATTTTCGTTGTCAAGCTGTTTTGCTAAAACTTCTTTGATCACTTCATGGCTGTCAGTCACATAGCTAGAGAATGGTTGTAAAATTTCGTCCCATTCTGGACTTTTCACTTGTTCCAATTGAGATTCAAGCATCAAGCTGATACGTTGATGGAATACTCGTGTCTTTTTCTTAAGATCTTCTGTTTCTGTCGCAAGCTGTCTTGCTTTTTCTGTTGCATCTGTCAAGATTTTTCTTGCTTTTTCTTCTGCATCAGTTGTTAATTGGTGTGCACGTTTTTCAGCATTCGCAACTAACTCATCTGCTTTGTTTTGTGCAGAAGTAACGATCACTTCAGATTCTTTACTTGCACTTGTTTTTACTTTATCCGCTGTGTCTTGAGCTACGATGATCGATTGGTTCAATGCATCTTTCAATTCATTGAAATACTCAAGTTTTTCTTCTGAATGTTTGACTGCTTTTTCTAATTCACGATTTCTTTGAGTCAATTCTTCGTAGTCACGAACAACTAAATCTAAGAAATCATCTACTTCGTCTTGATTATATCCCCGCATTTTTGTTGGGAATGTCTTATTTTGGATATCTAATGGAGTTAAAGCCATGAGTAAACCACCTTTTTATTTTATTTACGTAATACACCGAACAACACCCTGTACTTTTCTTTTTTCGTCTTCCCCTCAAGTTCTTGGATCTGGACTCTGCCGTAACCCCTGACTGAAATAATATCTAATAGTTCAAGTACAAAATCAGGTCTTGTATTTTCTGTCCAATTCACTTTTACTTTACCAGCTTCGATCAGCTGCTTGGACCGCTGTCTGGAAATATTATAAATCTCAGAGATCACACTGTCCAGTCGCATAGAACTAACAGTCCCTCTTTCTTGTGTCCAGCTGTCTTTCGGCAAAATCATTTCTGTGTATTTGATTGGTTCCAAGCGTACAGCAACTTTTCCAATCTTTGTTACTTGTGCAGCAACAAAATGATCCACCTCATTTGCAATAAATACTTGCCAGCGATCGCCATCTGAGATGATATCGCCAAAGTAAGAGCGTTTGATACCTGTTCCCACTAAAGTCCCAAGGATTTTCCCATGACTTAGACTGGCAAATTTGCTAGGATAATGGATTTCATACAATGCTGTTTCAAAATCTTCCTCTACAGGTTCGTAATAATCGGGGAAAATCAAACATCTTTTTCTTTCTGCCTGTTCATATCCACCATAAAACATGAAACGCAAATCACTGCTTTGACGAATCAGTGTTTCTAAAATATAGGATTGTCTGGGGTCAAGAAATTCAGTCAGATATGGCGCATATTGTCCTTGAACTTGTTCAATCCAATCACCTACTGAGTCGATAAATGCCCGTTCATCTGCCCGAAAGTGCTGGTATACATTTGCATCCAAAATTTTCCCCTCCTATCTATTCTGAGAATAAAGATTTTGTTGCTTGAATCAATAAACTATATGGATAGTTATCCATATAACGATCTGTGCTAATCCTTGTACGGCTAAGTTCAAGATTAGAATGGCCCCTAAAATCGTGAAATCCAAAGGACCGATCCTTAAAGGCAGACGATCGAATAAACTGATATACGGTTCACAGATCTTAGCTAAAAATCGTCCTAATCCTGATTGATAACCGCCTGGAAACCAAGAGAGCAAAGCATATACCATCAAGATAATGCTATAGAAATAGGCTGCCCGTTCAATTAAATGAAGTAATAGCGCAATAATATAAATCGTAGTTCCTCCTCTTACAGATCAAACAAATTCGCATCTGCAAAAGATTGAGCGGTTGAACTGTCAATCTCCATCCCTGTCGGTGTACAAAGAAAAATTTCATCTCCAACGCGTTTGATATCTCCATCTAATGCATAAACTGTCCCTGTTAGAAAATCAACGATTCTTCTCGCTTGCTTTTCTTCCACTAAATGAAAATTCACTAAGGTTGCTTCTCCAGCGATGATTCGTTTAGCAATCGCCATCGCTTCAGAATAAGCTCTTGGTTCCATCACAGTGATTTTTCCCGCAAGATTTGCTTTAGGTTGTGTAGACGTTCTTGAAGCTGTTCTTTCTTTCGCTACAGTTTTTGTAGGTGATTGATGTAGTTCAATTACTTTTTTCTTTTCAGCCGGCTGAATACTTTCATGCGTTACAGGACGTGAAGTCGCCGTTTTTTGTTTCTCATGAGTATTCGCAGCAGATACAGAATGAGTTGGTTGATTCTGTTTTGTATTTTTTTTAGTTGGCTGTACAGCCTTTTTTGTTGTTTCAGGATAATCTTGGTATTCGTACTCTTCCTCATCAGCTAATCCGAAAAAATTAGCAATTGCTCCTCTGTTTAAAAGCGGCATTTTTGTTCCTCCTTTATTCGTCTTTGAATAGCGCTGTTCCTACACGGATAAATGTTGCACCTTCTTCAATCGCAATTTGAAAATCCTGACTCATCCCCATGCTTAATTCATTACATGGTGCATGGGCATAACCTTTTGCTTGAACAAGATCACGCAATTCTTTCAGCGTACCAAACACTTTATGGATTTGCTCATCAGAAGCTTCTTTAGGCGCCATAGTCATTAACCCAACAACCTTGATTTTTGTGCAGGCAGCTAAAGATTCCACAAACGGTAAAAGCTCATCTGGTGAAATTCCATGTTTTGATTCCTCACCAGAAACATTTACTTCAATAAAACAGGATAATTCTTTCTCTAACCGCTTCTGGATTTCTTCTGCTAATCTTAAACTGTCCAACGCATGAAAGTAATCAATTTCATTTACAATCAATTTTACCTTTCTGCGCTGTAAATTACCAATTAAATGCCACTTTATTTCGGGAAAATCAAATAAATCTTGTTTCTTTTGTAATAGTTTATCTACTCGGTTTTCTGCACAATTCATAACGCCAGCTCTGACCAATTCTTCAGCTTGAGCTGATTCAACAGATTTTGTTACAGCTACTAATGTAACTTCTTTCGGATCACGATGAACAAGAGCACACGAATCCTGAATTTCTTGCTTGATTTTCTGCAAGTTGTCAGCAATCATGTGCTCTTCCTCTCCTTTATTTTTTACGACGGAAAAACGGTGGCGTATTTAATTCATCATCGCCATGAGATTTTGTTTCTTCGCGGTTGAATGTATCAAATTCTTTTTTTTCGATATTGTCAAAATTGGAATCATCAACTCTAGGACGAACATTTTGTTCACGTCTGATATCCCAATCGCCAAAACTGTTTTCTTCTTCTGCAGAAGTTGGTTTAGCTTGATCCATATCTAATACAGTCTTTTGAGCAGGTGATTGCATTTGTGCTTGTCTAGCTGGACGGCTAGACTTGCGCTCCTTTTTTGATTCATCGATACCTGTTGCGATGACCGTCACGCGGATTTCATCGCCCATTTCTTCATTGATAGATGTACCTAGAATAATATTTACATCGCCAGTTGCTGCATTTGCTACGATATCTGAAGCATCTTGTGCTTCAAACAATGTCATATCCAAACCGCCTGTGATGTTAAGAAGTACTTGTTCCGCTCCATCAATAGATGTTTCAAGCAATGGAGAGGAGATTGCTTTTTTCGTTGCTTCTACTACGCGATCTTCTCCACTAGCTACACCGATTCCCATCAATGCTGTACCTTGGTTTTCCATCACTGTTTTCACGTCAGCAAAGTCGAGGTTAACGTAACCTGGTGCCGTAATCAAGTCAGAGATACCTTGTACACCTTGACGTAAAACGTTATCTGCTTCACGGAAAGCTTCAAGCATTGGTGTCTTTTTATCTACAACTTCTAGTAAACGGTTATTTGAGATAATCAATAATGTATCGACATTTTCTTTCAAACGAGCGATACCTTCTGCAGCAAAACGGCCACGTTTAGGTCCTTCAAAAGTGAACGGACGTGTAACGACACCAACGGTCAATGCGCCCAGTTCTCTAGCGATCCCTGCAACGATTGGCGCAGCACCTGTACCAGTTCCTCCACCCATTCCTGCAGTGATGAAAATCATATCTGCACCGTCTAAAGCTTCTCGTAAGGATTGTTCACTTTCTTCTGCCGCTTTTTGTCCAACTTCTGGTTGAGAACCAGCCCCTAAACCACGAGTATATTTTGGTCCTAATTGGATAACTGTTTCAGCTTTTGAATTTTTTAATGCTTGCACGTCTGTGTTGGCCGTAATGAATTCAACACCTTTGACGTTTTCTTCAATCATTCGGTTCACAGCATTTCCACCGCCACCGCCGACTCCGATGACTTTGATTACTGCGCCGTCATTGATATTATTATCAATTGAGAATTCCATATCTTATTCCTCCCAGGATGAATTAATCAAAAATATTTGTAAAGAAACCCTTGATTTTATTTTTTACATTTTCTCCGGATTCTTTTGGTTCCGGCTCATCGTAGACTGTTTCTTCAGGTGCTTCATAGCTTTCATATGTGTTTGTTGTTTCTTGTTCAACTACCATTTGACGAGCTGCTGAGGTCTCACCTGTAACAGCAATTTTTGCCAATTGATACACTTCGCTCAAGTTTGCTGAATAATCAACGATACTTATTACATTTGTAAATACCGGGTTTCTCAGTCCCATGTGATTTGGAACATACAGTTTCACATTTACGCCGAAGATTTCTTGCGCCAAGTCCACAACACCTGGAAGACTAGCAGCTCCGCCTGTCAATACGACGCCACCTGGCAACTCTAATGCTTCGATTTGGTCCAATGCATCTTTTGCTTTGTTGAAAATCTGTTCCATACGAGCTGAAATAATTTCTGACAAATAGCGTTCATCGACTTTCACTGGTTCTGACTGGCCAATTACATCTACTGGAAACTCTTCATCTGGTGATGTCCGTTCTGGATATGCATCCCCGTAATTTATTTTCAACGCTTCTGCATTGTTAAAAGACGTATTTAATACAATAGAGATATCTTTAGTGACAAATTCGCCACCTTCTTGGTCGAGACTGGTAAACTTCAATTGCTTATCATGCATAACAGCTGTTGTCGTTTGGCCACCACCCATATCAATAACGATCGTACCAAAATCTTTTTCTCCGTCAGAAAGAATTGATTCTGTCAGCGCTAAAGGAGTAATAACCATTTCATTGACGATTAATCCGGCGTTTTCCACGCATTTACGTATGTTATGGATGATCGTTTTTGGTCCGGTAAACAACAGACCGTACATTTCTAATCTTACGCCGATCATTCCACGAGGGTCTTTGATTCCCTCGAATCCATCGACAGTAAAATCTTGTGGCAAAATTGACACGATTTGACGTTCAGGAGGTATTGAACGAACAAGGGCAGCAGAAGCCACATTTCTGACATCTTCATCGGTGATTTCCTTTGAATCTCCGTTAACTGCAATCATTCCCTGGCAATTTTCTACTTCAAGCATGTTTGCTGGCAAACCGACACTTACGCCTTTGATCTGGATACCTGCTTTTTCTTCTGCTTGTCGTACTGCTCGTTGTATCGCTTGGACCGTTTTATCGATATCAACGATAATGCCTCGGTTAATCCCTTCTGATTTTGCGTTTCCTACTCCAATAATATTCATTTGGCTGTCGATATATTCAGCCACGACAACTTTAACAGATGTCGTTCCAATATCAAGGCCTACATACATTCCTGTTTTTGCCATGAATGGGATTCCCTCCTACTTACTATTCCATATACAAGCGAACAACTAGCGTCCGTTTTAAAATATACTTATTAATAGATATATTCACTGCTTTCAATTCTACCATAAATTACTGGTTTTTAGAAAGTACATTCTTACTTTTTAAAGTTGTTTTATCAATTTTCATTTAAACTTGACGGAGTTGTACTTGGATTGTCTTCTATTTGACTTGTTTCACTTGAATTATTTGAATCAGATGAGCCGTTTGTATCAGACGATTCAGGTGTATCTGCTGCTTGCGTTTCTGCCTCTTCACTTGACCCATTTGTTTGATCCGCGTTTTCTTCACTTCCAGTTGTTTCTTCCGTTTGGTCCGATTCTGCCGTTTCTTGAGTACTGCTGTAAGGATATGAGTAGATGCCAACTTCCATGTCGATCACACCTTTTTCATCTATGTCTTTGGCTACTTGCGAATAATATTTCATTTGGTTCGCAAGATTATTGATATTTACAATGACTTGATTGCCATCATTCATGTTCAATTGGATCAGGTTTTTATTACTTGCTCTTGGTGTATACTTGATTTCAGAGATTGCTTTTTGCAATTCTGATGATAACTGATTGTATTGCTTTGTTAATTCTTTGATTTTTGCTGAATCTTTGAACTCTTCTAAGATAGGGAGATTTTTTGTAGGATTTGCTACTTTTTCATCTAATACTGTTCCATTTTCAATTACTGGATAGTATTGATTATCTTTTGCAATCAAAGCGATTTCTTTGTATTCTGTCACATCCAAATCGAACTCATTTATCCCTTTGAAGTGTATAGCTGCTTTTTCGATTCTCGGCTGTGCTTTTTTTAGCCGTTCGATATAAGTGGATCGATCGAAATACTGCCCCCAGACATTTTCTCCCAATGACAATTTGGTATCAGAGATGATTTCCTGACTGTTGACTACCTTATTACCTGACACTGCAACTGCTTGTAGCTTGCTATAAGGAGAAACATAATAGATCAAAAAAATCAGCGGTATGCCCAATACAGTAATAATCAATGCTAACCGACGAAACAGTACTTTATGCCTTTGACTTTTTAAATTGGGGAGACGATTCAAAAAAGAACCGTTATACGGGCCACCGTTTTTCTTTTGCTTGATCTCTTCAAAAAATTCGATTTTTTTCTCGGACTGGCTTTCTGACTGGCTTGTTTCTTGCTGTTCCTCTTGAACCGTTCTTTCTTCTTCAGAATCTGAAAGGGGTGTGTCTAATGGTGTGTCTTCTTTTTTTGGCTCTTGGTTTTTCATCCCTTGTTCTGCCAGATATTTTCGGTTAGCCTTTTGCCAAGGAGTCAAATTGTTTTCATCAGAAGACGAATGAGACAATTTTTTAGGTTCTTTTTTCTTACTCACTAAGACCACCGCCTTTATTTTTTGATTATTTGATTCACTACGTCATAAAGACGTTTTGAAGCATCAGGGATGCCTTGTTCTTTAGAAGCTCGGCACATTTGCTTTTGCAATTCTTCATCATCCATGATTTCGTTAATTGTCTGACTTAGTGATTCACCCGTTAGCTCATTATCCGCAATCATTTTTGCTGCTCCTGCATGAACAAGACTCATTGCATTTTTAGTCTGATGATCATTCGTAACATATGGACTGGGAACAAGCACTGCCGGAAGCCCCAAAGCTGTAAATTCTGCGATCGAAGTTGCACCAGCACGTCCCACTAGCAGATTGCTCGAAGCCATGACTTCTGCCATGTTTTTGATGTAAGGCTGGACACTAATGTTTTGTATTTCAGGATTTATTTTATTTAGGATTTCTTCATAATATCTTTCTCCTGAAGCATACAAGACTTGATAAGAGGAAGGAATATATTCACTTAAAAAAACCGATACCGCTTGATTGATTTTAAGTGCTCCTTGACTGCCGCCAAAAATCAAGACTGTTTTCTTTTCTGGATCCAACCCAAATGTTTTCAAAATATCTGATTTTTTAGTATCTGCTACTTCTTGTGCTCGAGGATTACCTACAAGGACTGATTTGTTTTCAGGAAAAAAAGGAGCCGCATCTTTGAATGAAAGAGCGATCCGATCCACATATCGGCTTAAAAATTTATTGGTAACACCTGGTACACTGTTTTGTTCATGGATAATAGTTGGAATTCCCATTTTTGATGCAGCATACACTACCGCTCCGGATACATATCCTCCAGTACCGATAACGATATCTGGTTGAAAATCACTGAGGATTTTTTTTGCTTGACGGATACTCTTAAGAAACAATCGGATTGTCTTGATATTATGCATGGAAATTTTTCGTTTAAAGCCTTGAATCTCCAAAGTATGGAAAGGCATTCCTGTATCAGGGACAATTTTATTTTCCAGACCACGTTTTGCTCCCACATACATGAATTCAGCATTCGGTTCTTGAGTCTTCACATAATTGACAAAGGCAAGAGCCGGATAAATATGTCCTCCCGTTCCTCCGCCTGTAACCAAAATTTTCATTTTTTATCGCTCGCTTCTACTTTTTCTATTTTAATTGATTCACAGCTTCCATGAATCGGTTTCCTCTAGTTTCAAAATTAGGGTATTGATCCCAGCTGGCATTCGCTGGTGATAATAAAATCACATCACCATCTGTACTGTTTTCTAATGCTAAAGGAACTGCTTGTTCTACAGAATCGGCTGTTACTATCGTTTCGATGCCTGCTTTTTTTCCAGCATCGATCAATTTTTCTTTTGTTTGACCAAATACGATCATTGCTTTGATTCCTTTTAGTGAAGGAACCAATTCATCAAATGTATTTCCTCTATCTAATCCGCCTGCCAATAACACGACCTTAGCCGTTTCAAATCCGCTTAGAGCCATTTTAGTCGCTAAAATATTGGTTGCTTTTGAATCATTATAAAATTTTCTGCCTTGAATCTCTCCTACATATTGCGTACGATGCGGCACGCCATGGAATAAATGCAACGTTTGTCGTATAGCTTCATTTGATACACCATACAATTTTGCTACAGTAATAGCAGCTAGCGCATTTTCTACATTATGCGTACCTGGTACGCCAAGTTCAGAAATTTCCATTATTTTTTCTTTTCTATAATAAATTGCGTGATCGTCAGCATACACACCGTCTTCCAACACTTCTTTTGTCGAAAAAGGCAGGACGCGTGCTTTTGTTCTTTGCGCTAATTCTTGTAGTTCTGACTGATTCCAGTTAAGAACCAGATAATCTTCAGCTGTCATATTTTTTTGAAGGTTCCATTTAGCTTTGACGTATTCTTTTCTTGTGCCATGATAATCAATATGTGCTTCATAAATATTGGTGATCACCGCTATATGAGGATGGAAATCTGTGATTCCCATGAGTTGAAAACTAGATAACTCCATCACGATTTTATCTTCTGGTTTCGCTTCTTGCGCGACACCACTTGCTGGATACCCAATATTTCCTGCTAAACGGGCAACTCCTTTGTCTACGCCTGCATTCAGTAGTAGTCCAGTCATCGTTGTTGTCGTGGTTTTTCCATTCGTTCCTGTAATCCCAATAATTGGGCATTCCGCTACTTCGTAAGCTAGCTCCACTTCCGTAATTACCGGAATACCCATTTCTTGGGCTTTTGCTACTAAAGGATGGCTGTAGGGAATCCCAGGATTTTTGACCATCAACGAAAATTCTTCATCTAGTAATTCGATTGGATGACTGCCTGTTATTACTTTTATCCCTAAAGAAAGCAATTCTTGTGCTTCCGGATTTTCATCAAAAGGTTTTCCGTCATTAACGGTGACAAGTGCGCCCAATTCATGTAATAATTTGGCCGCACTTACTCCGCTTTTTGCGAGTCCTAAGACAAGCACTTTTTTATTTTCATATGTTGATATTTTTTTCATTTCCTGTCATCTCCTACCAAACGATCCATAATGTGATCAATGAAGTCACAATGCTGATCAACCAAAAAACTGTATCAATCTTCCACTCCGACCATCCGCACATTTCAAAATGATGGTGGATTGGAGACATTTTAAAAATTCGTTTTCCCGTAAGTTTAAAGGATGTAACTTGAAGCATCACACTTGCAGTTTCCATAACATAAATCAAGCCAATCAAAAGCAATGTCCACTCTTGGTTCAGCATCATAGAAATTGCCGCTAAAAGTCCGCCCAAAGCTAATGAACCAACATCTCCCATAAAAATCTTGGCAGGTTTCCGGTTATAGACGAAGAATCCAAGTAAACCACCTAAGACACTGAGACAAATGATTAATACATCATACTGATGCTGATGCCAAGCAATCAGACCGTAAGCTGCAAAAGAGATGCTGCCTAAGCCAGCAACTAATCCATCGATACCATCCGTCAGATTGACCGCATTTGAAAATCCAACAAGCCAGAAGATAGCGAAAACCCCATAAATGATTCCTAAAGGCAGATCCAGCCCAAAGAAATTCAATACACCTGGATAGCCTTCAGAACGGTAAACAAGATAAAAGATGATTCCCCCTAGAACCTGTCCAATCAGTTTCTGTTTCGAGTTCAGCCCCATGTTTCTTTTCTTGAAGATCTTTATAAAATCATCAAGAAAACCAATTACTCCATATAATGCTAATACAAAAAGCAAGATGAAAAGAGTAGGAGTCAGCTGTTTTTGCCAAGCTCCAACCCAAATCCCTGTCAAAATAGAGCCGATCAGAAACACTAAGCCGCCCATTGTAGGAGTTCCGGCTTTGATATTATGCCACTTTGGTCCCTCCTCGCGAATCGCCTGACCTTGCTTTTTCATTTGAAAGTAACCAATAAATAGCGGCATTGCGGCAATCGTCATTGCACAACTGCTGACAATGGGAATCAATGCTTGTGTCCATTCCATGCTCTTTTCTCTCCTATTTCTCTTCTTATTCTTCTAAAGTAAAATTAAGTTTTTCTTTTGTGATTTTTTCATATGGAGCAAGTTCTTGTTTGACACAATAACCATCCCCATCAAAACTAACTTCGATACCAAGGATTTTCCCTAGCTTCATGATATCTGCTTTTGACCATCCAGTTACATCAGGCATCAGCTTGTCGCCGCCAGTATATAGAATCAGTTTTTCTCCAGAGATCAACTGATCACCGTTGGCAGTAGATTGTTTTTGTACTTTTTTCCCGTTACCGATAACGACAGGTTGCAGTCCGCTTTTTTGAGCATCCGCTGCTGCAACATCTGCTTCTAGATTACGATAATCGGCTACGGATACTTTTTCTGTTTTGGTTTCTGTATCCGTATCTTCTTCAGTTTCTTTAAAATCCATTGCCCGTTTCATCAATGGATTTGCGATTTTAGCCAAAGCCATTCGATCATATGTCTTAGGGTGTTTCATTGTTAGATACAAGACATAGTCTGGATCTTCAGAAGGAACCATCTCCACAATCGAATACAGGTAGGCTGTATCTCCTGTTTGGTATCCCCCTGTATCAGAAGCGATTTGGGCTGTTCCGGTTTTTGCCGATACATTGTATCCAGGTACACTATATACGCCATAAGCACTACCGTAGTTTTCGCTTTCGACAACATCTCTCATATATTCACGGACTTTTTCTGTTGTTTCTTTTGAAAAAGGTTGTCCTAGAACTTCTGTTTGAGTTGTTCGCTCTTCTCCAGTTTGAGGATCCACTACTTTGCTGATATATCGAGGTTGAATCATTGTACCGTTATTCGCAATAGAAGTGAAAGCTTTCATCATTTGGAAATTCGTCACACCTACCGCTTGTCCATAAGCACTCATTGCTCGGTCGACAATATTTGATGTAGGCAAAGCACCATTTACTTCGTCATCTAATCCAGAATGGGTACTTTGTCCAAATCCTAGTTTTTGTAAATAATTGTACCATCGTCCGCCTAATCGCTGTTCCAGTATGACCATCCCGACGTTACTTGACCATGAAAGAGCTTGACGCATGGTCAGCACACCTTTTTCACCAAAGTCATGGTCATTGATCGTCGCATCTTCTACTTGGATTTTTCCAGATTGGAAGGTTTCATTCTCGTTGAATTCTCCTTCTTCGATAGCGGCTGCAGTAGTGAAAACCTTCATGGTTGATCCTGGCTCATAACTATCTTGTACCAAGAAATTACGCCAGATAGCATCTTCTCCAGTCAAACCTTCCATTGTTTCGGGATTGAAAGTAGGACGCTGCCCCATCGCCAAAATCTCTCCAGTTTTTGCTTTCATCAAGACTGCTGTCAATTCTTCCGGTTGATATTCTTCATTTACTTGATCCATCAGTGTTTCCAAATAACTTTGTAGTCTACTGTCCAAAGTCGTGTAGATATCTTGTCCATCAACAGCTTTTTCTTCTTCTGCTACTGTACCTGGCAGAGGATTTTGAAAATTATCTTTTTGATAAATAATCTTACCATCTTTACCGCTCAAAATATCATTGTAAGCAGACTCCAAACCTAGTTTACCAACTAAGCCATTCTCATCTTTGTCTGGAACTGCATATCCGATAAAATGAGAAGAAAAGACGCCATTTGGATACATCCGAGCCTGATGGTCGACAAAGTAAAGACCAGCGACACCTTCTTTTTTCATATCTGCTTCGATGTTTTGCTTGGTTTCTTGGGAGATATTTTTCCCATAGCTACCAAATTCAACTTGATATAGCTCTTTTTTTGCGCCGTCTTCTAAAATATTCAGTGCATCTTTTTTGTCTATAGAAAGATTCTTATGCAGGATTTCTGCTATTTTATCAAAATTCTTTTCTTCGACATACAGTTTTTTATCCCCAGAAGTATATGTTTTTGAGAGTATCGCTTTAATTGAATAAGAGGAGGCATCTTCTGCGAGCGCCACACCGTTACGATCATAAATCGTTCCTCTTTTTGCTTTTACTACTTCACTTCCTTGGTACAACTGTTTTGTTTTTTCAGCTAATGAGGTACCAGCAACATGACCTCCAATAACGATATACGAGAAACGGACGGCAAATAAAAAGAACAATCCAATACTCGTAGCAAATAAAATGATACCTACTTTTTTGCGATTGTTCATCGGATTTAGATTTTTCTTTTCCATAAACCGCCGAATTTTATTTTTAAGACTCATTTACTTCACTTTCCTTAAATTGTCGTCATTAATAGACAATCCTTTTTCTTCTGCGATTTGTTTAATCCGTTCAGTACGAGAAAGTTCATTTTTTTCTTGTTCTAAACTCGTTTTTTCTTGCTTTTTATCCTTGATTTCTGTTTGTATTGATGTGATTTCTTTTTCAGCTCCGCTGATATTTGTACGCAACATGACTGTTAAAACACACAAAGCAACAATAGCAATCGCCACGCTTGCCACAGCAATTTTTTCCAAAGCAGAAATCTGCTTCAATCGTTTTGCTGGTGATTGTGGAAGAATGATTTCTTGATTCGAAGAAGAATCTGGCATTTGTTGTTCTGGCTGATCCACCAATTCAGGTAAATCATATTCGTACTCTTGCATTTTCTTTAATTCTGCCATCATTCTACTCCTCTTTCATTCTTATTTTTTCTGCAATACGTAACTTTGCACTGCGTGATCGATTGTTTTCTGCTAACTCTTCCTCTGAAGGAAGGATTGGTTTACGAGTAATGACTTTCAGTTCCGGTTGAAATTCGTCAGGTATGACAGGAAGTCCCGGTGGTAAATCTTGAACCGTACTATATTCTTTAAACATACTTTTGACAATTCTGTCTTCTAATGAGTGGAATGTGATCACACTGATTCTTCCATTGACTTTCAATAACCGGATTGCCTGTTCTAAAGAGGCCTCTTCGGCACCAAGTTCGTCATTTACTGCAATCCGCACAGCTTGAAAAATTCTTTTTGCAGGATGCCCGCCTTTTCTTCTTGCGGGAGCTGGGATGACTTGTTTAATGATTTCGACAAGCTCACCAGTTGTTTGGATTGGTTTTGTTTTTCGTACTCGTTCGATTTCACGAGCAATTTGTTTGGAAAATTTCTCCTCGCCATAGCGGAAGAAAATCTTTACTAATTCATGGTAGGAATATTCATTAATTACGTGATAAGCGGTTAAAGGAGCTGACTGATCCATACGCATATCCAAGGGTGCATCTTGATGATAACTAAATCCACGTTCTGCTTCATCTAGTTGAGGAGAGGAAACCCCTAAGTCATACAAAATACCATCTACCTTATCTACATACTCACTCAAGCGTTCTTCTAATTCTCTGAAATTCGCTTTGATAAATGTGACCATCCCTTGTTCGACATAAGAAGCTAAACGCAGCTTGGCGTGATCGATTGCTTTTTGATCTTGGTCAAACGCATACAGGTGCCCTTTAGAACTTAGTTGGCTCAATAAATATTCACTATGTCCGGCACCGCCGAGTGTACAGTCTACATAAACGCCATCCGGTTTGATGTTCAATCCATCTACCGTTTCTTTCAACATGACTGTATAGTGTTGAAATGTTTCAGTCATTAGTCAGCCTCTTCCTATTCTTATAGTCCGAAATCAATCATATTTTCAGCAATTTCGTCAAAATTCTCTTCTGCTTCTGCAGAAAAATCTTCCCATCGTGTCTCATCCCAAATTTCAATTCGGTTAGATACGCCGATGATTACGCACCCTTTTGTCAAAGCTGCATAATTTCTTAACGTGCTTGGTATATTGATCCGTCCTTGTTTATCAAGTTCGCATTCAGTGGCAGCCGAATAGAAGAATCGCACAAATGTACGTGCGTCTTTTTTAGCCAACGGCATTTCGTTCAGCTTAGCTTCCAGATTTTCCCATTCGCTCATCGGATAGCCGAAAAGACAACCATCCAATCCGCGTGTCAGAACAAACTTTTCGCCAAGTTCTTCACGAAGTTTTGAGGGAACGATTAAACGTCCTTTTGCATCAATATTATGTTGGAATTCACCCATCAACATTGAAAGCCCCCCATTCCTCCACTAACTAAAATTAGTCTACCACAATCCCCCACTTTCTACCACCTTTTCTAGGAAATCCGGGAACAACTTTTTTTATTCATAAACATTTTTTTAAGAATCAAGCTGCAAAAAGCCTTTTAAAAGACTTTTTACAGCTTTTCTGCTTTTTTCATAGGTAAGAAAGTATATTCACAATGATCAAGACCGCGTACAAGACGATCGTCAGCAGAAATACCAAACGCCAAGTCATCTTGAAATAACGCGGATAAATGATTTCTTCATAATAATATGCTTGAAAAACAGCAATACAGATGCCCATTAGTAAAACAGAAATAAAGAAAAACGGCAGGATAGAAATTGTCGCTGTGTTTCTAGACAACGCATGCATACCGCCCCACAAAAAAGGAATCGCCAAATCAGGGGCTTTTATTTTAAAACGACGATTTAACGAAAATAATTTTACAAGAAATTGGCAACCAAACAAAACGATTACCGGGTAAATATACCAAAACAAGATAAGTGGTGTGAATGTGCCCATGAACGTAAACTCCTTTTTTATCGTTGCTTCAAGTATACTGTATATACTTTACACAACTGTTTCATTTTATTTAAATTTATGCAGTTATATTCTATATCTTACAAACACATTCCATGTATTCCAATCCCCTATCCGTTATAATAAAAGAAACAGGCAACAGGAGGAAAATCATGATCAAATATTTTACATTAGATAATGAGAAACTGCGTAATACCGGAAAGGAAACTGACCAAACGATCTGGTATTGTGTAGAACGTCCCAATCAAGAAGAGATTCATCAGCTGACACATCAATTTGAAATTCCGTCAGATTACATCACTTCCATATTGGACGATGCAGAAAATTCCCGTACAGAAGAATTCAATCAATCAAAGTTGACAAAACCAGCGTTATTATTGTTACAATATCCGTTTGCTAAAACAAGTCCTAGCGGTTATTTTCAAGTGGATACATACCCGCTCTCTATCATTTTGACGCCCAAAAAGAAGCTTATCACAATTACGAATCATGAACCACTATTTTTAAAGAAAGTCTTTAGTCAAACCTTTCCAAAAAGCGATGTTTCACCCAATCTCAATATCTTCTTTCAATTCATCTGGCAGGTTACACTGTCTTATAACAGTTATTTAGCTACGCTTCAATCTCAATGCGATACTTTGGAAGCCAAACTTCAAGTATCAACTGAAAACAAACAACTTTATCAAATCATGGATATCCAAAAAAGCCTTGTTTATTTCAGAGAAGCGACTTCTGCTAATTTAGATGCATTGAAAGAATTAGCGCAAAATAAACTTTTCCAAGAAAATCATGCGTTGAAAAACCATCTGCGTGATGTATTGGTAGAAACAGAGCAAGCAATGACTACTTCTCGCATTCAATTAAAACTAGTAGAACAAATGAATCAGACTTTTTCAGCAATTGTATCGAATAATTTGAATAATATTATGAAAATTTTAACTTCTTTAACGATTATATTAACTATACCAACAATCATCGGAAGTATCTATGGGATGAACATCAAGCTACCCATTGCTGAAAGAGATGATGCGTTTATCTGGCTAGTCCTATTAACATTATTTATTTGTATCGTAACTACCTATTATTTAAAAAAAGGGAAGTTTTTATAAAAAAGACCTCTTGTAGAAAAGACAAAAAGATTGTACACTTGGATTAACTAATTAATTACGAGGTTGAAAACAATGCGTGAAAAAAAACAAACAAGTACTTTTGCTAAAGTAACAAAATTTGTCATTTGGACGATGCTGATTTTAACGATTGGGTCTGTTGTCTTGACTGCTGTCATGAGTGTCATGTAAAAAATAAAATATAGCTATCAGCTGCTAAAAAGGACCTGAACCACTACGAGGTGGATCAGGTCCTTCTTGCGAGTTGCAATAGTTCTTTTGCATGTTCGAGTGTCAGTTTTGTAATCTCACTTCCAGCTAGCATGCGTGCAATTTCTTCTTCTCTTTCTTTTGTTTTCAATTCTGAAACAGAAGTTTGCGTACGACCATCAATCACTGCTTTCACGATATAATATTGATAGTCGGCGACTGCGGCGACTTGCGGTAGATGAGTGATGCACAAAACTTGAGAGTATTTCGATATTTGAGAAATTTTATCCGCGATGGCTTGTGCAACTCTTCCACTTACACCTGTATCCACTTCATCAAAGATAATACTTGTCATACCTTGCTCAGAAGAAAAAATCGTTTTCAAAGCCAGTAACATCCGAGATAATTCGCCGCCAGAAGCGACTTTCACTAAAGGCTTCAGCGGCTCTCCTGGATTGGTCGTAATGTAGAATTCGATTTGGTCAAACCCATCATGATTCAATTGTCTGTTTTCTTCTTTTAAGAAACGTACTTCAAACTCAGTGTTTTCCATATACAGACTTTTTAATTCATGCAGAATGGATTTTTCCAATTCTTTTGCGATTTTTTTACGCGCTTCATGAAGATCTGCGGCTTGTTGCTGAAGTAGAAGCTCTTTTTGCTCTAGTTCCTCTTTCATTTTGTCCAATTGACCTTCTGAAAAATCAGAAGAAGCTAGCTCTTCGGTGATTTCGTCATAGTAAGCCAATATCGACTCAATGGATTCGCCATATTTGCGTTTCAACTGTCGGATTAATTCTAGACGTTGAGTCACTTCTTCTAAACGGTTCTCATCTAACTCCAACAAATCGATTTGACGACTCATGTCTCCGATTGCATCTTGTAACAAATAGTAAGCACTTTGGATATTTTCATAAATTGCTTCATACTCCACATCTAGATGTGCGATCCCTTGCAATTCTGCAACGGCCAAGCCAACGCCATCTACACTGTTTTGTTCATTATTCGTCAGTGCTCCGTAGCCTGCAGCTAATCCATCAGCAATTTTTTGATAATTGCTAAGTTTTTCTCTTTCTTCTTTTAATTTCTCTTCTTCTCCGACTTGCAAATCAGCAGCAGCTATTTCTTCTTGCTGGAAATGGAGCATATCTATTCTCTGAACATAGGATTTTTCATTTTGCTGCACTTTTCGTACCCTTTTTTCCAGCTCACGATAAGAGGTATATTCTTGCTGATAACTCTTTTTCTTCTGTTGGAAAGCTGCATCTCCAAAACGATCCAATAAAGCAAGATGTGATTCAGGCTGGAGCAGTTCCTGATGTTCGTTTTGCCCTTGGATATCCACTAAATAACTGCCGATTTTCCTTAGATTAGCTAGCGTGATGATGTGACCATTCACTCGGCAAACATTTTTTCCAGTCAACGACATATCTCGTCGAACGATCAGATTGTCTTCATCCGTTTCGATACCTAATTCAACCATCAATTCAGAGAATCCTTCTTGTTTCGGAAGTTCAAACAATCCTTCAAGAATGCATTTTTCTGCGCCTTGACGTATATAATCGCTTGAACCTCTTCCTCCTGCTAACAAACCTAAAGCATCGATAATGATGGATTTACCCGCACCAGTCTCTCCGGTCAGCGCGGTCATTCCTTCGTGAAAAGAAAGCCGCAATTCCGGAATAATCGCAAAGTTAGTAATACTGATTTCTTGTAGCATCACATTCGCTCCTCAACTTAAAGGTAATGCAGGAAGTCTTTCTTTAGTAAAACTGCCTGGTCTTCAGTTCGTGTAATCATCAAAACATTATCGTCATCATTGATAATCGAAAATAATTCTTTCTTGTAGCGCTTATCGATCAAATTCGCTGCTGCCGAAGCATTCCCCGGCAAAGTTTTCAAAGTAACAAATTTTTCCATTTGGTCAACTGCTACGAAAGCGTCTTTTAACAGTTTTTCCAATTTAGTATTTACATCTTCATTTGTTTCAGCTGGTATACTATAACGGTAGCCGCCATCTGAGGCCGGTACCTTAATCAGTTTTAGTTCCTTTATATCTCTGGAAATCGTAGCTTGAGTAACAGATATTCCTTTGCTTTTCAGGATTTCAACAAATTCTTCCTGCTTTCGGATATCTTGCTCACTCAACAATCGAGTAATCAAACGATGCCGATCTTTTTTTCTCATTACGTCTTCGCTCCTTAGCTTATTCTTCTTAACCAATGATAGCTTATTTCCTTGGTATAATAAAGAAGAATCCGCATACTTCTCACTTGATTTTCACAGTTACAATTTATTTATGGTCAAACTGTTCGTGTGCGTTTGAAACCACTTCTGCCATATTAATAGCTGGATTGATCGTGCCGCTTTCAGGTACCTTCCTCAAGTGAGCCAAGAACTCGATATTTCCTTCTCCCCCCGTGATTGGAGAATAACTTACTTCCAGCACATCATATCCACCTTGTGCCGCAAATGACAAAATGTCTTCTAAAACTTTTTGATGGGTCTGTGCGTCACGAACAATTCCGTTTTTCCCTACAGCTTCTCTGCCTGCTTCGAATTGGGGTTTGATTAAGGCAATCACTTCTCCCTCTTCTTTTAAAATAGCATGTAATGGAGGCAGCATCAGTTTTAGTGAAATAAAAGAAACATCGATGACAGCAACTTCTGGAATCCCTAAGGTAAAGTCATCGGGTTTTGCATAACGAAAATTCACTCTTTCCATTACGACGACTCTAGGATCTTGTCTGATTTTCCAAGCTAGCTGATTGTAACCGACATCTAAAGCATAACTCATTTTAGCGCCATTTTGCAAAGCTGCATCAGTAAATCCGCCAGTGGAAGCACCGATATCTAACAATGTTTTTCCTTCAACAGATAGATCAAATGCTTTGAGCGCTTTTTCTAATTTTAATCCACCCCGAGAAACATAAGGAAGTTTTTTACCTTTGACTCTTAATTCACTACTTACTGGAATTTTTTCTCCCGGTTTATCAAACCGCTCGTTTTTTTCGTTGTAAATCAAACCAGCCATAACTGAACGTTTGGCTTGTTCTCTTGTTTCAAATAATCCTTGTTTGACCGCTAATACATCTACGCGTTCTTTTTCCATTCTTTCCCTCATTTCTCCACATCAAATTGCTTGATCATCTGGCGCATCAGCCCGCCATCAAAAGAAAAAACGTCCTCTTCTAATTTGTCTATGATCTTATTAGCGGATAACAACTCAATCTCCAACGCCTCATGTGTCTTTTCTAGTCCTAATAAACGCGGGTAAGTGTTTTTTTCCATACGTTCATCTTTGCCAGCTGTTTTCCCTAACGTTTTCGTTGTACCAATCACATCAAGTAGATCATCTCTTATCTGGAAAGCCAAACCTAAATGTTCGGCTAATCGTTGAAGTAGCAATAAGATTTCTTCAGGTTGCTTCGCTAATATACCTCCAGCTAGCAAGGCATAACGAATCAAACGTCCTGTCTTTCTTTCATGAATAAATGCTAATTCCTCTAATGAAAGCTTTTTTGATTCTCCTTCGATATCTGCAGCTTGTCCAGCCACCATACCTTGTGACCCCGCACAAACAGCTAATTGCTGAAGCAACAGAAGCTTAGGAGAATGACCCAAGTGTGCCATACTGATCAGCTGGAATGCGCCTGTCAGTAAACCATCTCCAGCCAATATAGCTAACGCTTCGCCGAATACTTTGTGATTGGTAGGTTTTCCCCTTCGAAGATCATCATTGTCCATCGCAGGCAAATCATCGTGGATCAAGGAATACGTATGCACCATTTCTAAAGCAGCTGCTACTTGATAGACGGGAACATCGATAGGCTCATCAAAGGAAGCAACGGCCGCTAAAAGTAATAAGGGACGGATTCTTTTTCCACCTGCTTTCACTGAATAAGTCATCGCATCACAGAGTGCTCTATCCGTCGTATGTTCATCTAAAAAAGACAAGATTTCTTTTTCTACAGCAGGTAGATGAATAGCTGAAAAGTCAGTTAATCTCATCTCAGCTTTCCTCGTTTCCGTCAAAATCAACTTCTTCATTTGATTCTGTCATCATTTTCGTCAAAGTTTCTTCTGCTTTAGCTAAGGTATCTTGGCAATGTTTGCTTAATTCCATTCCTCGTTTAAACGAATCTAGAGCTGATTCTAATGGAACGTCTCCTTGTTCTAGCTGCATGACGATTTTTTCTAATTCTTGCAGTGACTCTTCAAAAGTTGGATTTTCCATATTCTTATTCTCCTTTATCTATCTCTTGTACTTGTCCTTTAACGATTCCATCTTGATAATGGATTGTCAGCAAATCCCCTTGATGAATCTCGGAGACACTTTTTACTACTTGATCATTTAACGTCGTATAGCTGTAGCCTCTTCCCATGATTTTCAATGGACTCAACAAATCAAGAGATTGAACAGCTTGAGCAAAACGCTGCTGCTGTTGTTTCATATATTGTTGGATTTTCTCTTCTAAACGTTTTTCTAGATAAGCAGTTTCTTGGCGGGCTGCTTTGACTCGATAAAGCGGAGCCACTTGTTCCAATTGGTGGCTTAACGCGATCGTTTGCTTTTCTTTTGCATGATAAATCTGCTGTGTAGCTTGATATAATCGCTGTTTCAATTGATCTAATTTGATGGTCTGTCCTTCATACAATCTTTCAGGCTGCCGAAAGACATAGGAACGTCGAGCACGCTCGAACCGTTCTTGTTTGCGCTGGATCTGGCGTACAAACGCCTGCTGCAATCTAGCTTGCCGTTCTTGAATGCGCATCAACTCTTCTGACAAAACAGGAACAGCTAATTCTGCAGCTGCTGTTGGAGTAGCAGCCCGAACATCTGCTACTAAATCAGCGATCGTGGTATCTGTTTCATGTCCCACAGATGAGATCACCGGTGTATTGGCTTGATAAATCGCTCGGGCAACCCGTTCTTCATTAAACGGCCACAAATCCTCAATCGATCCGCCCCCACGACCAATGATCATTGTATCAAAATCGCCCATCTCTTCTACTCGTCGGATATTTTTGACAACATTGTCCGCTGCTTGATTCCCTTGTACAACGGTTGGGAACAAAACCAATTGGACAATTGGATACCTTCTTTTCACCGTCGTGATGATATCGCGTATAACCGCTCCGCTTGGACTGGTAAGAATCGCGATTCGCTTTGGGAAACGCGGCAACATTTTTTTAGGACCTTGAAAAAGGCCTTCCTTCATCAGCTTTTCTTTTCGTTCTTCCAATTCTTGATATAACGCACCTATTCCATCAGGCTCCATGTGCTCTACATAGATTTGATACGAACCTCCCGCTTCATAGAGTGAAATACGCCCAACAACAAGGACTTTCATTCCTTCTTTTGGCTGGAATCGTAATTTTTGGAATGCACCTTTGAACATAATAGCAGATATTTTTGCATGATCATCTTTTAAGCTGAAATATTGATGGGCATTGGCGCGTAAACGGAAATTCGATATTTCACCGGTTAAATATACCCGTTCTAAATAAGGATCGGCATCAAATTTACGTTTCAAATACCTCGTTAATGTAGTGACAGTTAAATATTCTTGTGCCATTTATTCACCTGCTCCAAAAGCTTCGGCAGATTTTACGGTTTGATACATCAGCATTGTGATAGTCATTGGCCCTACACCCTTTGGCACAGGAGTGATCCAGCCTGCAATAGGCTCCACTTCATCAAATTTCACATCACCGATCAGCTTACCGTTAGCATCACGGTTCATCCCTACATCGATCACTACAGCACCTGGTTTTACGAATTCTTTTGTGACAAAATGTCCACGTCCTATCGCTACGACTAAGATATCTGCTTCTTGTGCCAGTTCAGCCAGATTTTCGGTTTTAGAATGAGCAACAGTAACAGTTGCATCTGCCATCAAGAGCAGCTGAGCCATCGGTTTGCCGACGATATTGCTTCGTCCGATAACTACTGCTCGTTTACCCGCCGGATCGATAGAATAAGCTTCAAATATTTTCATGATGCCATATGGCGTACAAGGAATCTTGTCCGGTTTACCCGCAAGGAGTCTGCCTAAATTCATTGGATGAAAACCGTCTACGTCTTTTTCAGGACGGATAGCTAACAGGATCTTTTCTTCATCTATATGCTTTGGCAATGGTAATTGGACCAATATACCATGAAATCTAGGATCTTGATTGTATTTTTCGATTTCTGCAAGTAGTTCGTTTTCAGAAATCGTCTCAGGATAACGCTCTACTGATGAATGGATTCCGATTTCTTTTGCTACGCGTTCTTTATTTCTTACATAGGTTTGACTGGCTGGATTTTCCCCTACCAATAAAACAACTAATCCGGGATGGATACCATTATCTTTCAATTTTTGGATTTTTTCAGCAATGTCTGCCTGCATTTTTTCAGCTAATTCTTTTCCGTTAATCAATTCTGCCATCTAACCACTCCCAGATATTTTTTGTGTTTTCATTCTACCATAGAATTTTCCCGATTTATAACAGGTTTATGATGATTCACAGAAAAAAGCTAGGACTTACGCCCCAGCTTCTAATTCTTTTAATACATTGGATAAAACACCGTTGACGAATTTACGCGAACGGTCATCACTAAATGTTTTTGCCAACTCAATTGCTTCATTTAAAGCAACAGCCGCTGGTACATCTGTCACATAAGTCATTTCAAAAATCGCGATACGCAAGATCACCAAATCCATTTTTGAGATCCGATTGATATGCCAATTGTTTTTCAAATGTTTTTCGATTACTTTATCCAATTCATCTTTTTTTGCACAGACACCGCCAACTAGCGTATCAAGATAAACAGGAACAAACTCTGATTCATCTTCATTGATCATGTCGCGGTGGTCTAATTCGATTGCGTTGAAAATCGCATCTTCTTTTGTTAGGTCTGCATTGAAGTCTAACGGAAATAAAGCCTGCAATGCCATCTCCCGAATCTCGTGTCTTGATAATTCTTTATTCATTCTCTTCCTCTTCGTCTTCAAAAAGTTCTTCGATTGTTGGTTGTTCTAATTTTTCAGGAACAACAGCTACTACATGGATATTGACTTCAGCTAGATCGATATCTGTCATGAAAAGGACTTGCTGGCTAACCCGTTCTTGCATTTCCATTGCAACTTTAGGAACTGAAACACCATATTCCAGGTAGCAGTAAAGATCTACTTTCAAGCCATCTTCCTCATTTGCCAAGTAAACACCTTTTCCGTGAGCTGCTCGTCCTAATAATTCAGTGACATTGCTGGCAAAAGTTCCGCGCATTCCATATACGCCTTCTACTTTAGAAGCAGCAATCCCGATGATTACTTCGATGACTTCAGGAGCAATCACGATCTCTCCCAAATCTTGGTTTGCGTTTAAAATCAAATTTTTTTCATCTGCCATTTATTTATTCCTCCCTTTGCCTAAGCACGAGATACATCCGAATTCTCTATGATGCGGCTATAATGATCATTTGGTAAAAAAACTGCCGCCGATCAGCTGCAAATTGCTATGAATTGGAGAAAATATCCAACTTTATTATCTCTTACAGCTTAAAAGTTCTTCTATAGTGTATCATTAAATCAAGCGATTTTCTATAACAAAGTCTGTGAACACTGATTTTTACGCTTACTTCTTTTATGGACGAGACTATAAGATGATCAATTCTTTTGGTGAACGAGTCAATACACGATTGCCATCTTCTGTGATCAGCAAATCGTCCTCAATACGTACCCCACCGATTCCTGGTAAGTAGATCCCTGGCTCGTCAGTAATTACATTTCCTGGTACAAATTGCTTTTCCGCACGAGAAGAAACATTCGGTCCTTCGTGGATCTCCAGACCGATCCCATGTCCTGTAGAATGTCCAAATGCTTCACCGTAACCATGTTTTGAAATATAATCTCTAGCAACTGCGTCTAATTGTACACCAGTCATTCCTGGTTTCGCAGCATCAATAACCGCTAATTGCGCATCTAGAACTACTTGATATATTTCTTTTAATTTTTCTCCAGGATCACCAATAGCGAATGTACGTGTCATATCAGAAACATACCCTTCGTAATAGCAGCCAAAATCCAACGTGATCAAGTCACCTTGTTCGATGAGTTTCTTGCTTGCTACACCATGCGGCATAGCCGAACGCAATCCGCTAGCAACGATCGTATCAAAAGAAACACCTGAAGCGCCAAGAGAACGCATATAAAAGTCTAGTTGATTTGCGACTTCAATCTCAGTCATGCCCGGTTGGATCATTTTCAGGATGTGATCATAAGCCATATCCGCAATATTACATGCTTTTTCGATAATGGCGATTTCTTCTTCATCTTTCACTTCTCTAAGTTCTTCAATCATCTGTGAAACAGGTACTAATTCCGCATCGATGATTTCTTCTAAAACCGAATATTCTAAAAATGAGACTGTTGTTTCCTCAAAAGCTAATGAGTGCAGTTCTTCTTTGCGTACTAAGTTTGCTACCTCATCAAAAATAGGTCCGACATTTTTAATAATTTCAAACCCTTGAGCCTGCGCTGCCGCCTGCTCGGTATAACGAAAATCAGTAATAAAAAATGCTTTTTCCAAAGTAATAACAGCTAATCCTGTCGTACCTGTAAAGTTCGTTAAGTAACGAAGATTGTACGGACTGGTAACCAAAAATGAATCCAAATTTTCTTCTTGCATTTTTTTGCGCAATTTTTCTACACGTAGCATCATAATGAAACTCCCTCTTTCTTTGCACGCTTTTTTCTATTATAGCAAACTTTTCTTCGTACACGACAGTTAAATAAAAATTTCCGGAAAACTTCTTTTTCTTTTAAAGAAAGAAAGCCAAAAAGGAGTCACAGTCTCGCTGCAACTCCTTTTAGTTTACTATTTTGTAAAAAACTTATGACCGTTTTCCAAAGAAAAACGAGACAACTGCTACCAAAATCACTGCGCCTAAAATAGATGGAATAAGTGCCATACCTGCAGCTTTTGGTCCCCATTCGCCGAAAATCGCTTGTCCAATACTTGAACCAACTAATCCAGCAATGATATTCGTGATACAGCCCATCGAATTTCCTTTGCTAGTGATTGCACCTGCAATCGCTCCGATCACAGCTCCAACAATCAATGTCCATAACCAACTCATAATATAACCTCCTTCTTTGCTAATCAATTTTAGCATAAGGGATTTAAAGGGGACAAATAATTGGTTCTGCTATTTCATATTTTCTTCTGCAAAGTAAAAAATAAAGAAAACCTCCCCTTAGAAGTTTTCTTTATTTTTTATTTGCGTTTAAACATGCTACGGATACCACGTTTCACTACATCAAAGAAACTCAATGACTGTACCATTCTATCTTCATCTACATATTCTCTGATCGCACGAAGTACTTTTTTAGGTTCTTTGGAAGAAAATGTGTATGTACCATTTTTTTTCGTTTGAATGGCATATCGAGGAATCCATTTTCCTTTTAGCATGACCGATGCTAGTACATAATCCACTTCTTCCCATGGAATTTGGATATATTTGCGTCTATCTCGCGCATGGTAAAATTCAAAGCCATTATCGCCTATCATGATTTGTCCGTAATCTGTCAGCCCCGTAAATGAAGTAGCGTCAATTACTAAGTCTACTTTTGTATTGATTGATTGAACCATTTTCTCCCTCCAAATATCTGTTTATTCACAGTATACTATATAAAAAAAGCTCGGGACAACGCCCGAGCTATATTTTTATGGATTATAAAAGTCCGATGACGTGTCCTACAACACCGACTACGAATAAGCCAAGGATAATAACGATTGGAGAAACTTTTTTCTTAAGCAACCACATACAGAACAATGTTAATCCTAATGCAGCTAAACCAGGAATCAATTGGTCTAAGTTGTCTTGTAACGTTGTTACCTTTTCAGGAGAAAGGGCTAAGCCATTATTAACTTGTTCAAATGCACTCTTGATTCCTTCACCACCTGAAGGTAATTTATCCCATTCGATGTAAGCACCTTTATCTAATTTTACAGTTGATACAACTGGTAAGAATTTGATTGATACCCATCTTTGTACCAAGGCAGCTAATACGAACATCCCTAAAATAGAAGCACCTTTTGTTACGTCTTGTAATAATCCGCCAGAAAGGTCATCCGTAATTTTAGAACCAGCTCTGTAGCCGAATTCTTGTGTATACCACATGAATGCCCAACGAATAATGTTCCAACCTAAGAAGAAGATGATTGGTCCAAGGATATTTCCTCCCATAGCTAATGAAGCACCTAGTGCACCTAGCATTGGACGTACTGTAAACCAGAACACTGGGTCACCAACACCAGCTAAAGGACCCATCATACCTACTTTAACCCCTTGAATCGCTACATCATCAACAGGTGCGCCATTCGCACGTTCTTCTTCCAGTGCCAATGTAACCCCTAAAATTGGAGAAGCAATGTATGGGTGTGTATTAAAGAATTCCAAGTGACGTTTCAATGCTGCAGAACGTTCTTCTTTTGTTTTGTATAATTTTTTGATTGCTGGAATCATAGAAAATGCCCAGCCACCGTTTTGCATACGTTCGTAGTTCCATGAACCTTGAATGAAGGTAGAGCGCCATGCAACAGCTAAACGATCTTTTTTTGATAATTTGATTTTTTCTTCTGCCATTTTATTTTCCTCCTTCAAGATTAATAGTCATTCAAAATGTCGCCTAAAGGGTCACCAGAGTTGCTTCCGCCTCCATTATTTGATGAACCACCCATTTTAGAAAGGTTCAAGTAAATAAGAGCTAATGCAACACCTAAAGCACCTAGAGCAATCAATGTTAATTGAGAAATTGCAGCTACAACGAAACCGATAATGAAGAATGGCCATACTTCTTTTGTAGCCATCATGTTGATTACCAAAGCGTAACCTACAGCTACGACCATTCCCCCACCGATAGCCATACCATCTGTTAACCATGCTGGCATTGATTCAAGGAATGATTGCACAGTTTGTGCTGGGATAAATAGCAATGCTGCTGCTGGGACCGCGATACGAACCCCTTGTAAACATACAGCAATGATGTGCCACATTTCAACCGTACGGATGTTTCCTTCTTCAGCAGCTGCATCCATCAAATGAACGATTGGAACAGCGATTGTACGTACGATCATTGTTAAGAACAACCCTGCAACAGCCAAAGGAACGGCAATCGCGATCGCAGAAGGAACACCTTTAACACCTTGTCCACCTAAAACTAAAATAATTGCTGATGCTACTGATGCTAATGCAGCATCTGGTGCTACAGCAGCACCGATATTTGCCCAACCTAAAGCGATCATTTGAAGCGTACCGCCAAGTACGATACCAGCTTCGAGGTTTCCGGTAACTAAACCGATCAATGTACATGCCACTAGTGGTTGATGAAATTGAAATTCATCAAGAATACCTTCCATACCAGCTAGAAAGGCAACTAATACGACTAAAATTATTGAAATAATAGACATGATAAGCCTCCTATAAATTTTAATATTATTTATTACGCTTTTGCTAATTCAGCTTTTGCTTTTTTCAAAATGTCATCCATGTTATCGCGTGAATCATTAGGTACTTTACGTACATCGAATTTCACACCTTTTTGTTCAAGCTTCTCAAACGCTTCAACATCTTCTTGTCCCATAGACAATACTTTACTTACAACGACTTTACCAACCGAATGCGCCATTGACCCAACATTTAATTCTTTGATGTCCACGCCACCTTCAACAGCTGTCAATACATCTTCAGGATTTTCAAATAAAAGCAATGCTTTGGTATTTCCAAAACGAGGGTCTTTTGCGACTTCGATCATTTTGCTAATAGGAATAACATTTGCTTTTACACCTGGAGGAGCAGCTTGTTCGATTAGTCTCTTACGCAGATCATCCTTTGATACTGCATCTGAAACAACGATAATACGGTTTGGTTGCACTGCTTTTGTCCAAGCTGTCGCAACTTGTCCATGTAACAGACGTGAGTCAACACGAGCTAATACATATTTGATTTTCCCGTCTCCGACCACAGTTCCTTCTGGAAGTGCTCCTTTAGGTTGTGCGTCTTCAACTGCTGCTTTCGGTGCTTCTGCCGGTTCTAATTCTTCCGGTTTCACTTTTACACCATCTTTTGCTGTTTCAATGATATGCGCTGCAATTTCATGAGCAGATTCCATTGAAAAGCGTGATGCATAGGCTTCAATCAACATTGGCAAATTCAAACCGCTGACGATTGCCCATTTATCTTTGTGCTCTTCGAATAATGTGTTTGATTGATTGAACGGTGTTCCGCCCCATAAATCAACTAAGAATAACACTTCGTCTTGATTATCAAAAGAAGCAACCGCTTCTTCTAATTTGGCTCTCAAGTCATCTGGACCTTCACTTGGTTTCAAAATCACGGCTTTGACGTTTTCTTGTTCGCCAAAGATCATTGAACCGGATTGTAAGATTCCTTCAGCAAATTGTCCATGACTTGCTAGGATAATCCCTACCATATTTATACCTCCTATTTACTTTTGTTGTAACAAATTCAAAAATATTAATAATTGCTAACCATTACAACAGAATTATTTGACCTTTTCCAACAACCATTTTTGTTACACCTTTTTGATTTTCGCTAGTAGTTCCATCAAAAGGATTTTCCTGTCAGCAGGTACTTTTCGAATCTCTAACTCCACTTCTTGACTGTTCAAGTAACGAAAGGAATCAATATCTTGTTGATTTACTGAAACAAAATTGGTAATCATTGATTTGCCTTCAGTAAAACTCATACCGCCGATATTCAACGACTTCAACTGTACACCGCAGCGGACAACCGCTTCAACATCTTGGGGATTGGTGAATAAAAGCATCACTTTTGCTCGTGATAATAGTCCACTATGATAGATTTGAATCATTTTCTGCACGGTTATTACATTTGCTGTGATTCCCGGCGGTGCAGCTTCTTTTAATAGAAACTTTCTCAATTTATCTTGAGCAACTACATCGCTAATCACAATGATACGTTCAACACCTGTTTGCTTCGACCAAACTGTTGCGACTTGCCCGTGGATTAAACGATCATCTATACGTGCCAATCGAATATCCATCTGCAAAACTCCTTCTTCCTCACTACTTCACAGAAACCCCTATCATTTCTGTGTGAACAACCACCTCCTAGCACACACTACTATAAGCAAAAAGCGTGCCAACTTTTTTATGATACACTAATTGAATTTAAAGGATTCTTAACCAATACACAAAAACGATACACTATGAAAGTGTATCGTTTTTGTGTATTTAAGGCATAGTGTATTCTTTTTTATCTAGCTGATTATGCACTAGACGTAGCAGATAATACATTTCTTCTATTGGCACTTTTACTTTTATCTTATCTTCTAGCAGGACAACCGAGGCTGTTAATTGATTATAAAGAGGATCACTCATTGTATTCGTCAATTCGTTTTCTTCCACCGTCAACGTTTCATTTCGAATAATCCGTTCGATCATTCCTGCTGCGTGCATCACTAAGTTGATCTTAAAACCATATTCTTCATTGCCAATTCCCATCGTCTGAGAGACTTGTGTAGAAAATTGCCACATTGGATCGATTAGTTTACTACCATTGATAAAGATGAAGTTCTCAGAGATAAACTCAACACATGTTTTTTTAGCTGTCTCTTCATCTAGCGAGACGAATTCAGTTTCTTCCATTTCTGATTCCATAAGCAACTGATCCAAAATGACTTCGATATTTTGATCAATGAAGCGCTCTAAAGGAATAAATGGTGCTTGGATATTCAAATCAGTAATTCCAGTAGTTGCTATGATCTGATATTCTTTTTGGATAACTGGCAATTCTTCTTTCACTTCCACAATCGACAAAGCTAGAACTTCTAATTCTGTTTCTTGACGCTTATTTACCGCTCGTTCGATCAATTCTTTGATTCTTTGCGCTGTACCTTCGCCAGATGCACAAATGGCCAAAACAGCTTTTTTCTTATGGATAGGTTTTGTTTCCTGGACAGGTTCTACAGAAGATATTTCTGCGTAACCTCGAAAATTCTTCAATGATTCATGCAACATATCTAAATCTGTCCCTAATACAGAGACCTTTCGCACAGTTTCCAAAACTAGAGAAGTTGTTACCATGTCAACGGTACGTACAGGTATCCCGGTGTCTCGCTGAATTTGCGAATTAAATGAGGCGAGGGACCCCATATCCACTAATAGTATGACCCCGCTTCCTTCATCTACTTCTTGTACATTGCGTTCAATTCGGTCTAAAGCTGTTTTCGGATCCATATCCAACGGCATGTCTACTGCTCGTACATTCTCTGCATCTAACAACTGTTGGACAACCTGAACCATACTGCTTGCTGTACTGTTTCCGTGAGCCGCAACGACTACACCGATTCTGCCGCTTGCTTGGTTCGCCCGTAACGAGACGAGTAGAACAGTCAAGTAGTAGTCTTCACTTTCTGGAATATCCACTTGAAAATACGTTTCTATATAACTACGCACTTCTTTCGCAACAGCATATTCATCTGGAAAATCAAATGCCATCTCACGGATATTATCATTCGTATGCCGTTCTTCTCCTAAATTGATCTTTTTCAAAAACGAACTGATATGCAAGCTCATAGCATAAATAAAGTTTTGCTGAAAGTCATATGGTAAAGATCTTTTGACCATTACATAAATCTGATTGGTCACTTCTATGATTTTTGGATCTACAAATTCTGCTAATTTGCTATCTGCATTAAAAGAAAACCCATGGTCTTTATAAAAAGACTTCAGATGGATGTTGATATCTGTAGAAATAAAGTGATTGATTGCTTCTTGGTCCAACCCATCCGACTTCAGCAAAGCTGCTTTATCTCCGATGATATCATATAGATTATAAGGTAATTCATAGGAGTCTGATTGGATTTTCATGATCGTATCGTTTGGTGCTACAGTTATCTTTGGCTCCAATATTTTAGAAAGCTCTGCCATTGCACTGCGGTTGCTTGCTAATTGAATCAATCCGCTACGAATCCCTTCTGTCAAATCATCAATCGTAATCGATATTTCGGGAGATTGCATATGATTTAGAAATCCTCGTGCGCATACTAACTGGATATTCGACTTCAATTGACCTATATTACCATAAGTCACACTGCCAATCAGTGCTTTTGCTACATCTTCTGTCAAAGAGATCTTTCGTTGCGTGCGGTTCGCTTCGTGGGCAATCATAATTTTTACTAAATCGACTTTCTCATTTGCAGGACGTTTTTCAAAAGCCGGAAGTTTGATATTAATTGGGATACGCCGAACAAAAGTTTCCAATAGCGAAGAGCCTGGATCTTCTGTGGTCGCACCTACGATTCGTACATTTGCTTCATGAGATTTCGTTGTTTCTCCAAGTCGACTGTAAGTCCCGTGATCCATAAAGTAAAAGATCATTTCTTGACCTTCTGGAGGCAATCGGTGAATTTCATCCAGAAATAGCATACCACCATCCGCTTGATCGATAATTCCCATTTTTTCTTCATCTGCACCTGTAAAGGCTCCTTTTGCATACCCAAATAAATGGCTCATCAAAAGCTCAGGGTTATTCGCGTAATCAGCACAATTGAAAACAATCAGTTCCGTTTCCTCATCTATTACATGATGTGCTTTGGCAAAATGATACATCGCGTGCGCAAAATAAGTCTTTCCTGATCCGGTAGGTCCTGTAATCAAGCAATTTAATCCTCTTGGCGGATACAAGATCGCAGCTTTTGCCTGTTCCACTGAGTTTTTCATGCTACCATTAGCTCCAATGATTTTTGCAAAGATATCCTTAGTATCTATCTGGAGCGTATTTTTTTCTTCAGAGACCGGCGTTTCTTTGTAACTGACCACATGTTTTGCAGCTGGCTTTACGTGCGTAGCGAGTGTTTGATATATGTAACGTACTGGTCGTCCATCTGTCTTTATCAATTTTCCTTCGCGCACTAGCTGATTCAGATCCTTACTGCTATTCGTTCGTTGGATTCCTAACACTTCAGCAATTTCTTGTGTCGTTACTCCTTGGTCATATTCTGCCTTTGTTAAATGAGCGGTTTTTTCTTTGACATACATATAAATTCGGTCCATGCGTTTTGCCAATGGTATCGCTCCTTTTCTATAGACTGTTGTTCTTAGGCTTCAAAACATAATACTATGTATTTATTTCCGTTTCGTCAACTATTTACCTGATTTTGTTTCGTTGACAACAAGCGAAGGGACAAGCGTAATGAAGATAAAAGAACACAAAATATCAATTCCATTTTTATATTGGAAACAAGAAAAAGAACACTATTTATTCTACAATGATGCTGCTGATAGCAAACAATATCGCTTTCATTAATAAAAACAATCGTTATCAAAACATTCTGATTACAAGATGGCAAAAAAATATTAAGCGTAAAAAGACATGGTAACCTTCGCATCCTTCATTACAACTTTTATTTTTATAAACAAAGAAGAGGCTGTGACAAAAGTCTTGTCACAACCTCTTTAATCGCAAGATTCAATTAAGCTTCTTGAGCTACTGGATAAACAGACACTTGTTTTTTGTTACGGCCTTTACGTTCGAAACGTACTACGCCATCAACTTTTGCAAATAAAGTGTCGTCTCCACCGATACCCACGTTTACACCTGGATAGATTTTTGTACCGCGTTGACGGTAAAGAATTGATCCACCTGTAACTGTTTGTCCATCAGCGCGTTTAGCACCTAGACGTTTTGATTCTGAGTCACGGCCGTTAGATGTAGAACCGCCACCTTTTTTGTGGGCAAATAATTGTAGATTCATAGATAACAACATGGTCTGCACCTCCTATTTATCATTGATTGTTTTAATTTGGATATATTCTGAGTTTTCAGCTTCTATTGATTGTAAACCTAATAAAAGATTTTCTAATAGAATCTCAGCAATATTGTTTTGTTCTTGTGTCATTCCTGAAGTGACTTCGGTATAAAGATAACCGCCTTCTTCTTCATTCATTTCAACAATCGGTTCAAAACCGGCTAATGAGGCAATCCCGTTGACAGTGCTGATCGCTAACGCAGAAACACCTGCACAAACGATATCACTTCCATAAGGACCAGCATCAGCATGCCCGGTCAAAGTGAATGAAACGATCTGACCTGCGTCATTTCGCTTAAATGTTCCTTTGATCATATATAGGCCTTCTTTCTCAAACGCTGATTAAGCGTTGATCGCGTCGATAACCACTTTTGTATATGGTTGACGATGACCTTGTTTGCGGTGTGAATGTTTTTTAGGTTTGTATTTGAAAGTAACGACTTTCTTTTGTTTGCCGTGTTTTTCAACAGTACCTTCAACAGTTGCACCTGCAACAGTTGGAGCGCCTACTTTTGTAGATTCGCCACCTACTAAGATAACTTCGTCAAAAACAACTTTTTCTCCTGCTTCAACGTCAAGTTTTTCAACATAGATTGCTTGTCCAACTTCAACTTTTACTTGTTTACCACCAGTTTTAATAATTGCGTACATGCTATAAAGCACCTCCTTCTGATATACTTAGACTCGCCATCCGAAGTGACAGCATCTGCTGTGCTTATTACTTGTTCTGAGCGGTTGTAGCTGTGGAGTCCACAATTACAACAGTACTAGCTTACCAGAACAGCCGCTGTTCGTCAACTAAATTTAAAGTCAAAAAATGAAATAAAGATTTAAACAATCGTTCTCCTGCTTTTCTTTCCCCTTCGTTTCTGCCAAATAAAATAGTCGCATTGCGTTTCTTTTCTTCTTATAATAAAAGAAAAAGGAGGAGCACAAATGGAATACCCAACAGAATTGATACAAGAGGCTTCTTTAAGGATGAACGGCCGTCCTGTAGAAGGGTTTGTCGCTGGGCAAGGACCTCTTCATCCTAAATTAATGCTTGTAGGAGAAGCCCCAGGGAAAACAGAGATTGATACACACATCCCTTTTAGCGGACAAGCTGGAAAAGAATTGATGCAGGCACTTTCTTCCACTGGTTTAACACGAGAAGAGGTTTATATCACCAGTGCTGTACGGAGTCGCCCGTATCGCGTGACTCATCGGATCAATAAACGGACACAACAGACAGAAACTGTTTATCCAAATCGTACACCTACGCGATCCGAAGTATTTGCACACGCACCGATACTGGATTACGAACTGATGGAAGTCCAGCCAAAATTAATTGCAACACTTGGAAATATTGGCCTGCAACGATTACTTGGTAAAGAATATACAGTTACCAAAAACCATGGTCAACTCTATACAGGTCCCGTCTTACAGCTAACAGAACAAAAAGATGCCTACGAATGGTCAGAAAAAAACTACCGTATCCTTCCACTTTTTCATCCAGCAGCTATTTTTTATAATCGTTCCCTTGTACCTGTTATCCATCAAGATTGGCAAGTACTAGCTTCACTTTTACAACAAGATTAAAAAGAACAGACAAGACGGTGTAATTTTTAGTTTACAGTCTTGTCTGTTCTTTTTCATTGTTTTAATGGCTCATTGCCGTATATTTCGCATGCAATGCTGTCAACGCATGAGCAACTGTTTGATGTTGATGTGTGGATGTATATTCCCATAGGTGAGAAAGCTGTTTTTCTACTTCTGGCTGCAAGGAAGTATAAATAATCGTTTGTCCTCTCTGTTCTGCTTTTTCTTGAAATTCATCAAAAACTGCACGTGCCGTCAAATCAATACTTGGTACCCCGCGCATGGAGAAGATAACACCGTCGTGATGGTTTAGTTCTTCCAATTTATTTTTTAGTTTCTCTGAAGACATGAAAAATAGCGGACCGCTAATGTACACTACTGTCCAATTATTCAGCTTTTCCGTTTCTGGCAGCCCCATTCTTTGCCAATCGATTGTTTCTAATGAAATCGTGATAGCCGCACTTTTTACAACAAAAAATACACAACCGCCGATAATCCCAATTACAATAGCAATACTTAAATCAAAGATGACTGTACAAATCATTGTAAGAACAAACAATAGAATAGCTGACCAATATTTATGAACAAATAGCTCCTTAATCGTTCTCCATTCATTCATACGCCAAGCTGTCACGATCAAAACGCCTGCAAGTGCCGGCATCGGAATCTGTGACATCACTGGCGCAAAAACAAGCATGGAGAGCAACAAGACAACTGCATGGATCATGCCAGCTAATCTGGTTTGTGCGCCAGATTTGATGGCCACACTTGTACGAGCAATGGCTGCAGTAGCAGGAATCCCACCAAAAAAAGGAAGCAATAGATTTCCAACCCCTTGTGCCACTAATTCTTGGTTACTGTCTAATGATTTATTCGCCATTCGACCAGCAGAAGCACCACATAATAAGCTCTCAATCATCCCTAACAGAGCAATACTAATGGCCGGAACGGCTACTTGTTGCAAGGCAGAAAAGCTAAAATCTCCCAAGCCCAAGCGATTACTGCTGATCAGTGTTTGTGGGATGTTACCAACAGTGGCTACTGGTAAATGACACAGTAGCGTAACTGCTGTTGCTAAAATGATGGCCAACAGCGAACTAGGCATTCGTTTCGCCCATTTTTTCGGATAGATGAACATCCCTAAAATGACTAGTCCTCCCATAATCAAAGATGCTATGTTTATTGGAAAACCTAGTGTTTGATAACTACTTAGCTTTTCAATAACATTTGTACCTTCCGAATGAACACCAAACAAATTATCGATCTGACCTAATGCAATAATAATAGCAATACCTGAAGTAAATCCTGTGATTACTGGTGCTGGGATAAAAGAAGTTAGTGTTCCTAATCGGAAAAGTCCTGCTGCAAGTAAAAATAGACCTGCCAAAAAAGTAGCAAGCAACACACCTTGCATTCCCTTTGTTGCCGCAATGGACATTAGAATAGCTGCCATTGCGCCTGTCGGACCTGATATTTGATAAAAACCGCCTGATAAACCGCCAATAACGAGGCCGGCAATGATAGCCGTAATCAAACCTGCGGACGCATCGGCTCCGCTTGATACCCCAAAAGCCAAGGCTAAAGGCAATGCTACAGCAGCTACTGTGATTCCAGCCAAAAGATCTTTCTGAAATCTTGAAAGATCATAACCTAAAAATTCTTTTTTTAGTGATAAAACATAATTTTTGAACACCTATCTAACTCCTTTTCATGAAATTTTCTAAAATACCATTCATTAGAATAGCATATTTCATGAGAAAAAGTAATATTTTTCACAAAGTTTCCTGTCCAATAGATCCTTGTTTTTCTACATTTAGAAGAAAATAGAAAGCAAGGCCAACAGAGCTAACCCACCTTGTTTTAGTAAAACCCAACGATCGCTAGTCAGACTTCCATACAATGCAACAATAAAAATTGATAGCAACAGCATACTTGTAATTTCTTTAGGTGCGGAAGAAAGGTAAGCTCCGTAAAGTAGTCCCACCCCTAATAGTCCATTGTATACTCCTTGATTCTTAAATAATGTTTGAACAGATTTTCTGCTTAATTCTTCTTTATTCATTTTAAAAACTCTGCTTGTCGTATCGGAATCAGTTCTTACTGTTTCGATGTACATGATATAAAAAAATTCGATGGCCACTAGAGTGACTAAAATTTTTGATAATATTGACATATTTGCTTCCTCTTTCTGATGGATTTTATTTTTACTTCCTATAATTGTACTAGATAAAGATGTTTTTTTTATTTTATTTGCCTTTGAAAACAAACAATATTGGCACAAAAAACAAAGAAAAACCGTTAGAAACTGAGGTTTCTAACGGTTTTTTAGCGTCACAGGAGGGATTCGAACCCCCGACCGTCCGCTTAGAAGGCGGATGCTCTATCCAGCTGAGCTACTATGACAGGAATCAGCGGAACATCAATAATTATAGATAATTAAATTGCTTCTGTCAATATGAAATAGTTATTTAATTAGCAAATAGCCAATTATTTTAATTCAACTACCAAATCAATCCTTTGAAAAGAAACATTCGCTTCCATCTATTCTAAGGTTATCAGTCGAAAACAGGAGTTGCATTGTCTTCATACTTACTCCTGTTTATTTCAATCTATTTACTATTTCCTTCAGTTGTTTTACAAATACAGTCTCTTTCACATCAAATTTAGATGGATTCCTTGATATAATCAATCACTTACTGATTGTCATAATCATGTATCACCAATCGATTTCTTCTGCTTCTTTTGTCATTAAGATTACACCATCGCCTAATGGTAAGATGGTCGATGTCAAATCAGGATGGTTCATCACGACACGAAGGAATACATTTAATTTACGATGGATAGCTCGTTTGCCACGAGGAATCTCTTCATCAGGGAGCAAGATCGTCCCTCCTTGGAAAATATCATCTACCATCAAAACGCCACCTTTTCGTAACAAACGCAAACATTCAGGTAAAAATTCAATATATTTTGATTTTGCACTATCCATAAAAATAAAGTCATATGGACCAGACAACTCAGGCAAAATATCTGCGGCTTGCCCTTCAAGCAAGGTTACTTTATCTGTCAATCCTAGACGTTCATAGTTTTTTTTCGCTTTCTCGATCATGACATCGAAACGATCAATGGTCGTAACATGAGCATTTTCTCCGATTGTTGTCGCCATGACACTTGATGAAAAACCGATAGCTGCACCGATCTCTAAGATTCGTTCAGGCTGAATCTGTCCAAGTAAAAATTTCAAAAATACAACTGTTTCGTGGGGAATAACCGGTACTTCTGCTACATGAGCTTCTTCTTCCAATTTGCCTAGCTCACCCGGTAATTTTTTTTGCTGGGTACGCATAAAGTCCAATAGTTCTTCTTTGACTACAGGACGATGCATCATTTCATTGCGCATACTACTCCTCCTCTTTACACATTATACGAACAACTAGCTAAATCTACAAGCTGTATGAGTATTTTCCGTATCACTCGTTCAGAAGAGTAATGGTATCTCTTGAATATATTTGTCTTTTTCAACATTCTCACAAAAATTTCTGTGTTCGTCTCCGCTTCTTCTTCAACTCTACAAAAGTATTCCAAGCTGTGATTCCTGTTAAGCAAAAAGCAATCGTAAAGAATAACCCCTGGATCCATGCAAATGCTGTTTTGGAAAGGACCAGACCAATATATGGAATCTGGAAGATTGGACTACCGATAATATTTCTCTTTTTTACTACTCCAGGCTCGATATAAGTCCGTGTGTCAGCTTTTGTATAAAAGTCGTTGTAGTTGTTTTCAATAGCTATTACGCGACGTGTCGAGATTTTTTTACCTGAATTTTCATAATATGTAATAATATCTCCGACTAAAATCTCATCTGTATTTTTTGGTCGTACATATATCAGATTTCCTTGTGCATAATATGGGTTCATTTCTCTATCCTCAATAATATAAGGAGTCAATCCAAAAATTCGGGGAACCAAGACGACGAGAAGAATAAGTATTAAAAATATAATCAGCGTTACAGAACTAACAAAAGTTATTTTTTTGTAATCAGGCATCGTTTTCAACTCCTTTCTTTCTTCAATCCTTCTTAATCATATAATAACGATAAATTTTTTTCAAATTATAACTGTAAAAACACATTTTTATGACAACGACGTTTTTTGATTCTATTTCCTCATCTTTATCTCATTTTTTATTATAAATAATTGACGTTAGTAAAAAAAACGTTTACCCTAAAATTACAAGTTTTAGAAAGGAATACCTTTATGGCTTTTTTTAATAACATATATAATAAAAAAGAATCTTTCTATATGCGCATAAAATGGAGCATAATAATTATATTATCAGTGTTATTTTTAGCAGGGATTGCTTATTTCTTCTATTTTATCTTCTCTCCTGCTGATAGTAATCAAATGAAAGAAATAAAAGATTCATGGGTTTTCTATTCAAAAGATGATCCTGATTTTAAGTTTGACAGCAAGTACACTCGTACGATTCCTACCGTAGACAAAGATGAAACATTTATTATGGAAACGACACTTGAGAAACCGTTGAACGAAGCAAATTTACTAATCAAAGGAAATCACCAATGGATTACTGTGTATCTAAACGGAAACATTTTATACCAACGGGAAGATTACGACGCAGAAAGCAACCCTGGATTATCGCTGGCTGTGATAGATTTACCATCAGATTACATCGGAAAAAAATTGATGATCTCTGTCTCATCTCCTTATCAAAACTACGCTGGGTTGCCACCGAAAGTCTATATAGGTACAACTGGTCCGTTAATCGGTTTTATCTATTCTCAATCAGTACCGCAAGTATTAACGATGATCATTGCAGTTTTCATTGCTATTGGGACGTTTATCTATACCATCTACTTGATGTACAAACAAAAACGGCTTGAATACTCGCTGATTATCTTAAGCTGCTTTGCTTTGGCATTAGGATTTGAAGCTGTTTCAGAAGATATTTTAAGTGGCATCCTTTTTGAACCATTCGTTCACTCTTTTTTATCTCATTTATTTATTATCCTAACCTCGGCTTTCATTATCTGCTATTATTGGAGCCGGATGATTTATTATAAAAAATGGTATGGGATTTTTTGTAAAATCCAGCTTTCGATCTTTTCTGGTGTTCTGCTTTATGCAGCTTTTACTTCTGCAGAACTTCCTGAATTGATGCCAATTGCTAATATAGCTAGTGTTATCAGTACTCTAGTCACTTCGCTTACCTGCATTGGTGAAGCATATAAGAACAATCGTTTTTATGTAGTTTGTACACCTTGGATCGTCTTGGTTGCCATTATCCACTGCTTGATTTATATCCAAACAGCACTAGGTATTTATCAAACGACGATCAATTGGTCTACGATTTTATTCATTATTATTTTGATTGTTATTATCAGTTACAATCTGATTGACCACATTCTGAACACAGATAAAGACCGAAGACAAGTAGATTTCTTAAAAATCAAAAACGATTTGCTGGAACAGCATTATGAGCAACTTCGACAGCATATCCAAGAAGTAAATACGCTTCGTTTAGAATTTGTTCAGGAAATGGAAAATCTGCAAGACTTAATGCATACGGATCAAGTAAAAGCAAAAAAATATGTGGAAACAATCTTGGAAGAAGCAAAAAATTTTGAAATGCTGTGTTCTTTTTGCAATCATCAGATGACAAATCTGATTTTCGCGCGCTATCAACAGTTAGCTGCTAAACGGAATATCCAGATCACCTTCCAAGCAGAACTTCCTGAGGAGCTTCCTATCAAAGATGATGATCTAGCCCAGCTTTTGATTCATGCCCTAGAGCATTCATTTAGAGAAACTCATGCCATCGAAAATCCGCTGTATCGAAAAATTCATTTGTCGATACATGAGCAAGAGGATCATTTCGTCATTTGTTGCGAACATAGTGCACATTATGATACGAATATATTCAGTCGAGGTATCACAGAAGAATTAGATGATCAGGAACGCTTTGATTTGATGATGATGAAAGATGTGGCAGATCGTTACACTGGAACACTAACGCAGGAAAAAGATACATTGATTGATCGTATCACTGTTCAGCTTTCCCGAAATTACTCGAATTCTATATAAAAAAGCAGTGGGATCCAATACATAAGGATTCCGCTGCTTTTTGTTTTTAATAAAGTAAGGTAAGCAATTCTTCTGATTCTATCGCACCAAAATATTTTTTCACATCAATTTGGTCAACTATTTTTGATAGAGATTCTTTATCATATTTCTGTCCCACCAATTTTTTTTCGACATCAGAGATATCTCCTAGTCCGAAGAAATCACCAAAGATTTTTGCTTCTTTAATCATTCCTTCTGATACATTCAAGTGGACTTCGATCGAACCGATAGAGAAACGTTTTTGACGAGAGAAATTGAAATCTGGGGACTTTCCGTAATTCCAATCCCAATTTCGGTAATATTCTTCAGAGATTCGATTGATTTTTTTCCAATCTTCGTCGGTCAATTCGTACGTTTTTACTTCCTCTACTGATTCTACACCAAAAATTTTCAACAAGATTTCTTGACGAAATTCTTCCGTTGTCATTTTTTGTTTTTCTTCGGGAAGAAACGGTTTGATATTCGTCACACGAGAACGGATCGATTTGATTCCTTTTGATTCGATTTTGTCTTTTTTTACTTTTAATGCATTGACTACTTCATTGATATCAGAGTCGAACATGATCGTTCCATGAGCAAACATTCGGCCATTGGTAGCATACATCGCATTACCGGAAAATTTCATACCATCAATGACTAAATCATTTCGGCCTTTCAACTCAGCCCCGGCAACACCCAATTCATGAAGTGCTTGGATGATTGGTTGTGTTACTTTCGCAAAATCACGGAAGGAATCACCATCATCAGGCATAATAAAACTAAAGTTCAAGTTCCCAAAATCATGGTAGACAGCTCCGCCTCCACTTAGACGGCGGACCACATGAATACCATGTTCTTCCACATAATCTCGATTGATTTCTTCAATCGTGTTCTGATTCCTACCGATGATGATTGAAGGTTCATTGATATAAAAGAGCAAAATGGGTTCATCTAATGGCATTTCTTGCAACAAGTATTGTTCAATTGCTAAATTGATTCTTGGGTCGTGGTTTTCATTTGGTACAAAAATCATGTTCTTCCTCCTAAATGTCAAACACTTTGTCAACTGCAGCAAGTTCTACATCTATCCCTTTACCTGCTGCTTTTTGCGCTTCATTTTTCAATTGTTCTAAGTCGCCAAACTGAGGTAGATGGGTAAGTACAAGTTTCTTTACGTTAGCTGATTTCGCCAGTTCTCCAGCTTCTTTTGAAGTGAAATGTGCATGATGATGTTCATTTCCTTCAAATAGATAGGTATCTGCTAGAAACAAATCAGCCTCTTTCGCAAAATCAGCGAAACTTTCCAAATAACCTGAATCTCCTGTAAATACGAATACTTTCCCCGTTGCTTCTTCTACGATTCGCATGGCGTAACATACTACTGGATGGATTGTTTCCATAAAAGTAATCAGAAAAGGACCAATTTTTAATTCTTCGGCTTCAAAATAAGGATGTCCTTTTGAGACATTCGCCATCGTCAATTCTTCAAAGTGGACAGAATCTTTTGTGTGCCCGTAAATTGAAAGCAATGTCTCCGGATCTCTCTTGGGATGAAGTTGCCAGTAATACTGTAATACACCAAGGTCAGCAATATGATCATGATGATAATGGCTAAGGATCACAGCATCCAAATCAAGTGGATCAAGATGTTCTTGTAATTTGATCAGTGTAGCACTACCTGCATCAATCAACAAGTTGAAACCGTCAGATTGAAGTAAATAACCTGTTGTCCCTTGATTATTATAAGGATACGCCCCTAAGCAGCCTAAAACAGTTAATTTCATCATACATTCCCCCTCAAAGATTTATCCTACCACAAAAGTTATTTTTCTAATGAATGAACTGCTTACAGATTAAGCAAAATAGGCTTCTGGACCACCTTTTTCAATCCGTGCTTGTTCATAAAATTCTGCAACAGATACATTCACATAAACGATGACCCACAAAAGACCGATGAATAAAGCGATTGCCCCTAACAAATACCAGCCGATAAAAGATAGTTGCAACAAAATATACGTACCGATTCTATCTTTCAATAAGAACCAGCCATATTTTAAGCATTGTACAACCGACAAATCAGGATAGTCGAACTTCGTCCATGCAGCAAATTGGAACAATCCGCCAACGATGCTCATGATAAGTGCTGAAACAAAAATCATCCCTACCATTGATAAAACAAAGCTGATATCAAGAAAATCTCCTGGCATGACATCCGTAGGTACCGTACTTGAATTGAAAAGCAACTGCGTATAAGCACTCACTCCGCTGATTAAAAACATGGGCAGAAAGATCAAACTATTGAGCAACCAGTTGATGATTGAATTAATCAAATTGATGACAAGTATCGAACCAAAATATTTTTTTTGGAAAACTGAAAATAGAAGATTGCTTTTTGGTCTGCCACCTCGTACAACTACTAACGCAATATAAAACAATGCATAGTTGAATGCGAATAAAAGCAAATTATTGACTAGAAAACTCAATAGGTTTTGCTGCATGCTTTCTTCCGTAAAAGGACTGAAACCGTAAAAAAAATTCTGTATGACGCTTGTGAACAATATGGATAAGAAAACAAGCCAAGCATTGATTCCCCATTGATTCTCTAAAGAAGCTCGCGCTTTTTTTCGATATTCAGAAATAGGCATTTTATTATTCATTATTCATAACTCCGGATTTGTTCAACTGTTTCACTATCAAGCCGTTTCACTAACTCAGTAACTAGCTTCACTGTATTCAAATAATCATCTTCATGGATCACTGATGTGTGGGAATGCAAATAACGAACAGGAACAGTAATGGCTACAGAAGGAACACCGTCTCTTGTCAAATGCATTTGTCCTGCATCCGTTCCACCGCCAGAGATCACTGTATATTGGAATGGGATAGCCATTTCCTCTGCTACATCGATAACGAAATTCAATAATTTTTTGTGCGGAATCATCGATGCATCAAAAATCAAAATCTGTGGACCTTTTCCTAAAATCGAATCTGCTTCTTTTGGTGTCATTCCTGGAGTATCACCTGCTGTACCAGTATCTAAAGCAAAAGCAATATCCGGATTTACAAGGTGCGTGCTTGTTCGAGCGCCTCGCAAGCCCACTTCTTCTTGCACATCGCTTCCTGCAAATAAAACATTTGGATGTGCTTCTTTAGATAGATTCTCCAATACTCGCAAAGAAACAGCTGTCCCTAACCGATTATCCCATGCTTTTGCCAGTAAATATTTACTGCCGTTCATTCGTTTGTATTCAATATATGGGGTGACCATATCTCCCGGACGTATGCCCCACTCTTTGGCTTCTTCTTGGTTTGATGCGCCGATATCAATAAACATATCTTTGATTTCATATGGTTTATTTCGTACCTGAGGTGTTAAAACATGCGGTGGTTTTGAACCAATTACCCCGTGAATGATTTTTCCTTCTCGTGTTTTGATTTCCACTTGTTGAGCAAGCATCACTTGTCCCCACCAGCCTCCAAGTGTTTGGAACTCCAAGAAGCCTTTTTCGGTTATTTTTGTTACCATAAAACCAACTTCGTCCATATGACCAGAAATAAAGACTTTTGGTCCTCCGCCAGCGCCATGCTTAGCAATCACACTGCCTAATCCGTCATAAAAAATATCATCAGCGAATGGTTTAGCATATTCTCTGAATACTTCTCTTACCTCTTCTTCATTCCCAGGTACTCCTTTTGCAGAAGTCAAATCAATTAGTAGCTGTTCTTCTTTTGTATCCAAATGTTTTCCCCCATTTCTATATTCATATTGTGATTATACCATTGCTTTTGTTTTTTGTTCAGGCAAACTTGGTATTTTTACTGTTTATTTCAGAATATTCTAAAATAAATAAAACAGGCAGATATCCTCCACCTGTTTTATTTATTTTAATCGTAGTTTATCTGCTACTTGCTGTTGCCAAGCTTTGCTGAAAAAAGCATCATCGAGATGGTACCTACTAGGAAGCTGGTTTTCTTCTAAAAACGGTCTAATCTGTTGATCTGCGGCCAGCCAGCCTTTCCACCCTAAATGGATCGTATCTTCCATAAAATAATTGGTACCAGCTTGATTGACAAAATCAGCTATTCGATTGAATCCTTGGCTATTTAATTGAAATTTGATTTTTTTGGCAAATCCTTGTAGCATTTCTTGAGATAGTCCGGTATAATCGCTCCATTTCTCGTTGACCGGTGGAATGATAAACAACACTTCATTATGGTTTTTTGCTAATTGATCCAAGATCAGCTGAAAATCAGAAAATTCTGGTGAAAAACGATAATCCCAATTTTTTTGTGACTGTTTGAGTTCTGGCTCGTGGGATCGGATACGATGTGTATAAAAATCGTTTTTCAAACCAAATGGATTATTTGTCGTTTCTTGTTTTCCAATCTCATCTGCCAAAATGGATAATTCTGTTTCTTGATAGTGGTCTGGTAATCGTTTTGATTCATGATCGATTTTTTGCTGACGATCTTTCAAACCGATATCACTGAATATCTCATCCTCACGCTTCAACATGTTCCATTGGCTGTGCAACTGATCCAAAGAATCAGGTAAAGGTAACTTTCCTTCTTTAATCGTTTGTAGAATTCCTGTCAGCGTATCGTTCTCTTTTACTTTTGAAAAAGTTAATAGTCTTCTAGCTAAATAGCGATCAGCTGATGTAACTTTTTTCAATGAGAACAACCAATCATAGGTCTGAAGTTCAGAATAGTAAGTGTTGAAATAATCTGTTTTTACACCATCTTTTACAAACCATTGAGGCGAGATGATAAACACCACTTTTTTGTTTTTCAAATCATCCCCTGCAGATCGCATCATCATATATTGACTTAATGATTGTGTTCCCGGCGCTCCTAGCAAGAAAGGACGATAACCTCTATCATATTTTTCAGCCAAAACAGACGGATGGAATGGACTGATCCTGCTTAATTCACTCGACCCAAAAAAGGGGATATATTGTTTTTCAGACAAAGCTTTGTTTTTTATTGCATCGCCCTTTAGTACATTTGCTGACATAGATGAAGACGCTCGCTTGATTACTTCCGGGTTATCAATATTTACTTGATAGGAAGAAGTAAAGAATAGGGCAAGCAGACCAAAAGCGAGAACAACAGGTCCAAAAATAGCAAAGAGTTTCTTTTTCATACTCAACCCTTCAATGCAGTTGCTTGTTGAATGATTTTATTCGGTGTGCGCCAATCCTCCCGCTCGAATTCAGAGACTGGGACTTGGATATCCAACTCTCCGTCTAGCTCGACTAATAATTGCACAGATGCTAAAGAATCAAGCAAACCTTCATCAAATAGATCAATATCACGATTTTTTCTTACTTCATCTGTTCCTGTTATTTCTTCTAAGATTGATAAAATTTGTTCTTCCATTTTCCTTTTCTCCTTTGTTATATAAATTAATATGTCACTATTCGTTAGCTAAAAAAAAGTTTATCTAAAAATCCTGAAAAAATCAGGAAGCTGAAACATACCGCTTGCAATGTCAAAAATACGGCTACGCCATGCGTAAATTTGTTAGAAGGCAACTGTTCTTTATGCTTCTTCTTAAATCGGATCCATGCATCTGTCAGACAGATCAGACAAGCATGATACAGACCGTATACGATGTAGTACCACGTCAATCCATGCCAGACACCCATTAGAAGAAATAAAGCGAAATACCCGATATTTGACATCACGATCTTGCTTTTAAAGATTTTTTTCTTCATCATGAAGAACATCAACCGCATATACACGTAATCGCGGAACCAAAAAGACAAGGTCATATGCCATCGGTTCCAGAATTCTTTGATATTCCATGATAAAAATGGTTTATTGAAATTGATTGGCGTCTGATACCCCATCATGTAGCTTGTACCGACTGCAAACAAACTGTAACCTGCAAAATCAAAAAATAAATACATGCTATACACGTACATGTAACCCACTAACGCCCATGAAATCCCACCATGCTGTAATGCGATGCGCCCTACTACAGGGAGCAGTACTTGACCAAAATAATAACCGATAATGAACTTATATAAAAAACCGACAAAAATATTTTGGACGCCTTTTCCCAAGAGATCAACATATTTATCACGAACAGGTGGATGGAGCTGATCCTTTTCAAATCTCCTATAACGATCGATGGGTCCAGAAGATATTGTCGGGAAAAACAGCAGAAACTGGATATAACGAAATGGATTATATACTTTGATCATGCCATCTCTTATTTCCATGATCATTTGCACAGACTTAAAGGTTAAATAAGAGATTCCTAAAAAACCAAGTAGCGATGCTTTTCCATGTTCAAAAAAAGGAGTCACTTTCGTTAAAAACAGTGGAATTATTGCTAAAATAACGGCGGCGTAAAACCATCCTGTTTGATTTTTCCTTTGCCGGTGAACAAAATAGCCCCATACAAGGATTGTCTGCCAAAAAACATACCCAATCAGCGCCGCTCCCTGTTCCCAATAAGTACCTCCAAAGCTGACAAATAAAAAGAAAAGTGTCACCACTGATTGATAAATTGGTAATCTTTTTTTCCATATCAGTAAAGATAGAACGATTGGTATAAGCGCAATGGCTAAAAGAAAAAAATAAAACGGCTCTGCGTAAGGGATCATATGAGGAAACATCATTCAGGATTCACCTCAGCTGTTAATTTTTTTCGATCAATTTTTCCATTTACTGTCTGAGGCAGCAGATCGACATAATGGAACTTCTGAGGAATCATATACTCCATCACAACTTGCAGTAATTGTTCTTTGATCGATTTGGTCAGTTGAAAATCCGGTTGTTTCGTTGCGTTTTCTAATACGATGAAAGCAACAAGCTGCTGCACTTTTGTTCCTTGATATTTTGGTACGACAACGGCTTGTTTGATCCGGGAGTCTTGCAACAGATAATGTTCGATATCCCCTAACTCGATCCGGTAACCATGTAATTTGACTTGCTGATCCATACGGCCTTCATAAAATAAAAGCCCGTCTTCATCCAACCTTCCTGCATCCCCTGTATGGTAACTTGCTAAGTCATTTTGACAAAAGAACGCAGCTGCTGTTTTTTCTGGATTGTTCAGGTAACCTTTTGATACGCTTGGTCCTGCAATAATGATCTCACCTGTTTCTCCGTTTGGAACAAGTTTGTCTTCTTGGACAATAGAAACTTTGGTGTCTTTTTTTACATAGCCGATCGGTAGTCGGTCATATTTATCTAGTACGTGCTGATCAATCTGGATACTTGAAATAGCCACAGTTGCTTCTGTTGGACCGTAAGTATTATATATCCGTGCATTTGGGAATCGATCAAGTAGCGTTTCTGCAGTTTTTTTTGTCAATTCTTCTCCGCAAAATAAAAACATGTCCAATTCTGGCACATTTTCTCCATTGAAGGTAGGCTCCATCAAGCAAATATCCATAAAAGATGGAGTAGAAACCCAAATATTCAACTTCAAGTTAGGCAATGTCGCGAACAATTGACGAAAATCCTGAATAACTTCTTTATTCAACGGCTTCAGCATTCCACCAGAAACTAATGCAGGATAAATAGAAAATACCGATAAATCAAAAGAAAATGGCGCTTGGGCTAAGAAATGCATACCAGGCTTGATCCCAAAGTCTTCCATCGTCCATTGAACAAAGCTGACTAGATTATCATGACTGATTTGTACGCCTTTTGGTTCTCCAGTAGTACCAGAAGTAAAAATAATATAAAAATTTTCTGTACCTTTTACGCTGTTTCTGGGATAAAATTCTACTGGTATCTTCTCGATTTCTTGAAATTCTTCTTTTGTTACGACAGGAACAGAAGGAATATCTTCTATCCAATTCCCAATACTGACGACCATAGATGGTTTAGCCACCCGAAAGATCGACAGGATACGTTCTTTGGGTGTATGTTCTTCAATTGGCAAATAGGCATGACCAGATTTGACAATTCCTAGAAATGCGACAATCATCTCAAATTCTAAATTACCAAAAACGACGATTGGTCCATCCCCTTCTACCTTTTCTTCTAAATAATAAGCAAGTGCGTCTGATGCTTGTTTCAATTCTCCAAAAGTATGCATCTCATCCGCCTGATAAGCAATTCGATCAGGTTCGCTTATTCCCCAATCATCGACTGCTTCAATAATCGTTTTGATTTCCATACTCTTCCTCCTAAAATTCGTTATAGATAAATGTTCCTCCTTGAATATTTTTATAGTGATACAGGTAGATCAGGAACAGCAGTACCGCACTATAAAAAATTGTTCGAATGATGAATTTTCCCCAATAATTCAATTTTGGATTAGACCACCATTTGTTCATTGGATTCCCTCCTCATATAACCTCACACAAAGTGTAACGAATTTTGACAAAAAGAAACATGTGTCTAGCTTACAGAAACCGTTTTTTTACTAACAGTTTTGTCACATAGCTTTTATAAAAATAGCACATCAAAACACTGCTTTTTTCTTTATAATTTCTAGTAATTTTAAAAATATGATTTGTCAAATTAAGCTAGAATAAAATGCTTCTTGTACATAGCTCAAAAATATTTCGATTGGTGTTCTGTAATTCAATGATTTTCTTGGAATATGATTACGTTGATTGCTGACACTGGAAATAAATGTCTGATTCACTTCTC
>NZ_BNJW01000012.1 GCF_015751045.1 Enterococcus lactis
CGATAGCGAGAAGGATACACCTGTAACCATGCCGAACACAGAAGTTAAGCTTCTTAGCGCCGATTGTAGTGAGGGGTTGCCCCTTGTGAGAGTAGGACGTCGCCACGCAAAGGTAAAAAGATGAACTAGAAATAGTTCATCTTTTTTTGTTTAAAACTTTTACTAAATTGAACTAATAGAGTCTTCTATGAATATCGAAGTTAGTTTTCACCTACTTCGTTTTTTTATAGTTGGTTATTATAAAATAACGATATAATTGATTTTGATACAATACACGTTTATTTATAAATCAAAAATATAGAGAACAGTATACAAATGTCCGTTCCTATTCTTAAAATGATTCTTACACTTACTTAAATTAGGTATAATTAGTATATGTTTTGTGAGAAATTTAGACTTATAATCAGCAGTGAATGTATAATTAACGTATAGGAGACATGGATGAAATGAAACTAATTGGTATAGATTTAGACGGTACTCTTTTGAATTCTGACCAGAGCATTAGTCAAAAAAATGCAAGAACAATGCAACATTTACCTAAAGACTGTTTTCCATTCATTTGTTCTGGAAGAGAAGTAGAAGACATTAATAATATTCTCAAAAAATCTGGTTTAATGGTTCCAGCAGTAGGATTAAATGGTTCTGTTGGATTTGATGGAGAAAAAAAGATATTTGAGTCTTTTTTCGATAAAAAGGATGTAAAAAAAATTGATTCTCTCATATCGAAATTTCCAACTAAAATATATACGAATCTCGGAAGTTATGAATCGCAGAACTATAAAAATAAAATGAAAAAAATCTTTCACGAGGTAGGTAGTGAATTTTCTGTCAAGGAGTTGAACTATGAGCTTGAGTATGAAAAATCTATTTGTTCTATTCCTTATAATAATATTGAGGAAATTATAGAAAAGGATGATATCAGTATTTACAAATTTTTTATTTTTATTCCCAATCGTCAATTGAAAGCGAATATATTTAACCGTTTGAAAAAGATGCTAAATGTGACTGTTACTGAATCAGCACCTGTAAACATTGAAATCGTGCCTCAAAATGTATCGAAAGGCACGGTGTTTGATCGTTTGGAATCAATCTACAATTTAAAAAAACCTTTGAGAATCGCGATCGGGGATAGTTTAAATGACTTATCTATGTTTGAGAGTGCAGATATTAGTTTTGCAATGGGAAATAGTCATCAAGAGATCATGAAAAAAGCTGATTATATTACCGTTTCAAACGATAAAGACGGAGTATCTCAAGCTTTTGAAAGAATTCTTACCATATAAACTAATTTAGGGAGTATAGAATATAAATATTTAGGATTGTGACAAAAATCATGTCACAATCTTTTTTCGAATAAACTCATTTTTTGAAGCCAGCCATTTATCGTAATTTCTTTGCATAATACGAACAAATTTTCGGTTATTGATGAAAAAAAACATTGAAAATGGTATGATAAAAGAAAAAGAGGAGGGAATTTTTAATGGTGAAATTTATCCATGCGGCAGATTTACATATGGATCGGTCATTTGAAGGACTGACAACTCTAGATAAAACTGTACAGGAAAAATTATTGAAGACGAATCTGACCGTTTTATCAAATATCATTGAACAGGCAATAATAAATAACGTTGATTTTGTTTTACTTGCAGGAGATAATTTTCATCAAAATCGTCCTTCATTAAAAATACAGAAACATTTTTTAGAACAGATGAAACGGTTAGAAAAAAAACATATACCTGTATTTATAATATTCGGAAATCATGATTTCTATCAAAAAGAGCGGTATTGGTTCTCCTTTCCTAAAAATGTCCATTTATTTACATCCGAAACGGTAGAGACAAAAAAAATAACGATAAAAAGTGGCGAAACTGTCTCTCTCAGTGGATTCAGTTATCGACAACCATGGATTCAAAAAGACAAAGTGATGGAATTTCCTTCTAGAGAACTCACAGATTACCATATTGGTTTGTATCACGGGGAACCTGGTACCTCGCAAAAAGGGAACTATGCCCCTTTCCAACCTTCAAAAATGCAAGAAAAAGGATACGATTATTGGGCTTTGGGGCATATCCATGTGCCAACAGTTTTAAATGAAAAGCAAACCATCGTTTATCCAGGTGCGCCTCAAGGACACACTAAAAAAGAACAAACTTCTACGTCCATTCTACTTGTTGAATTAAGTAAAGGAAGTTGTCAAATACATCCGATTAAAGTAGCAGAGGTCTATTGGAAGACAAAGGAAATATCATTGAGGCAAGCGAAAACGACAAAAGAGGTCATTGTTCATATTCGTCAGCAACTTTCAAAAGTAGAAGATGGGTTTAGTTTAATTGAGATAAAATTAAAAGATTATGACCATCTCAATACAGATGTTCTAGAGAGAATACAATCAGGAGAGTTATTAGATTATCTGTTAGAGGAATTTTCAGATAGGATAAGGGATTTATTTATTTGGCGTATTTCTCTCATGGAGGATACTTTTTATGCGAAGATTCCACTTGCTGCTTCTGCTAAATTGATGGAACAGCTATTTCAATACTATCAGACACCTCAAGATTTCCAACAAATTTTAAATGAAGTATATAGTCACCAAGAAGCGGCTAAAATATTGAGCGAACTGCCGGAATATCAAGAAGAAACACTTGAAAAAGCCAAGCAGCTACTTAATCAAGATTTTTTATTTGAGGAGGATCAGGAATGAAGATTTTAAGGATCGAGATTGCTGCTTTTGGAAAATGGCGTCAAAAAAGTTTTGATTTTTATTCAGGCAATCAGCTGATCTATGGGGGAAACGAAGCAGGAAAATCAACGATTTATCAATTTATCCAAGCCATCTTATTTGGATTCCCTTCAAAAGGCCGTAAAAAAAAGGATTATACACCAAAAGACGGCTCAGCCTATGGCGGCAAAATATGGCTTATACATCCTGTATACGGTGAGTTTGCTGTCGAGCGCTATAAACAGCAAAATCGTGGAAAATCGAAGGTATGGCTGGGGAACCAAGTTGGAAGTGATGAATTACTAGAAAAACTGATTGCACCTTTGACGAAAGAGTTATTCCAGCAGGTATTTACTTTCCAGCAAGAACAGTTGATGGAACTAGATCACTTGAGAGAAAAAGAGCTACATGATGCACTGATTTCTTTAGGGATTACGGGCAGTTCTCAAGTATTCCAAAAAAGACAAGAATATTATCAGAAAGCACAACAGTTATTCAAGAAAAAAGGCCAAAAACTGCTGATCAATCAAAAATTAAATGAATGGAAAGAGCTTCAAGAAAAAATCCATCTAAAACAAGAACAGGAAGCTTATTTTGGCAAGTTGATCCAACAAGAACAGGAATACGAGTCGCAACAGCAACAGTTACTGGAACAACTACATGAGGCGAATAAACAATTTGCACTAGCCAGACAGCAAGAACTCAATTTTTCTTTATATGAAGAATGGCAATCCCTCAAAAAAAACATCGCCACAGGTCTTCCTGATGAACAACTTCTTCTTGATCTGGAGTCTTTTTCCAAACGGTATCAGCAAACAAATGAGCGTTTAGAAGAATTAGAAGCAACTCTGGAAAAGCATAGCGGGATGGATCAGCAGTCAGCTAGATATTATTTTTATTTAGAGCAGGAGCAAGAACTAAAAGACCTCCAACAACTCCAGTTTACAACGGAACAATTAAGCGAAGAATGGCAAAGACTTCAAATAGAGACTAGAGAAACAAATTCAGAATTGAAGATCTTGGAACAAAGATGGCAGTGGCAGAAAAATCCGTTACCGGAAGAATTTTTATATGAAGAAGAGTGGAAGAATCTTCTGGCTGAAGAAAGAAGGATTGCTGATCTAGAAAGCCAGATTTCTGTGCGTCTCCAGATAGCTAAAGAACAGCAAAAAATGATCGAAGCAGAAGTGAATGAGTTGGAAGAGACTTATCCAGCATTATTACAAAATCAGTCAGAGATAGCACCAACCCCTTCATCTAAACCCTATATGCTAATTGCTGGCGGAGCAATAATCATTGCAGGTATATTTGTACCAATGCCCTTAAAAGTGATCTTTTTATTGATTGGTGCAGGCATGGTGGGCTATTTCTTTTACAAACAGCAACCAAAGGTTAAACCTAAAAATGATTTCTCAGAAATAAAAGGAATGTGGCAAGAAAAACTAGGTCAGCTTGATTTAGCTTTAGCCCAATTAGCAGAAGCAGAAGAAAAACAAAAGAGAATCGAAGAAGAAAAACAGATTCTTCAGCAAGAAGTATATCGTTTTGCTGATCATCGGCACTTAGGAAAGATGGATACACTCAAACTCATGAAAGAATATGGGCAAGAAGTCATAGATTATCAGAAATTGTATGGCGTATTTGTGCGGAAACATAAAAGAGAGCAGGAAATCCAAGAAAAACTACAACAGATCGATCAGAAATTTGAGTTTGTTAAAGAATGGCTACCCATACAAGATAAGACGATCTCAGAAAAAATGGCTATGCTTTCCCGTTTTATCCAAGAAATGGAACAGATGAAATTTGCCAGAAGCTATCAGCAAAATACTTTATTGAAGCAAGAAATCAATCAATTGAAAAAGAAACAAAAAGTATGGATACAAGAATACAGCGAACAATTGAGCCAAGCTGGATTATCTTATCCTTCGGAAGTACCTGTCTTTTTACAAAAAGCCAAACAAGCCGAACAGCAGATGAAAAGGTACAATGAACTGTCAGAAATGCTTCGTCCACTGTTTCCTGAAGAACTGACGAAAGAGAAATTATCTGTAAGACTGCGGCAATTGAAAGAAAAACAAGGCCAACTACAGCAAGAAGAAAAAGAGGCAAGTGAAAATCGGCAACGACTCCAACTTCAAGTAGAAGAGCTGCAAAGAGACGGCACATTGGACGAACTCTATCAACAAGCTAGCCGACAAAAAGCAAAATTGCAGGAATTGCTGGAGGAATGGGGCGCATTTGAAATCGCAGGGACATTCTTAGGCGATCTTTCAACAGAGATGAGTGAGAGACAATTACCTCAGTTGTTAAAAGCAGCGGGTGATTATTTAGGTATTTTAACAAAAGGAAATTATCAGAAGATATTACTGAAAAACGATACACTGACTTTAACAGACGGATATACAGACTTTCCAATCTATGAGTTGTCTACAGGTACGAAAGATCAGCTGATTATGGCGATGAGGTTTGCTTACCTCTCGTTAGAAGCCAATCGTTCGATATGCCCGATCATCATAGATGATGGCTGGCTTCATTATGATCATCAGCGAAAGTATCAATTAGCTGAACTTTTAGCTAAATTTGGAGAAAAGTATCAAATAATTTGTTTTTCTTCTGATAAAGAAATGGTAAGCTATTACCATGAGATGAACCAAACCGTAAAACAATTAGAAGGAGCAAATAATGAAAAAAATTCGTGATTTAGTAATCGATGAGCAGTTTGAGCAATTTGTCCTGATCAAAAGTGCAGATGTAAGAATCGCTAAAAACGGAAAAAAATTTATTGCTTTTACTTTCCAAGATACTTCAGGTACCATCGATGGCAAGTACTGGGATGCTTCGGAAGAGGAAATCAATAAATTTACAGCCGGCACAGTCGTTTTTCTAAACGGTAAAAGAGAGGTTTATCAAGGGAACCCGCAAGTAAAGATTCTTCACATGCGTTTAACAAGGATGGATGAGCCAGGGGAACCTAGTTTATACATGGAAAGAGCCCCTTTGAAGAAAGAAGAAATGGAAGAAGAAATCAATCAATTATTATTTGAAATCACAAATGCACATTGGAATCGGATCGTTCGCTATCTACTCAATAAATACCAAAAACAATTTTTTGAGTTTCCGGCAGCCAAAAGAAACCATCATGCATTTGCCAGTGGATTAGCTTATCATACTTTGACAATGCTTCACTTAGGAAAATCAATTGCCGACGAATATCCTGAGTTGAATCGACCATTATTATATGCGGGTATCATTTTGCATGATTTAGGAAAGGTGATCGAACTTTCCGGTCCTATGTCGACAGAATATACGCTTGCAGGGAATTTAATCGGTCATTTGGTATTGATTGACGAAGAAATAACTAAAGCCTGTCTTGCGCTGAAAATCAGCGAAGCTGACGAAGACGTTCTCGTATTACGACATATGGTTTTAGCACATCACGGCCTATTAGAATATGGTTCACCTGTACGTCCAAGAATAATGGAAGCAGAAATATTACATCAAATCGACAATATTGATGCTTCCATGCAGATGATGTTGACTTCGATTCGTCAAACAGAACCAGGAAAATACACAGATCGGATTTTCGGTATGGACAACCGAAGTTTCTATGTACCAAAAGATTTATAGCAAAAATTTATTTTTTTCATTCAAAACAAAAAAGCGAGACATAAGTCTTCGCTTTTTTTGTTTTCTTTTATTTTGATGAATCAGTTGTTTCTTCAGTTGAAGATTCTTTTGTTGAATCAGTTGATTTTGTGTCAGAGCTCTTTGTTGAAGATGTGGCTTCACTTGAGTCTTTCGTACTTGATGAAGTTGTTGTGAATGCACTCAACACATTTTCAAAGGCATCATCTTTGATTTTTACATTTGCATCTTTTAATTCTTCACCGATTACTTTAGTCGTGAATGTATTATCACTTAATTTTGTTTCAGTAGCGATTTCTTTTAATTGATCTTTGTATTTATCCATGTCGTTGCCTTTATTTTGGTTTTTCACCATTTTGACAACATAGTATTCTGTTGCATAAGAAGTAGTATTTGTTGCAGTAATAACGTCAGAGACTTCGCCGTCTTTCAATTTGAAAGCTGCTTCTTTTACTTCTGCAGGAATGGTTGTTGTCGTCGAGTCGAATTTGACTTTACCGCCATCTTCTTTTGTCTCTGAATCAGTCGATTTGTCTTTGGCTAATTTAGAGAAATCATCCCCATCGTCCGCTGATTTTTTTACATCTTTGGCTTCATCTTCACTTGATAATTTGATGATTTGTGCTTCTACTTCTGGATGGAAAGATTCCCAAGCAGTTTTCAAATCATCATCTGTAATATCTACATGAGCCTTCAAACCAGCTTCAAAAGCTAGATTATTACGGATATATTCTTTATAAGAATCTTTCGTATACCCAGCAGTTTCTAATTGTGATTCAAAAGTATCACCTAAAGATTTCGCTTGTTTGTCGTATTCTGCATCCACTTGTTTATCTGTTACTTTATCGCCGTATTTGTTATTGAATACTTTATAGATGATCATCCGTTGTACTAATGATTGGTTCGATGATTCGAGCTTTGCTTCATCGTAGAAATCAGATACAGTGATCGTTCCGCCTTTCATCGTTGCGATATCTTTATTGGTATCGCCTGAACAAGCCGCTAGAGTTAAAACAGCCAACGCACTAGTAGCTGCCAAAATAATTGATTTTTTTTTCATTAATGTTTGCACTCCTGTAATTAGTTATTATTTTTTATATATTAACTATACCATATCCCATGCCCTTTAAAAGCGTTCTCGTGATAGTTTCAAACAAAATTCAAAATTTCATCACATTCCTAGGAAATGTGCAATTATTCCTCTATTAGACAGTCGTATCTGTTGAGAAAATGATCATTATTGTATTTGATCAGGATACTCAGGCAGATCAGCTGTTAGTTTTTCTACTTGTTCATTGATTTGGGCGATACGTGGTTCGGCCTGGAATTTAAAATCTTCGATATCTTTTTTGATGGCTTCTTGGAAAGCGGGAATCACAGATTCAGCTGTTTCTTTTGTCTCAATCAATGCGCTTTTAAAATGATCCAAGCTGTTATTTAAATCGTTTGTCAGAGTGGTTGCTTCTTCCAGTTCTTCAATCAGTTTTTTTCTTGTTTCGTTCCCACTCCTAGGTGCAAATAACAGACCTCCGACAGTTCCAGCAGCAGCTCCGAATAACAGTCCTTTGAAAAAGTTTTTAATCATCGCTGTGCACCTGCTTTACGATTGTTTCTTGAATAGCTTTTAGTTCTTCTGGTCCATAACTGTCTTGATGGTTGCCAAAGTGGATAGAAAAATCGTCCTCTTTGCTATAGCGAGGAACTAAATGGATATGTGAATGAAAAACAGATTGATAAGCTAATTCACGGTTGTTATTCAAGATATTAAGACCTTTCATTTCTGGAAAAGCTTTTTCTAATGCTTGAGCAATCTTAGGCACACGTGAAAAAACTTCTCCTGCAAGTTCAGGATCATATTCAAAAATATCTGCTACATGACGTTTAGGGACAACTAACGTGTGTCCTTTCGTTGCTTGAGAAATGTCTAAAAAAGCATAGACTTTGTCGTCTTCATAAATTTTATAGCTTGGGATTTCTTGATTGATGATTTTGCAAAAAATACAGTTTTCCATAAAAAACATCCTTTCCATAAAGAATAAATACTTCAGCTTAACTTTACCATAAGTTAAAGCCATTGTAAGGAAAAAAACAAAATACCGTCATTTTCTTCGTGGTATAATAAATAAAAATAAATGGCGGAGGAAAAAGAATGAGTTTAATTATCGATCATGTCACAGGAGGGTATGGCCATCTCCCTGTGTTAAAAGACATCAGTTTCAACGTACAGCCTGGAGAGATAGTAGGATTGATCGGGCTGAACGGAGCAGGGAAAAGTACAACCATCAAGCACATTATCGGTCTGTTGGAACCTTCAAAGGGAACGATAGAAATCAATCATCTATCTTTAAAGAAAAATACAGAAGAATATCGTAAACAAATTGGGTATATTCCAGAGACGCCTTCTTTATATGAAGAATTGACTTTGAGGGAACATATCGAAGTCACTGCGATGGCCTATGATATACCTATGGATACAGCAATGAAAAGAGCTGAAAAGCTGTTGGAGACTTTCCGTTTGTCTAATCGCCTTGACTGGTTTCCGGCTAATTTTTCAAAAGGGATGAAGCAGAAAGTGATGATCTTATGCGCCTTTTTGATCGAGCCTTCTTTATATATCATTGATGAACCATTCTTAGGATTGGACCCACTAGCTATCAATGCGCTGCTTGAATTGATGGTAGAGATGAAAAAAGAAGGAGCCGGTATTTTGATGTCTACGCATATTTTAGCTACTGCAGAAAAATACTGTGACCGTTTTGTGATCTTACATAACGGAGAGATACGAGCAGATGGGACCCTTGAGATGTTGAGAAAAGAATTTCATCTGCCGGATTCTTCTTTGGACGAAATCTATATCGCTTTAACAAAGGAGCAGGCACATGAGTAGTTTTTTTCAAAAACGTTTAGCAAGGCATCAAAAGAAAATGATGAAATATATGCGCTATGTGTTGAACGATCATTTTGTTTTAGTTTGTCTTTTCTTAATTGGTGGCGTGGGATTGTACTATTCTAGCTGGTTGAAAACCTTGCATCCGCCTTTTGCACTTGGGGGAATGATAATCTCTATATTTTGGATGCTCTGTTTATTTGTAGGCAAGATGGCTACTTTTGCGGAGGCAGCAGATATTGTTTTTTTACTTCCGAAAGAAAAAGAAATGCAGACCTATTTGGAACGAGCTTTTCGCTATTCTTGCATTTTTCCGATGATCCTTTTGATATTGGCATGCGGATTTGCTATGCCATTAGTGGTGGTTAGTACTCAGCAAGTCTTTTCGATGTTTTTCGTCTATCTGATCATATTATGGAGTTTGAAATTCAGTCATCTGCAAATTAAGCGAGCAGAATTGTTTCGGCTAGATCAACAGGTCATTCGTTATTGGAAAACAGGTTGGTTACTTTCTTCTATGCTCATTTTGCTTCTTTCATTTTATTGGCTGGTCTGGGCAGGGGTAGCAGGTGCATTGGTACAGGCAAGTCTATATTACTGGTTTTTGTGGAAGCAACAGGAAAAAGGATTGGATTGGGAGAATATGGTGCACGCAGAAGAACAAAGGTTGCATCAAATCTATCAATTTATTAATTTATTCACCGATGTTCCTGAAATTACGGCAAAGGTAAAAAGAAGACGCTACTTGGATCCTCTATTGACTCATATTAAGAGAGAATCAAAAAACACTTATCTTTACTTGTTTGCAAGAAGATTGGCAAGAGGTTCTGATTTTAGTGGTCTTTATTTCCGGTTAGTAATTATAGGTGGGCTATTGATTTTCGGAGTGATCGACTTTTATTTTAGTCTGATAATCGGTTCTTTATTTTTATATTTGATCGGGTTCCAATTGTTGCCTTTAGCGAGCCAGTTCCGCTATATGGTGCTCGTTCAGCTTTATCCGATCCATGAGAATCAGAAGAAGCAGGCGATCCAGTATCTGCTCACATGGGTATTAGTTATCGCATCGGTTATCTTTGGGTTGATTGCTGCAGTCGTATTGGATGGTCAGCAGCGATGGGTTCCGCTAGCGGCTTATTTGATTGTTACGGGTCTCTTTGTTAAACTATATGTACCAACTCGTTTGAAGAAGATGTCAGACTGAAAACAAAGCTGTGTAGGATAAAAATGAACTGAAAAATAGAGCGTTGACAGTAAGAATGCTGTTCGTTCTATTTTTTTTGAGAAAAGTCGGTTTTTTGAATGGCAAATAAATGAAAAAGAACGTATATGTGCTTGACGTGTAGTGATCAGGCGACTAGAATAATAAGTACTGCAAAACAAAGAGTAAGAGGACGGGAGAATGCATGATGGAGTTTCAGTTAGACCAAGAGTGGCGGTTACGTCCCATCAAAGGCGATACAGGAAAAACATACATAGGCATGCGTGATGAAGACAAAGTCTTTATTAAACGAAACACGACTCCGATGTTGGCTGCTCTTTCAAGGGAAGGAATTACACCAAAACTTGTTTGGACAAAACGAACGGGGAATGGCGATACCTTGACAGCACAAGAATGGCTAGAAGGCCGCTTGCTAACTCCTAATGAGATTGGTCAAAGAAATGACGTAATTGATGTTTTGTACCATTTACATCATTCAAATTCTCTTAAAACCATGCTGACCCGTATCGGCGGACGTGTTATGACGCCGGAGAAGATGTTGCAAAAATATGAAAAAGAATTACCAGAAGAACTCCAGAAAAATCAATTTCTGCAAATCGTCCATCGATTTCTTCGTGAGCAGATCCCGCCGATAGATAAGGAAAATCTATCAGTAGTGCATGGAGATGTAAATCATCGAAATTGGTTAGTATGTAAAAATTATTTATATCTCGTGGATTGGGATTCAATCATGTTTGCAGACCCTGCGGTAGATATTGCAACGATTTTAGGAAATTATGTGCCTCTATCCAGTTGGAATCAATGGCTGATCAGTTATGGCATACGTCCGACTGACGAAATGCTTGAAAAGTTTCACTGGTATGCGGCCATGAATTTGCTCCAAGAAATCACTAGATACTGCAAACGTGAAGATCATCGACGAATGAACGAAGAAATTTTACAATTAAAACGAATTTTCAGTGGCTGAGGTTTGGCCCAAACTCTGCGGAGATTTGGCCAGACCTTTTTAATTAGAGAAAGGAATGGAGATAAATAATGCGTGTCCGAAATCGTCCGGGAGCAGCGGAAATGCTAGCGGCTCACCCGAATTTTGTAATTAGTGATCCAACATTGTGGAAGGGAAAATGGAATGAATTGTTTGGAAACGATCATCCAATCCACATTGAGATTGGAATGGGGAAAGGCCAGTTCATTACTGGAATGGCAAAAGCCCATCCTGAAATCAATTATATTGGAGTAGAAATGCAAGTAAGTGTTGTTTCTATAGCATTAGACAAGTTGATCGAACAACCGCTTCCTAACCTGAAGCTTCTGCATGTGGATGGATCAGCATTGACAGAATATTTCGCTGACAGCGAAGTAGATCAGATCTATCTGAATTTTTCTGATCCATGGCCGAAAAAACGACATGAAAAACGGCGCTTGACATACAAAACTTTTCTTGCTGTAGATGAACAGATCCTCCGCCCAAATGGAGAAATCCACTTCAAAACAGATAATCAAGGATTGTTTGAGTATTCGCTGGCAAGTTTTTCTCAATATGGCATGATCCTCAAACAGGTATGGTTGGATTTGCATCAAAGTCAATTTGAAGGCAATATTATGACGGAGTATGAAGAAAAATTTTCTTCGAAAGGTCAACGTATTTATCGAGTAGAAGCTCGATTTCAAGATAAGACCAAAAAGAAAAGTCTGTGAATGAACTTTTTACTTTCATAAAAATATAAATCAAATCCCAGAAAACACATTACATCTGTCATGTGCATTTTCTGGGACTTTTTTGATTTAAGATATACCTATTTCCTCGGTTTTCAACAAGGTGGAATCAATTGGAATCGAGAGAATGAAAATAATCCTTTGTCGGTGATCTTCAATTCGGGTATGACAGATAAGGTTAAGAAAGAAAGTGTCAAAAAAGGATCAAAGGTTTTAGCTGCCCCTAGTTGATGTGTTTCAGCTATTAATTCATTCAGCTGTTCATTGACGAGCGAAAAAGGTTCCTGTGTCATGATGCCGCCTATCGGTAGAGGAAGACAAGCTATTTCCTTCTGTTTGTTGACAACAGTCATCCCGCCACCTTTTTGAATCAAAAGATTAGCAGCATACAGCATATCCTCATCATTTGTTCCCACGACAACTAGATTATGAGAGTCATGAGCAATCGTTGTCGCTATCGCCCCTTGTTTCAGCTGAAATCCTTTTACGATGCCTAACCCAATATTTCCGGTTTGATGGTGACGCTCGATCACCGCAATCTTTAATTGGTCTTTTTCGATTGAAGGAATGAATCGTTCGCCTTGTCGGTCCACTTTTTCTACCAAATCGTTCGTGACGAGACTATTCGGGATAATTTCGATCACATGGGCTTGTGAAGAAGGGAGAAGCAGCTCTAACGAACGAGGATGCAATGGTTGAGCATTTAGGTTTGGTAGACAGCATGTATATGGATTTGAATGATCAGCAAATAAATGGTCTTCGAGTTGACCAGATTGGACGACCAATGTTCCCTTATAGAAAACTTCATGAATTGGCAGCTTGGTAAGATCGTCTGTTAAGAAGAAATCAGCTTGATACCCAGGAGCAATCGCACCTAGTGTTTTCAAATCAAAACATTCTGCTGCATTCAATGTTGCCATCTGGATTGCCTGTAACGGATCAATTCCCATTGAAATAGCTTGACGGACGATATGGTCAATCGATCCTTCTTTAACTAAATCATTGATGAGTTTATCATCGGTGACAAAGAAGCATCTTCTTGAATTATCAGGCGTGATCGCCGGTAGTAGCGAGGCCAGATCTTTTGCAACGGTCCCTTCTCGAACCATTAAATACATACCAAGATCCAAACGTTCTTTAGCCTCTTTTGCAGTTGTAGCTTCATGATCCGTCCGAATACCTGCTGCGGGATAAACATTTAATTCTTCCATGCCGATACCAGCTGCATGTCCGTCAATCTTTTTCTTATGCTGGTGCATCAACTGGATCTTTTCTAGGATATCTGCTTCATTATTTGCTACTGCTTGATAGTTCATGACTTCAGCTAAACCTAAAACTTCGGGATTTTGTAAAAAAGGTGCCAGATTTTTGGCATTTAGATTTGCACCATTTGTCTCAAATGGGGTGACAGGTACACAAGAAGGGAGCATAAAGAAAATATTCATAAGCGTTTGTCTTGCGTCTTCTATCATAAATTGAAGACCAGTACTCCCAGCGATGTTTCCTATTTCGTGGGGGTCTGTTACTACAGTAGTGACTCCATGAAGCAAGGATACTTTTGAAAATTCACTTGGTGATAAAAGTGAACTTTCAATATGCACATGGCCATCAATGAATCCTGGTACTAGATATTGCCCCTTAGCATTATGTACGCTTTTTCCTTCGTATTCACCAATCCCTACGATCATTCCTTCGTAAATCGCTACATCTTTTTCCATGATCTCTTTCGTAAAGACATTGACGATCTTAGCCTGTTTGATCACTAGATCAGCGGGCTTTTTTTTACTTGCTACTTCGATGTATTTCTTTAATGTTGATTCCAATGGAATGCCTCCCAAGATAAATTTTTATAAGTATAACATAAATTCGTTTTTTGCCAATGTTTTTTAATAAATTCATTTTATTTGAAACAAAAAGTTCAAAAAGACGTATGTTTTTTGTGGAGGGGAGAATAATGGAAATAAAACGATTATCCGATCAAATGATAAGTGAAAGTTTCGCCAAACATGCCCAAGACGTATATGTCTTGCCAGCTTCAGAAGTATTTTACATCTATTTTCGCTATGGAAAAAAACGAACATTCTGGAAGGAAGTATCTTCGGCAGATGGCCAGCAATTGATTTCAAGATTTAAGTATTTGGGACAAATGGATATCGGAGAAAAAAGAAAAGCTCAATTAGGTGCATTGACCTATTCTTTAGAAAAACAGAAGGTTCGGTTACGACTGTCTTCTGTAGGAGATTACCTTCAACGAGAAAGCTTAGTGATTCGGCTATTATACGGTATTTCTGAAACACCTCATCGTTGCTTTAATTCTCTAGATTTTGAAACTATTTTGCAGAAAACCTTTAGACGTGGATTATATCTATTCAGCGGACCAGTCGGGTCAGGCAAGACGTCATTGATGTATCGGTTAGCTTTGAAAGAAAAACGGCAAGTAATCACGATTGAAGATCCTGTAGAGATCGAAGAACCATTCTTTCTGCAATTGCAGATCAATCCCAAAATAGCACAGACTTATGACACACTTTTGAAGCTCGCATTACGGCATCGCCCTGATTTGTTGATCATTGGCGAAATAAGAGATGAATCAACTGCACATGCTGCGGTAAGAGCTGCACTAACGGGACATCGGGTATTCGCAACCGTACATGCACGCAATCTTGAAGGTACATTGATCAGAATCCATGAACTAACAAAGAAAAAAGAAGAGCTATCTGAATGTCTAGCTGGAGTCATTTATCAAGAACTTTTGGAAGATGCCGATCACCATCCTTCTGTCTTGTGGAGTTATCAATTTATGGAGGAAGAACCAGTAAAAAAATCATGGGAGGAAAGCTATGAAGAAGCTCAGAAAAAAACTTGGCAGTCAGAACTATTCTAAAGGACTGACAAGAAGCCAGCAAAACCAGTTTGCACAAACCATGGGAGAACTGCTTTTAACTGGTTTTAGTTTGCAAGAATCCCTTTATTTATTACTCACGATCCGTTCGTTCCAGCCTGCTATTTTGGCAAACATCCAACATCAGCTAAAGGAAGGACAACCGTTTAGTGAAGTACTTTCGCAAACAGGGTATGGAGCAGAACAACTGGTACAGATCGAATTAGCTGAACTTCACGGGAATCTGCCGGCAACTTTGTTGGAAATTGCCAAACAGTTTCGTCTGGTCGAAGGATTTCGCAATGATTTGAAAAAGCTGCTTGCCTATCCGATGCTATTGCTCACCTTTTTGCTAGGTATCTTATTTAGTATGCGTTTGCTCGTTTTACCTCAGCTTATTGGTTCAGGGATGGTTATGGAAGAGCATTGGGGGATTCAGCTGATACAAGTCTTTCACTGGTACGTTCTACTATTTATCCTCGTGGTTGCTTTATTGACTTTTCTAGTAAGGTATCGGCTGATGAAATTGTCTCCTATTGATCGGAGTGAATGGATCAGCAGACAATTGGTGATTGGGCCGATATATTCCTTGTATCAATCTGCTTATTTGTCGCTAGAGATTGGCAAACTTTTTCATGAAGGCTTCGAATTAAGGCAAATCATCGTTTGCTTGAAGGAGACGAAACAAGAAAGTCTGATTCAACACCTTGCTTCCAAGATGATACAAGGATTGGAGGCAGGTATACCATTAGCTGATCAGTTCCAGAATTACCGTTTTCTATCTGAAGAATTCAGCAAGATTATTTTGCAGGGAGAGGCAAAAGGAAATTTAGGGAAAGAACTGATATTTTACAGCGAATGGACAAGAAAACAGCTTTTCAAACGACTTCAGCACTGGCTGCATTTTATTCAGCCAATTATTTTTTTGGGCGTAGCGGTTTTGATTTTACTGGTATATGCTGCTGTTTTATTACCTGTTTATGGAAGTATCGAGGAGGTCTTGCCATGAAAAAGAAAAGAACACCTTATTATAGCGGTTTTACATTAATCGAAATGCTGATCGTTTTACTGATCATCAGTGTACTAGTATTGTTGTTCGTTCCTAATTTGTCACGTTATAGGAATCATGTAGACCAAGAAAGTCGTGAAGCAATCATTCAGTTGGTAGACACACAAAAAGAGCTCTACGCGCTTCAAAACAATGGAAGAATCCCTACCGTGGAGGAATTATTGAATGAAGGCTATATCAAACGAGAACATGCAGACATCTACCAGCGACCTTGAAGGTAAAACATTAGCATCAGGATATACGTTGTTTGAGTCACTCTTACTGATTTTATTGCTTACAACAATCCTTTCTTTTCCAGTTCTCGCATTTTCTGCATGGAAGAATGAATTGGCAGTCTATCAATTTTTCAGCCAGTTTGAAAAACGAATCTATACCACTCAAAAAATCGCTATTGTGAACCAAATCCAAACAGGTTTTTATTGGAACAATGACGAAAATCAGATCATTTTTCGTATGTCGCAACCCGATGAAGCGAGCTGGAAAGTATTAGATATTCCTGATGAGATTACCTTGAAACGCCATGCTTCCATCACTTTTGCGGCTGGAACTGGAAATGAAAGTTCACTAAAAGCGTATCAATTTTATTGGGAAGAAAAAGGGCAAACGATTACGTATCAATTCCAGATGGGGAGTGGACGCTATACAAAAAGAATTGAATAGAAAAGGGTTTATTTTATTAGAGTCCCTTACAGCGCTGATGATTGCTTCCGTCTGTGTGTACTTAGTGAGTTTTGGTCAGCTTTTTTTACTTCAGGCAGAAAAGAACAGCGGGGAGGAAATGCTACTTATTCGAATGGTTTACGAAGATACCAAGACACAGCGGATATATCACAAAAGACCAGAGCGAAGTGAAGAAATGATTATGTACGATATCCAAATTGTCGAAAATAATGGAGTAATCGAAAAAGTGCTTGTCAATATGGAGAAAGAAGCAATCAATATTGAAAAAACAAGAAATCCCGGCATTTACGCTGATTGAATGTCTAATCGGACTAATGATAGTAAGCAGTATATTGCTGTCATTCAATCTTTTGATCCAGCAAACCATCCAAGTAAGTGACTTTCTGCAGCGTAAAGATCAAAAAGAGTGGCTGATATTTTTAGCACAATTAGAAGAGGAACTTAACAGCAGTCACAATGTTTCCGTGAAAAATCAGCAATTGCATTACACTGTAGAGGATAAACAGTACATCATCGAAAGATATCAGACGATGATACGTAAAAGAAGAACTTCCGGCGGGCATCAACCTATGTTAACAAGCATCACTGAGCTTCAATTATTGGAAAAAGAACACACAATTTCTTTTTATGTACACTTTGAAAATGGAGAAGATGGATATGCCATATGGACAAAAAACGATCAATAGAAAATGTTGTAAGGGCTCTATTTTATTTTCTGTGTTGCTTTTATTTCTTTTATGTACGTTTTTATTAACGGCAGCATTAGAAAGCTATCGTTTGTCAATAGATCTGAATATACGAATAAAAAATTATTATATAGCAAAAATAATGAAACAGATGGCTCTATCGGAACAGTCTATACTTGTTGAGAAGTCGGAAGGGATTTTTTACTACACAACTGGATCTGTAACATATCAATGGGTACAACAGTCTCTATTCTTGGAGGTAGAAGTCTCGCCGTTTATCTTTCGATTCATAGAAGAAGTAAAAAATGATACAGATACTGGTACAGAATGAGGAATTGTTCGTGAAAACGCCCTCTTTTCTGTTATAACACTGTTTTTAATAAAAAAATGTTTGCCGTTTCACAAATAAAAAACAGTGAAAACGATTGAAATTTTGTCAATTGTTCGATAGAATTAAACAGGTGAAAAAATTGTTATAATATATCTAGAAATGAGGTGCACCATGTTACCAGAAAAAATGGAACAAGGGTTCAATCAGAACCTGGAAGCTATTCAGCTTTTACAGAATGCATTGGGAACTTCCTTTTTAGAAGCCTATGTCGAAAATGCAGAAAATCTAATAGATGATTATCAAGTACGTGTGGTGGATGGAGTGCCGGCAAAAGAGACAGCACAACGGATCACAGCTCTTTATGAAGAGTTGAAAAAACTTTCTTTCGAGCCAGAAGAATGGCGCAGATTGTCTCAACTGCTTTTATTGAAGGGCAACCAGACAGAACATCTGCAGGCGAACCATCAACTCACTCCTGATAGTATCGGTTTTTTATTTGTTTTTCTTATTGAACAACTATACACAAATAAAAAGGAACCAGTTAAGATTCTGGATATTGCGGCAGGAATGGGCAACTTGTTATTAACAGTTCTTTTAAACCTATCGAATGCGGGGTATCAAACAGAAGGATTTGGTGTGGATATTGATGATACATTGTTGGCTGTGGCAGCTTCTACAAGTGATTTGACACAAGCAAATGTTCAATACTTCCATCAAGACGGGTTGCAGGATTTATTAATCGATCCTGTCGATTTTGCAATCAGCGATTTGCCGATCGGTTATTATCCGAATGACGAAAAAGCAAAAGAATTTTTAACAAGTACCGAAGAAGGCCACAGTTATGCACATCATTTATTGCTGGAGCAATCAATGAAATACGTGAAGCCGGATGGTTTTGGTTTGTTTTTGATGCCAAGCGGTTTTTTAGAAACGGATCAAAGCGAAGAAATCAAAAAATGGTTTAAAGAAGAAGGCTATCTTCAAGGAATGATTCAATTGCCAGATGAGTTGTTCCGCAACAAACAATCACAAAAAAGTATTTTGATCTTACAGAAAAAAGGACCACAAGCAAAACAAGTAAAAGAAGTACTGCTTGTGAAACTTGCTTCACTAAAAGAACCAGAGAAGGTGACGGAATTTTTCAACGAGTTTAAAAACTGGAAATCATCTGCTCTGTAATCATTCAACGAGAAGGAGAGTCATATGTCTAAAACAATTGCAATCAATGCTGGGAGTTCAAGTTTGAAGTGGCAATTATATCAAATGCCAGAAGAAACCGTAGTTGCGAAAGGGATCGTCGAACGTATCGGTTTACAAGATTCTATTTTTACGATCAAGTACGGCGATAGTCAAAAATTCGAACAAATCATGGATATCGAAAACCACGAAGTAGCAGTAAAAATGCTGTTAGATCAGTTGATTGAACTGCAAATTTTAAGTTCTTATGATGAAATCACCGGTGTAGGGCACCGCGTTGTTCACGGAGGAGAAACTTATGGGGATTCAGTAGTGATCGATGAGGGAGTAATGGACCGCATTGCTGAATTAGCAGAATTTGCTCCTTTGCATAATCCTGCTAACCTGATGGGAATCAAAGCCTTTAAAAAGATTTTACCTGACATTTTGAGCGTAGCTGTATTCGATACATCTTTTCACTCAACAATGCCAAAGCAAAATTATTTATACAGCTTGCCAGTGTCTTATTACGAAGATTTCAAAGTAAGAAAATATGGCTTCCATGGCACAAGCCATCGTTATGTATCGGAACGTGCAGCAAAATTATTGAACAAACCGATTGAAGAGCTAAAAATCATTACTTGCCACTTAGGAAACGGAGTATCAATCACAGCTGTAAATGGTGGTAAATCCATGGATACTTCTATGGGATTCACGCCATTAGCTGGTGTGACAATGGGTACGCGTTCAGGCGATATCGATCCAGCTGTTCTTCCATACTTAATGGAAAAATTAGAGATTGATATTGATGAAATGATCAATGTTTTGAATAAAAAATCTGGTTTGCTAGGCCTAACAGGATTGTCTAGCGATATGCGTGATCTTGAAAAAAACTATGAAAAAGAACACATTCGTTTAGCTTATGATATCTTCGTGGATCGCATCCGAAAATATATCGGCGGATACGTGACAACGATGAATGGTGTCGATGCAATCGTCTTTACTGCTGGTATCGGCGAAAATGACGGACATGTACGCAATGAAATCATTAAAGGTATGTCTTGGTTTGGCTGTGAAATCGATCCAGCGTTGAATGAATTGCATGGTGAAGAAGTAGATATCTCTACAAAAGAATCAAAAGTAAGAGTATTAGTGATTCCAACAGATGAAGAACTAATGATTGCCCGTGACGTGGAGCGTTTGCGCGGCTAAAAATACACGCGTGTTCTCTTTAGAAAATGGATAATTTTATATCCGTTTTCTAAGAGGACATGCTTATTTATTTTTTACACAGAAGGATCTGAATATAAAGAAGTGAGTGAATCCAAGTATTCTTTGAATCGTGAGAGGAAAGACGCTCAATAAGCGAATTTATTTTTTGAAGAACAAAAAAAGCTGTGTCCAGACAAGTGATCTTCAAAAGTTTTACTTTTGAGATCCCCTCTGAAACACAGCTTTTCATCAATTAGTCTTTTTTAGGAGGCAATTGGTTTTCTAAATCAGTTCGAACAACAAGCACATCGCAAGCCGCGTTTCTAATAACATATTCAGAAACAGAACCAATAAATAAACGTTCTACAGCATTCAATCCTGTAGCTCCTAACATAATCAAGTCTACTTGATTATCTTCTGGGATTTCTTTCGCAATCAGTTGTTTTGGTGAGCCATATTCTACGACAGAGGTTACATTATTCAAGCCAGCTTTTTTCGCATTGCTTTCATAATCTGCCAATGTTTGCTTTGCCATTTCAGTAGCTTGTTCTGCCAACATTCCATCAAATGATGAAACGGTTTGGAAAGAACGTGTGTCAATGACATGTGCTAATAGAAGTTCTCCGTTATTTCGGATAGCTACATTGACCGCCTTTTTAAAAGCTAATTCAGCTTCATCAGAACCATCCACGGCAACCATGATTTTTTTGTATTGTTGTAACATAAGCATTCACTCCTCAAGTCAATCGTGTTGTACTCTTTTATTGTAGAACACTTTGTGGAAAAAGAGAATTATTTACTGCTTTGGTTCAGCAATTTTTTTTGCAAAGCGGATACTGAAGGTGGCAGAAACGAGAATCACGATCAATAAAAAGATCAAAGCGATGAAGCGTTGATTGAAAAAAGCGGCTAAAATACCCATAACGCCTAAAACAGCATACGCAGCTCCATAAAATTGTAGGAATCCTTGATTTTTGTCATTTTTCTTGATCAATACAAAAAAGATATCCTGTTTATTAAATAAATAATAGCTAACGAATAATAATAGTAAAGTGGCGATAATCATCAAAATCCTAATCATGAACAAATCCTCCAAAATAAGCAACAAATAGAAAAAGCAATTTGCCAAGAGCAAATTGCTTTATTCTTTAAAAGATGGTAATCTCCGTTAATGCCGTTATTTGTCCTGTAGTATTGATCCCGCGAATTCAAGCAGGTGGGTCCCATGGTCGTAGCTTCGAACTACCAAATGATAAGGCATGTTACCAGCAGTGACACAAGACGGGTCCCAAGATATCAATAAAAATGTTCGGTCAACACACAAAGAGGACAATTCGAACATCACAGATTTCCCATCTCTATAGTAGCATATGAATTTAAAAAGAGCAATGAGAGAGCTCGCAGAAATAGAACCGTTTTCTTGTTTAATTTTTTGGGGGATGTTTTTTCCACTCTTTTATGCGGTAATACTGTTGACCTAGCGCCTGTTCATATTTTCCTGTATCCTTTGGCTGGTAATATTGAGCATTTTTTAGCCTATCTGGTAAATATTGCTGATCGACCCAAGCATGATCGAAATGATGAGGATACTGATAACCCACACCGCGGTTGAGGGATTTCGCACCTTTGTAATGGCTATCTCTCAAGTGGTCGGGAACATCTCCAGCTTTGCCCTCTCGAATATCAGCAAGTGCTGCATCTAATGCCATATAGGCAGAATTGGATTTGGGCGACAAGCAAAGATCAACGACGACATCTGCTAGCGGGATACGTGCCTCAGGTAACCCTAATCGTTCAGCAGCTAATACAGCGTTTACTGTACGCGCAGCAGCAGCAGGATTGCCTAAACCTATATCTTCATAACCGATAACCATCAGGCGACGACAAATACTTGCCAGATCACCTGCTTCAACTAGACGGGCGAGATAATGAAGGGCAGCATCCACATCACTTCCGCGAATCGATTTTTGAAACGCTGAAATAACGTCATAATGAGCATCTCCATTTTTGTCATGGGTAAGAGCTTTTCTTTGGACACATTCTTCGATAATCGACAGAGTAAGATGAATCTTTCCTTCTTTATCTGGAGGAGTCGATCGTGCAGCCAGTTCCAATCCATTCAATGCACTACGCAAATCGCCATTCGTTGCACGCGAAAGGTGAAGAAGAGCCTCTTCATCTAACTGAATTGCTTGTTGACCAAGACCGCGTTCCTTATCCTTTAAGGCATGTTCCACTGCCAACTGGATGTCTTGCTCTGTTAATGGCTTGACTTCAAAAATCTGTGTGCGGCTGCGGATCGCTGGATTGATAGTAATATAAGGATTTTCAGTAGTCGCTCCGATCAAGATGATTCGGCCACTTTCTAAATGAGGAAGCAGAAAATCCTGTTTTGTTTTATCTAATCGGTGTACTTCATCCAATAAGAGGATCACAGTACCACTCATTTTAGCTTCTTCCGCTACAACCTGCAGATCTTTTTTTGAATCTGTAGCAGCGTTCAGCATGCGAAATGCATAATTAGTAGAACCGGCAATCGCACTTGCGATACTCGTTTTTCCAGTACCAGGAGGCCCATATAAAATCATGGAAGAGAGCATGCGAGCATCGACCATGCGGCGTATGATTTTTCCTTCACCGACTAGATGCTGCTGACCAACGACTTCATCGATCGTTCGAGGTCGCATGCGATAAGCCAATGGCTGTTGCATAGGATTTTCCTCCTTCTTGTTTTTACGTTCCTTAATTATAACATATTTAGTAATATAGCTAGAAAGAACAGCCTTCTGTTGTTTTGTTTTCATAGCTTATCCAACTAATATTGTGTATGATAAAGTAGGTGAGAAAAATGACGGATAAACAAAAGATAGATGAATTTTTTTGGAATAAAACGACGCCGGAAGTAGCGCGGGATTTATTGGGGATGTATTTGGAGCATGACACACCAGAAGGAAGATTAGCTGGATATATTGTAGACGCGGAAGCATACCTAGGTCCAGAAGACGAGGCCGCCCATAGCTATGGTTTAAGAAGAACACCACGTGTGCGGGCAATGTATGAAAAACCAGGTACGATCTACCTTTACACGATGCATACTCATCGGATTTTGAACATCATCACTCAGCCAGAAGGGATTCCTCAAGGAGTAATGATACGTGCAATCGAACCAGCTGCAATGATTGAACAAATGAGTAAAAATCGTGGTGGAAAAACTGGTCCAGATATCAGCAACGGTCCTGGAAAATTAGTGGAAGCATTAGCAATTCCTCAAGAACTCTACGGTCAGTCTATAGCAGATAGTTCATTACGTTTAGTTTTTGAGAAAAAGAAGATACCAAAAAAAATCGATGCTTTGCCTAGGATCGGTATCCCGAACAAAGGGGAATGGACAGAAAAGCCGTTGCGTTTTGTTGTGTCTGGCAATCCATATATCTCTTTACAAAGAAAAAACCAAATCGAGGAAGATTGGGGTTGGAGGAAAGAAAATGAAAAAGAAGGATCTATTAACATACTTAGATGAAATAATCGAAAAACAAGTGACGGACTATGATGTGGCTTTAGATTGGGATACAAAAAATCATACGATCGAAATCGTTGTTCGTTTGTTTGCGGAAAATAAAGCACAATTTGAGATTGATGATGCAGAAGGGATTGTTTCGCAAGAACCAATTATCGAATTTGAAGATAGCGTACTCCTTTTTAATCCTCAGAAATCTGTTTTTGATGAACAAAATTATCTAGCAGCAATCCCCTATGAAGGAAAAAAAGGGTTGGCAAAATCAGTAGCTGATTCTTTAGTGGAATATTTGAATGAAGTATTAGCACAAGGGCAAAGTGATTTGCTTGATTTTTTAGATGAAGATGATGACGAAGCTGTATTCGAACTCCATTGGGATAATCAGAAACTAGCAGAGTTAGTAGAAGCAAAACAGCAAAATGAAACAGAGACTTATTTACCGTACCCAAGTTATTAAGGAGTGACAGACATGAAATGGAATGAAGTAAGAGTAGAAACCGAAAGTGAAGCAGTCGAAGCGGTCGCTAATATTTTGATGGAGGCAGGAGCGAGTGGTGTTGCGATTGAAGACTCTTTAGATGTTGAACATTTTCAATCGGATCAATATGGTGAAATTTTAGATAAAAATGATTTTACATCGTTGAAAGAAGGCGCGCTAGTCATGGCTTATTTTCCAGAAACGACTTTTTTACCGGAAATCTTGCCTTTTATCAAAGATCGTATCACGCAATTGCCTGAGTTTGGTCTAGCGATTGGAAAAAACAAAGTAACTGTTAGCGAAGTAGAGGAAAGCAATTGGGCAACAGCATGGAAGAAATATTATCATCCGGTGCGTATTACGCGAATGCTGACGGTTGCGCCAAGCTGGGAAAACTATCAGACAGAAGATCCTCTAGAAAAAATCATTACATTAGATCCAGGTATGGCGTTTGGAACAGGCACCCATCCGACGACTTCTTTGACATTGACAGCACTAGAAACAGTATTGCGTGGTGGCGAAACATTGCTAGATGTTGGAACTGGTTCGGGTGTACTAAGTATTGCAGCAAAATATCTTGGTGCGAAAGATGTCTATGCCTTTGATTTAGACGAAGTAGCCGTTCGTTCAGCGAAAGAAAATATGGATATGAATGAAATAGCCAAAGATGTCCACGTATCAGCTAATGATCTTTTGAAAGGAATCGAGATTGAAAGTGATGTAATCGTTGCGAACATTTTAGCAGATATCATCTTATTGATGATCCCGGATGCTTGGCGTTTACTAAAACAAACAGGGACATTGATCGTTTCAGGAATCATTGAAGAGAAGAAGCAAATGGTTCTAGATGCTATGATAGAACAAGGATTCATCGTGGACCAAATTTTCCAACAAAAAGACTGGTATGCAATTATTTTGAAAAAACCAGAGGTGGAATAGATGCAGCGATATTTTTTGAAAGAATCGTATGAACCAAAAGACCATTTTATTTTAAAAGGGGAAACCTATCATCACATTGTACGGGTTATGAGAATGGAACCGAAAGATGAAGTTTTTTTGGCATTCAATGATCAGATAGCCGTTGTTGCAGAAATCACAAAAATCACCGAAGATGCTGTTTATCTGAAAGAAATTAAAAAAGAAGAAAACCAAAAGGAATTGCCAAGTTCGATAACCATAGCGAGCGGCTATCCTAAAGGAGAAAAGTTGGATTGGATTATTCAGAAATCCACTGAATTAGGCGCACAAGCTTTTCTTGGGTTTCCGGCATCAGCCTCTGTGGTTAAATGGGATGCAAAGAAACGCATGAAGCGACAACAAAGGCTTGAAAAGATTGCCCAAGAGGCAGCAGAACAATCCCATCGGCAAATCGTGCCCTCAGTAGAGTTACTGGAAACGAAACGTGACTTATTTGAACGGCTAGATGATTATGACATGGTCTTGGTTGCTTATGAGGAATCAGCAAAGCAAGGCGAAAAATCAAATGTAGCCAAAATTCTTAGTGAAACAAAACCGGGCAGTCGAATCTTAGCTGTCTTTGGACCAGAAGGCGGCTTATCCCACGAGGAAATCGATTATTTCGTAGAACACAAAGGGATACTATGTGGATTAGGACCAAGAATCCTTCGTACAGAAACAGCGCCTCTTTATTTATTAAGTGCTGCTAGCTATCAATGGGAGTTAATGGATCCCTCTCATAGCTAACGTTTTTCAACAATAAAAGAGTATCGACGGAAAGAATTGAAAAAATAGGGAACAATTTGTATAATAGAAACAATTATTTGTACAATGAATACGAAAAATTGTTTGAAAAAGCTTTTTAAAAGCGAACATTTCCGTAAAAAAATGTATAACTTCACGGATTTTGGGGCAACTATCAAACAGATATTTGTCCCGATTCCTGTTTTACCGAAAAAGAAAGGGGGATCGATTCCTGTGCCAAAAGAAGAAATTTTAACGGGTCCCGGTGTCATAAAGCTCGTTAGTCAATATATGGGGCCCGAACATGTAGCATTTGTTGAGAAAGCATGCGAATATGCGACTGCTGCACATGACGGACAGTTTAGAAAATCAGGAGAACCCTACATTATCCATCCTATCCAAGTCGCAGGTATATTAGCAGATTTAAAAATGGACCCCCATACAGTGGCTACTGGCTTCTTGCATGATGTTGTTGAAGATACAGAAGTCACCTTAGAAGATCTGAGAGAAGAATTTGGCGATGATGTCGCTATGTTAGTAGACGGAGTAACCAAATTAGGGAAAATAAAATACAAATCCCACGAAGAGCAGCTAGCAGAAAACCATCGAAAGATGCTGCTGGCAATGGCTCAAGATTTACGCGTTATCATGGTCAAATTAGCTGATAGACTACATAACATGCGTACGTTGAAACATCTGCGGGAAGATAAGCAAAGAAGGATTGCTCAAGAAACTTTAGAAATCTATGCACCTCTTGCACATCGTTTAGGTATCAGCCGAATCAAATGGGAATTAGAAGATACAGCACTTCGTTATCTTAATCCAAAACAGTATTACCGTATCGTTCATTTGATGCAGACGAAGCGAGAAGAACGTGAAAAATACGTGAATGGTACTGTTGAGGATATTCGAGTAGCAACAGAAGAGCTGGGGATTTTTGCAGAGATCTATGGACGGCCAAAACATATTTATTCGATCTATCGTAAAATGAAAGACCAGAAAAAGCAGTTCAACGAAATCTATGACTTGCTAGCTATTCGAGTAATCGTAGACTCAATCAAGGATTGTTATGCTGTATTAGGTGCGATCCACACAAAATGGAAACCAATGCCTGGCAGATTCAAGGACTATATTGCCATGCCAAAAGCTAATATGTACCAATCTTTGCATACTACAGTGATTGGTCCGGCAGGAAATCCAGTAGAAATCCAAATCCGTACACAGGAAATGCATGAAATTGCTGAATTTGGGGTGGCTGCGCACTGGGCGTATAAAGAAGGAAAAAATGAAAAAGTAGAACCAGATGGTATGACGAAACAATTAAGCTGGTTCCATGAGATACTTGAACTCCAAGATGAAAGCTATGATGCCTCTGAATTTATGGAAGGTGTAAAAGGAGATATCTTTAGTGATAAAGTCTATGTCTTCACGCCCAAAGGAGACGTTACTGAGCTGCCAAAAGGATCTGGACCACTGGACTTTGCATACAGTATCCATACAGATATCGGTAATAAAACCACTGGTGCAAAAGTAAATGGCAAAATGGTGCAACTTGATTACAAATTAAAAAACGGGGATATCATAGAAATCATGACTTCTCCAAATTCATTTGGTCCAAGTCGTGACTGGTTGAAATTGGTGGCAACTAGCAAAGCAAGAAATAAGATCAAGCGTTTCTTCAAAGCACAAGATCGGGAAGAAAATGTGATCAAAGGTCACGAGTCTGTGGTCAAGTGTATTACAGATTTAGGGTTTACACCTAAAGATATTTTGACAAAAAACAAACTTCAAGAAGCACTTGATCGTTTTAACTATCAATCAGAAGATGATTTATATGCAGCTGTAGGATACGGGGAAGTCAGTCCTTTGACGATGGCCAATCGTCTGACAGAAAAAGAACGGAAAGAACAAAAAATCGAGCAGCAAAAGCAAGAAGCAGAAGAAATCATGAATCAGCCGAAAAAAGAACCTGAGAAAATGAAAGTACGTCATGAAGGTGGCGTTGTCATTCAAGGGGTAGAAAACTTACTGATTCGTATCAGCCGATGCTGTAATCCGATTCCTGGTGATGATATCGTTGGCTACATCACTAAAGGCAGAGGGATATCCATCCATCGTCGAGATTGTCCGAATGTTCAGCCTGATAAACCAAATGTAGCAGAACGTTTGATTGAAGTCGAATGGGAAGATACATCGAATACACGAAAAGAGTATGATGCAGACTTGGAAATCTACGGCTATAACCGTTCAGGCTTATTGAATGATGTACTTCAAACAGTCAATGCGCTGACGAAAAATCTCAACAGCGTCGAAGCTCGGACGAATAAAGATAAAATGGCGACAATCCATTTGACGGTTGGTATCCAGAATTTGTCCCACCTAAAAAGTATCGTGGATAAAATCAAAGCAGTACCTGATGTCTACAGTGTACGCCGGACGAATGGATAGGAGGGCCAGATATGAGAGCAGTCATTCAACGGGTGAGTCAAGCGGCAGTGTCAGTTGATCAGCAAGAGATTGGAAAAATTGGCTGTGGCCTACTCGTTTTATTAGGTATCCATGAAACAGATACGCCAAAAGATGTGGAATATCTAGTAAAAAAAATCGCACAAATGCGTATTTTTGAAGATGATCAAGGAAAAATGAATATTAGTGTAGAAGACGTAGGAGGACAAATTTTAAGTGTCTCTCAATTCACACTATTTGCGGATACGAAAAAAGGAAATCGACCAAGTTTTGTGGAAGCCGCACGACCAGAAATAGCTATTCCTTTATACGAATCGTTCAATGAAGGAATCAGAAGTCGCGGCATCACAGTCGCTACCGGACAATTCGGAGCAGATATGTCGATTTCTCTCGTCAATGATGGACCTGTAACGATTATTATTGATTCTAAAAACAAATAAAGTCAGTTGGTTTTCATCAATAAGAAATATAAATCAAGTCGTTTAAGTTAGACTGAAAAACGCTAACTTAAGCGACTTTTTTCTCGTCTACAAAAAGCGCTTCTTTTGTCAGCAGTCAGAAAAAAAGTTAAGCTTAAATTATACAAGTTATTTTTAGGAGGTTGCTGAAGATGAAAGAAGTACCAGTAGTAGATGTCAAAATCACGGATCTAAAAAGATTGTATCAAAAGGGATACAACATGTTGGAGGAGTTACGTCATGAAGCAGACGCTCCCGTTGTCAAAGCAAAGATTTTCAATAAAGAAGCTATTGTGATCTACGGATCGTCAGCGGCAAAAATATTTTATGACCCAAGAAATTTCAAACGAAAAGGTGCTATGCCAAAATTAGTGTTGAAGACACTTTTTGGTCAAGGTGGAGTACAGACTTTGGATGGAGCTGCCCATCATCATCGGAAAAATATTTTTATGGATCTGATGACCCCCGAAAGAATGGAAGATTATCATCGTATCTTAGATAAGAATCTGACGCAAGCACTTGAAACACAGCATGGTCAATTTGAATTATTTGATTTAAGCAAGATGGTTTTCTTTACATCGATTTGTGAGTGGGCAGGTATCAATTTATCTTTGCTTTCTAAGGATGAAGTCGAAAAATTAGCAGAATATCAAATCTCCATGATCAACGGAACGTTTACTTCTCCGATTGATCACATAAAAGGTGTCGAAAATCGCAAGAAATCAGAGAAATGGGCGCAAAGTTTGATTGAGGAAGCTCGGAAAAATCCTGTGGCTGGAAAAGAAAATGTGGCATTGTATGCATTTGCCAATGCCACAGATCTAGACGGACAGCTTTTGCCTCTGGAAGTAGCAGCTGTTGAATTATTGAATATCATCCGTCCGACAGTTGCTTTGACTGTATGGGCGGCGTTGATGGGACACGCGCTTTTCAGCAGACCTGATTTGTACCAACAATTGAAAAACGACTTTTCTACGTTGCAAGATCCGTTCATTCAAGAAATGAGACGCTATTATCCGTTCTTTCCGATGTTACCTGCGATTTCTCTGAAAGAAGTAGAAGTCGATGGTTATCGTATACCAGAAGATAGTTGGGTCATTCTAGATTTATATGGAACAGATCATGATGAACGAACGATTGAAGCACCAGATTCCTTTATGATCAAACGATATTTAGGAAAAGCAAAAGATATTTCATATAAAGAAGAATATGAGATGATTGCACAAGGTGGAGGAGATTTTCGACAAATGCATCGCTGCGCAGGAGAATGGATCACTCTCCACAGCCTACGTGTGTTTTCCGATCAGTTAGTAAACAAGTTTGAATTCTCTGTACCTGAACAAGACTGGACGATCCCATTCAATCAGTTTCCGACTTATCCAAACAGCCGAGCGCTACTTTATAAGAATTAGATTAGTATAAACTTATCGAAAAAAGGAAGATCAGCAATGTTTGATCTTCCTTTTTTCATACTACTATAAGTGGATAAGGTCAATTGCTCAAAATCCGTGAAATGCTTCATCAATGGTTTGATAATCCTCACTGGATAAATGCAAATCTAAAGATTGGACATTGTCAGAGACTTGCTCTGGACGTTTAGCTCCGGGTATGACTACAGACACTCTCGGATTCTTCATATACCAGGCTAGAACAAGTTGCGCAGGGGTAGCTTGGTATCTTTTAGCAATGGGGCGAAGTATGTCGACAGCGGCTAAAATTTCTTTGAAACGTTCTCCTTGAAAATCCGGATTGCTTTTTCGAGGATCTCCTTCGCTGAATTGTTTTTCCTGACCACGTTCATATTTTCCTGTCAGTAAACCGGAAGCAAGAGGAAAATAGGGGACAAAGCTGATTTTGTTTTTTTCAAGATAAGGAAATAATTCTTTTTCAGCCTGCCGATGGATCAAACTGTATTTATCTTCTACTACATCGACATATCCATCTGTATTCGCTTCTTTCAATTGTTCTAACGTGAAGTTCGATACACCAACTGCTCGGATTTTTCCTGCTTCTTTCAATTCATGCAATGCAGCAACTGCTTCATTTTTTGGGGTGCTTTTATCCGGAAAGTGGATATAAAAAATGTCGATGTAATCAGTTTGCAGACGTTTCAGTGCGTCTTCCACCGATTGTTTGAGAAACTCGGGTGAATTGTCAAATGTTCGTCCTTTATTTGGTACATGAGCAGCTTTTGTAGCAATGACGATACGTGAACGATCATATTCTTTTTCCTTCAATACCTCACCGATCAGTTCTTCAGAACGGCCGTTTCCATAAGCATAGGCGGTATCGATCAAATTGATTCCGCTATTCAAAGCTGTACGAACCACTTGTTTTCCTGTTTCGTCTTCCAAACCGTCAAAAAGATTGTGTCCCCCAACGGCATTTGCTCCTAGTCCAAGCTGTTCTGCGTAGACTTGTGAATGTCCGATTCTTATTTCTGCCATAGCTGATTCCTCCTTTTTTTCTAGTCTAAAACAAAAGAACAAAAAGCTGAACTAAAACGTTTTTGTGAGGGAAAATAGTCAGATAACTCTTGACTTTGAGATTGGTTTTTAGTAGGTTATAAGTAATATCGAAATGTCAATGAAAGAGCGAGTAAGTTTTTGAAACTTTACAAGAGAGGATCATCGAGGCTGAAAATGATCCAAAGTTTCATTAGCCCAAAGACACTCTGGAGATGGACGAGTGAAAAGCCGTCCCGCGTACGAGCGTTATTCGTAAGAGGAAAGAGAAATCTTTCAAAATTAGGTGGTACCGTGTATGAATTTCATTCACCCTTGTTCATGATGAACAAGGGTGATTTTTTTATTTACATAGCTAAGAAAGGGAGAGAAAACTATGAGTTTCCAAAGACCAAAAGGAACAAATGATATTTTGCCAGGCGAATCAGAAAAATGGCAGTTTGTCGAAGAAACAGCACGTTTATTGTTCAGAGATTATCAGTATAATGAAATGCGTACACCGATTTTTGAACATTATGAAGTGATATCCCGCAGTGTAGGTGATACGACGGATATCGTTTCAAAAGAGATGTATGATTTTTATGACAAAGGGGAACGTCATGTGACGCTTCGACCAGAAGGTACAGCGCCAATCGTTCGTTCTTTTGTTGAGCATAAATTATTCGGTCCAGAGTATGCAAAACCGTTCAAAACTTTTTATATGGGACCAATGTTTCGCTACGAACGTCCGCAAAAAGGACGGTTACGTCAATTCCATCAGATCGGAGTAGAAGCATTTGGATCAGAGAATCCTGCAACAGATGTGGAGAGCATGGTGATGGCACTCGATTTCTTCAAACAGTTGGGAATCACGCAAATCCGTCTAGTCATCAATTCATTGGGTGATAAAGACACACGTCAAGCCTATCGTCAAGCATTAATCGATTATCTTTTACCTTTTGAAGCAGAGTTGAGTGAAGACTCTAAACGCCGTCTTCACGAAAATCCATTGCGTGTGTTGGATAGTAAGGACAAACGAGATCAAAAATTTGTAGCAGATGCGCCATCTATCTTAGATTATTTAAGCGAACCTGCTCAAAAACATTTTGATACCGTTGTTTCCATGCTGGATGCATTGGCTGTTCCTTATGAAATCGACAGTAACATGGTTCGCGGATTAGATTACTATACGCATACGATTTTTGAAATCATGAGTGACGCACCGAAAATGGGGGCACAAGCAACGATTTGCGCAGGCGGACGTTATGACAATCTAGTGGAAGAACTGGGTGGTCCTTCAACACCTGGCTTTGGATTTGCAATAGGTATCGAGCGATTACTCTTGACTATGGAGGCAGAGGAAGTAGTTATCCCTGCATTTAATGAGTTAGATGCTTATGTGGTCGCACTCGGAGACGAAACAAATATCGAAGCATTGAAAGTGGTCCAAGCGATTCGAAACTTCGGTTTTTCAGCTGACCGCGACTTCATGAACCGTAAAGCAAAAGCACAATTTAAGACAGCAGATAAAGCGAATGCCAAATTAGTATTGGTGATCGGTGAAGATGAGCTTGCTAGCCAAACGATCAATGTCAAAGCAATGGCAAGCCGAAAAGAAAAAAGTTTTCCATTAGAAGAAATATATGAGCATTTTGATGAAGTCTATGATGAAATGACTTTATTCGAGTAGGAGGAAAAAAGAAATGGCACAAAGAACGATTTATTGCGGATTAGTTTCCGAACAACAATTAGAACAAACAGTTACATTAAAAGGATGGGTACAAAAAAGACGAGACCTTGGGGGAGTAATCTTTATCGATCTACGTGATCGCGAAGGAATCGTTCAAATCGTCTTCAATCCTGAAATCAACAAAGAAGCATGGGAAATCGCAGATAAATGCCGCAGTGAATACGTGATCGAAGTAACTGGGGTAGTCAGAAGACGCGGTGAAAATGCAGTAAATCCTAAAATGGCCACTGGTGAATTTGAAGTGATTGCAAGTGAAATCGTGATTTTGAATCAAGCAAAAACACCGCCATTTCAAATTGAAGATGATCAAGCAATCAGTGACGAAATACGTTTGAAATATCGTTATTTGGATCTGCGACGTCCCAAAATGACTAAAAACATCAAATTGAGAAATGCGACAACAAAAGCGATTCGTCATTATTTAGACGATAATGACTTTCTAGATATTGAAACACCTTACCTAGGAAAATCTACACCAGAAGGCGCAAGAGACTATTTAGTTCCTTCACGTGTCCATGCTGGACATTTCTATGCGTTGCCGCAATCTCCTCAACTGTTCAAACAATTGCTGATGAATGCTGGGTTCGACCGTTATTATCAAATCGTTCGTTGTTTCCGTGACGAAGATTTACGTGGAGATCGTCAGCCTGAATTTACGCAAGTAGATATTGAAACAACGTTCCTAACAGCAGAAGAAATCCAAACCTACACAGAGGGATTGATTGCGAAGGTAATGAAAGAAGTTCGCGGCATCGAAGTCGCATTGCCATTTCCCCGTATGACCTATGATGAAGCAATGGCTCGCTACGGCAGCGACAAACCGGATACACGTTTTGAAATGGAATTGATCGATCTAAGCGAAACAGTCAAAGAAGTAGAATTCAAAGTCTTCCAAATGGCTCTTGAAAACGGCGGAGTCGTGAAAGCATTGAATGCGAAGGGCGCTGCAGATCGCTACTCACGAAAAGATATGGATCAGTTAGGACAATATGTAGGGCAATTCGGAGCTAAGGGACTTGCATGGCTGAAAGTGGAAGAAGACGGTTTGAAAGGCCCGATTGCTAAATTCATGGGAGAAGCAACAGAAGCAATCATCAAAGCAACAGATGCAGAACCAGGTGACTTGCTGATGTTTGGCGCAGATAAAAGTGAAATCGTCGCTGCTGCATTAGGGGCTATCCGAACACGTTTAGGAAAAGAATTAGGACTAATCGATGAATCCAAATTCAATTTCTTATGGGTAACTGATTGGCCTCAATTTGAATTTTCAGAAGAAGAAGGACGATATGTCTCTGCTCACCATCCATTCACGATGCCAAAAGCAGAAGATATCCCATTACTGGCTGAAGACCCTGCAAAAGTCTATGCAGAAGCTTATGATATCGTCTTGAACGGTTATGAACTAGGTGGAGGTTCTATCCGGATCCATACTCGGGAACTTCAAGAAAAAGTGTTGAAAACTTTAGGCTTTACAAAAGAACAAATGGAAGAACAATTTGGTTTCTTGCTAACAGCTTTAGATTACGGATTCCCTCCACATGGCGGCATTGCATTAGGATTGGATCGTTTTGCAATGTTATTAGCAGGGGAAGACAATATTCGTGAAGTCATTGCCTTTCCTAAAAACGGAAAAGCAGCCGATGTGATGAGTGATGCACCAAGTATGGTTTCACCTTTACAATTGTTCGAATTGAATATTGATGTAACCAATATAGAAGAATAGCCGATAAAAAGGCAAAAAGGATTTGTCGAATCTGCTTCTTTTGGCAACCTTGATTTAATTGAAAAACACTTTATAATGAAGCCATAACATATAAAGCGGGGCTTTTCCATGAAAAAAACATTCGAAAATTGGGCTTACCATGATTACACGACCAAACTTTCGGTATCAATCGTTTATGCGTTGATCGCATCTGTCGCATTGAATTTCTTTTATCAACCAGGACATATTTATTCAAGTGGTATTACTGGCCTGGCTCAGATTTTGACGACTTTGTCAAAATCACTGATAGGGTTCGAGGTGCCGGTATCAACCACTTTGTATTTACTGAATATACCTTTGTTCGTCTTGGCGTGGTTCAAAATCGGGAAGAAGTTTACAATTTTCACTTTTATCACAGTCACTTTGACCTCCCTTTGTATCCATATTTTACCGGAAACAGTCTTATCTACCGATCCAATCATTTGTGCGTTGTTTGGTGGGGCTGTGATGGGACTAGGGATTGGGCTAGCGTTGAGAAATGGCCTATCATCGGGTGGTCTAGATATCGTGAGTATCACGATTCGTAAAAAAACAGGAAAGTCGATTGGTTCTATCTCGATCTACTTCAATGCATTGATCGTTTTTGTTGCTGGGATTCTATTTGGCTGGCAATATATGTTTTACAGTACGTTGTCTATTTTCGTCAGTGGAAAAGTAACTGATGTCGTTTATACTAAACAAAAGAAAATGCAGGTAATGATCGTAACGAAACATCCAGAAAAAGTAGTGAATGAAATCCAAAACTGTATGCGTAGAGGAATCACGATCATCAATGAAGCAGAAGGTGCTTATAAACATGATAAGCAGACAGTATTGATGACGATCGTTACACGTTACGAACTGCCTCTACTCAGAGAAGCGATGAAAGCTTCTGATCCGCAAGCTTTTGTAAGTATCGCGGAAAATGTCCAGATACTTGGGCGTTTCTACGAGGATGGCATTTAGATCGAGTTTGACAAAAATTCATGAAATACTACTGTAGACAGACATTCGTTTGTCTGCAGTTTTTTTCTACCAAAGGACGGGTCAGCAAATAGAAACTACTTTTTTATTTGAAATTTTCTTAAAGTTGAAAAAAAGCATGTTTATTTTTTAAAATTTATGGGATGATAGAAAAAAATAGTAGAGAAAGGACACGATTCTACTTGCTATTTTCACTTAATACCCGTATATTACGAATGAAAAAAGTTTATGAAAAGTTGGAATATTGAATGGAAAAACAAAAAAGGTTAAAAAACAGCCGCTACATCACTGGGTTTGATGGGCTCCGTTCATTAGCTGTGGTTGGTGTTATCTTCTATCACCTTCTGCCAACTAGTATGAAAGGCGGCTATTTGGGCGTTCCGATTTTTTTCGTCGTATCTGGTTATCTGATCACGGATCTGCTAAGGCAGGAATGGGAACAAAATGGAAAAATCAATATTTGGCAATTTTATGTCAGAAGAATGAAGAGACTCTATCCGGCACTCGTTTTTATGCTTGTTACAGCTTCGGCTTATATCACCTTGTTCCAGCGAGGATTGTTGAATAATCTTCGAGGAGTTGTCGTCAGCAGCTTACTGTATGTCAACAATTGGTGGCAAATCAATAACGGTTTATCTTATTTCGACCGATTTGCTAATGAATCACCGTTTACACATATCTGGTCTTTAGCGGTAGAAGGTCAAAACTATTTGGTTTGGCCAATCTTGTTTGTATTGTTGATGGTATTTGTTCGTAAAAGAAAATGGATCTTTTATACCGTGTTAGGTACATCTTTCCTCTCTGCGATCTTGATGATGATTTTGTATACACCAGGGGGCGATCCAACCCGTGTTTATTATGGAACGGACACCCGGCTGTTTTCTATATGGTTGGGAAGTGCGCTCGCTTTTGTTTGGCCAAGTACTCGTTTGAAGAAAAACATCCCGAAACAAGCAAAAAGTATCCTGAATATCGCTGGAGGAATCTCACTGCTGGCACTGATTCTTTGCTTCTTCTTTTTAGATGATCATTACAATTTCATCTATTATGGAGGGATGCTCCTAGTGAGTCTGTTATGCGTAGTACTAGTTGCAGTGACAGCACATCCTGGAGCAAGCTTGAATCGTTGGCTGACAAATCCAGTATTTACTTGGATTGGCAAACGAAGCTACGGGATTTATCTGTATCAGTTTCCAGTTATGATTTTTTATGAAGCAAAAGTGACTGATATTGCTGATCATGTTCTGTTCCATACTTTAGTGGAAATTACATTGATTTTAATCATCAGTGAACTTTCTTATCGATATGTGGAACGTCCGCTAGCACGTTTTGACTATGGTCGTACATTCCAAGTGATGAAAGGATGGTTCAGCAAACCGATCATCAGTAAGAGCAAACCATGGGTCGTTCCAGGCACATTACTTGTAGCAATTGCATTCGTTGGTTTCGTTACGGCACCGAAAAATGCTGTAACGGCCGATCAAAAACAATTGCAGGCAAAGATCGCTGAAAGTAAAAAATTAGCAGAAGAAACCAGAAACAATTCAGAAAATACCACTAGTTCAGTTGACCAAGCGATTCTTGATAAGTACGAGTTGTCTAAGGCCCAAGGAAACAAGGCACAAAAATTAGAGCTAACGGCATTTGGTGATTCAGTTATGCTAGATGCTGCAACTGATCTACAAGAGCTTTATCCAAAAGTAGTGGTAGATGGCGATGTGGGGCGACAATTATACGCCAGTGTACCGTATATTGAAAAATTAAAGGAACAAGATTTATTGAAAGACACTGTTCTAATTGGATTAGGAACGAATGGCTCATTCTCTGAAGCTCAGTTTGATAGCGTGATGGATGCAATCGGTGATCGAAAAGTATACTGGGTCAATGTCCGAGTACCGACGAAACGTTGGCAAAATGACGTGAATGCGATGCTTGAACAGATGACGAAAAAATACGACAATATGACGCTGATTGATTGGTATAGCTACAGTAATGACCATAGTGACTGGTTTTATGATGATCAAGTCCATCCAAATCCTGAAGGGATGACACATTACATTCACTTAGTCAGTGAAGCCTTGCTAGGAGGAAGTTCAAGTACGAACAGCAGCGAGACAAACGTATCAGAATAATAGCTACAAAAAACTTCAGGCAAAAACAGTTGTTTTTGCCTGAAGTTTTTTTATCGTGTTTTTAACAGTTATCTATTTTCAGGAAGCAAAACGGTTGAGTGTGTCTTCAAATAATGTTCTTTTTGTTTTCGGGTGAGTTTTTTGAATGCAGCTTCTGCTTTTGTTGCTTCGCTTCTTGAAGAAAATACTTCTGCATGGATCATCTTAACAGGTCTTCTTTTTTGAAGACGTGTATATTTAGCGCCAGTACCATTGTTATGTTCCCCTAGTCTCCTAGAAAGGTCTGTTGTGTACCCACCGTAAAATGTCTGATCTTTACAGAATAATACGTAAAAATAATGTTTATTTGCCATAGAGCATCTCATGAATCTCTGCTGTGTATTCCCCGTCTGCATCGTAAGTGATCAATGGCGGAGCGACTTTGAATCCATCTAATTTACCATCTTTGATTCCTTCAACTAACAAAATATTTGCCTCTTTTCCAGCTTTTGGGTAAACAAATTGGATCCGTTTAGGTGCAATCCGATGATTTTGCATAATTTGGATGATCTCTAAGAATCGTTCAGGTCGATGGACCATAGCGAAACGCCCATTTGTTTTTAGTAACTTACTTGAATTGTCGATCACTTCTTCTAATGTTGTATGGATTTCATGACGGGCGATTGCTAGGTGTTTATTAGGGTTCGTTTTATTTGTTGGCAGCCCTTTGAAATAAGGTGGATTGCAGACGACTAAGTCACAAGAATTATGCCGAACGACGGATAAGCTGTCTTTCAGATCGATGGTGTGGACTGTCATCTGTTCATCTAGATGGTTCAGCGCGATGCTGCGTCTTGCCATGTCTGCTAGGCGAGGCTGAAGTTCGATAGCATCAATAGCTGCTTGAGTTCGTTTGCTTAAAAACAGGCCAACTGCACCATTACCTGCGCAAAGGTCAACAATCTGTCCTTTTTTAGGCACACGAGAGAAATGAGCAAGTAGCACAGCATCTAAAGAAAAAGAAAATACTTGGGAACTTTGGATAATTTTGATATCTTCTGCGTATAATTGGTCGATTCGTTCGTCTTCGTGAAGCATGGATTCCCTCCAAAATGAAAAAAATAGTCGTTTGTATTATACTATTTTTATTAAAAAGAACCAAGGTGGCTTGTCAAACCTCTGTTTTTTATGCATACTATGACCATAAGAAGGGAAAGGAAGAGACTATGTTTTATCGATTTATGCGAGGGGTAGTTCGAGTACTATTAGCTTTAGTCAATGGAAATGCCCGTTATGAGAATAAAGAAGTATTACCGCAAGATGAGAATTACATACTAGTTGCCCCCCATCGTACTTGGTGGGACCCATTATATCTAGCGGTAGCTGCAGCACCGAAGGAATTCAGCTTTATGGCAAAAGAAGAACTGTTCAAAAATCCGGTTCTGCGATTTATATTAACTCGATCCAATGCTTTTCCAGTTAAAAGAGAGAATCCAGGACCAAGTGTCATTAAAACACCTGTAAAGATTTTAAAATCGACAAATTTGAGTTTAATCATGTTCCCCAGTGGGACAAGGCATGCTACAGAACTTAAAGGCGGGATGGCGTTGATTTCCAGAATGTCTAAAGCGAAAATCGTGCCAGCCGTATACCAAGGTCCGCTGACACTTGGGGATTTGTTCAAGCGTAAGAGAGTGACAGTGCGTTTCGGTGAACCAATCGACCTATCAGATATCAAGAAAACGGATAAAGAAGGAATGGCGGAGATCGAACGACGAACACAAGCGGCTTTTGATAAATTGGACAAAGAAGTGAACCCAGATTTCAAATATGAAATCAAAAAAAAATAAAGTGATAAGTTTAGGAGTGGGCGGTCTTTTTGAATCTCCTGTTCTGTTCAGACTTTTCGATGAAAAACGAGGGAGAGACGTCAAGTCTGCCCTCTTTTTGCTTTCCAACGTGCAAAATAGAAGACGGGTGTCATGTAATGGATCAAAGTGTTATAATGATTAGAAGGACATTTTTTGGGGTGATTGGATGCGTTTTTTACATACAGCCGATTGGCATATCGGAAAAAAACTACAAGGTTATGACTTGATTGAAGACCAACGTCATGTATTATCTTCTATACTGAATATCGCGAAAGAAGAAAAAGTAGAGGCAATCGTGATTGCAGGAGACTTATATGATAGGAGTGTGCCGGCTGTCGATGCCGTAGCATTATACAATGAATTGATGGTTGATTGGAATTTAAAGGAAAGAATCCCAATTTTTGCTATATCAGGAAATCACGATAGCAGTACGCGACTTTCAGCTGGTACGCCATGGTTCAGTTATTCGAACTATTTTTTGCGAACGCAGCTAGCAGAAGCTTTCGAACCAGTCGAGTTTAACAACATACAATTTTTCTTTCTTCCTTACTTTGAACCAATTGCAGCCAGATTATATTTTGAAGATGACAGTATCCGCACGATCCAGCAAGCGGTAGCAAAAGTGATAGATAAAATGGAAGAGCTGTTCGATTCAGGGAAAAAACACGTATTGATTAGCCATTTTTTTGTAATGGGAAGTGTAAAATCTGATTCGGAAACGAAAATCGAAGTAGGGGGTCTGGATTCGATCCCAGGCGAACTGCTTGCACCGTTTGATTATGTAGCACTAGGACATTTGCATAATCAAGCTGCTTTAAGGCAAGATAATGCTCGCTACAGTGGCTCGCCGTTGAAATTTTCTCTATCTGAGATCAACCAGAAAAAAGGCGTATGGATCGTTGATCTGGCAACAGACCTAGAGTTGAATTTTAGGGAGATCGAACCACTGCATGATATTGAAGAAATAACAGCAAGTTTTAAAGAATTGTTGGATCCTGCCTTCTATCAGTCCGTCAATCGGGAGAATTATATCCATATCTATCTCACGGACAGAACGATCATCCCGAATATGATGAACCAGCTTCGGCAAATATATCCACGTATTTTGGGGATTGAACGGGCAAACGGCCGAGCAGAACAAACAAAGCGCAAACGAAAAGTACTAGAAATGAAAGATCCTCAAAAATTAGCAGAAGCATTTTTTAGTGAAATGACGGAAGAACAGCTAACGGCAAACCAAGAAAAATGGCTCGGAGAAACGTTGCAAGAAATCATGGAAATGGAATGATCAAGAATGAAACCGAAAAAATTAAAACTTAAAAATTTTGGTCCTTTTATCAATGAGACCGTTGATTTTTCACGATTGACAGAAGCACCGCTTTTTTTGATCAGCGGGAAGACTGGAGCAGGAAAAACGACGATTTTTGATGGGATCACTTTCGCACTTTTTGGTGAAACTTCCGGAAGACTTCGTTCTGGAAAAGAGATGCGTTCCTTGTTTGCTACACCAGAAGAAGAAACAAGCGTGACTTTTTCTTTTGAACATCAGCAGATGAACTATGAAATCGAACGAAAACCAGAACAAGTTTTAGCGAAACGAAAAGGAAACGGAACAAAAAAACAGGCAGCTAAAGTAACGTTGACCATTTTTGATGGGAAAGGAAAAGAAATAAAACAAATCACAAAACGTACAGAAGCAGACCAGTTGATCAGAGAACTGATGAATCTCGATGCGAAACAGTTTTCCCAAATCGTTTTACTGCCCCAAGGAGAATTCCGTAATTTTTTGGTTTCATCAAGCAGTGAGAAAGAGACTGTTTTACGTCATTTGTTCGGTACTCAGCTTTTCCAACAGTTTAATGAGCGATTAAAGGAAAAAGCAAAGCAACAGCAACAAAAACTAGATCATTTAGAGCAAGAACTTCATCTTTTGCAAAAAAGATTTGTTTTAGTCAAAGAAGAGGAAGCAGCAGCAGGGTTTGAAGCCGTTCTTTCCCAATGGACAAACCATCAGGCCATACTAGAAAAACAAATCACTGAAGAAAAAGAAGTTTTAGCAGACTATCAGGAGAAACAGAAACAATTAGAAAATTCCTACTATCGTTTTGAAACCTTGAAAAAAAGCTATGAAGAAAAAGCGACATTACTAAATAAGCAAAAGAAATTAGCCGCTCAAAAAGACGAAATAGAGGAAAAGAAACGATGGATTGGGTATTATGAATTTACACAACGCTTAATTGAACCAATCCAGCACCTGAAAGAAATAAAAGCTGAAAAAATAGAACTGTCACAAAAAAGCAGTGAACAAACAAAGAAACTAGCGATGACTACGCAGTATTATGAAGAGTGGCAAAAAAATGAAACAGACCGCATACATCGGCAAACAAAAATCAAAGAAGCTGCTCAACAATTGCAAAACAAACAGATGATGGTACCGATTGTCGAAGCCTTGCGTAGTAAAAAACAAGAAGCAGAACAATTAAAACATTCATTAGATAAAGAAGAAATGAACGCCGAAAAGCTACATCAAAAACAGGCTATTTATCAGGAAAGAACTCGAATTCTTCAAGAAATCTTATTGGATCAGGAAAAACTGCAGGAAGATCGTCTTGCTTTTGGACAGTTAAAACATCTAGATGAAAAACAGCAGGAAATAGAACAACAAAAAACAAAAAGTATCGAATCACTCGAACAGATAAGAGAAGAACTCAAAAAAGCAGCCGAAGAAACAACAAAAAATAATCAGCGATTGAAACAACAGATAGAACAAGCAGAACAGCTGAAAAGCCAATGGGCAAAGCAGCAAATTGCTCGTCTTCAGCTTTTTTTGCGTCCGGGGGAACCATGTCTGGTTTGTGGGTCGACAGAACATCCCGTACAACAATCAAAACATGAACAGCCAAATAAGGAAGATATCTTAAAAGTAGAGCAACAACTGGCAGAAGCTGAGTCAGCTGTAGAAAGAACCCAGCAAATCATTGCCAAAAATGAAGCATATGAAAATAATCTTCAACAGCAATTATCTGATTTAGAACAAAAAATCATGGAAACGAATATACAACTAGATGGACAAGAAAAACACTTACAACAGGCTTTGCAACAGGCATTTCCTGCGATAACAGAACAAAAAACAACAACTGCTCTTACAGTAATCGAACAATCTTTAGATAAACGAAAAAGCAAGATAGCCAATGCAAGAGCAGAACTGGAAGAAATAAGCCAACAAGTAGAAAAGCTTGAGCAGCAATTAGCTGTCTACAAGCAGCAACAGACAGCAAAAAATAATCAGCTTCAACAACTGCAAGGCGAAATCAAAAGTTTAGAAAAACAATTACAAGATACGGATAGCAACTGTTTAGAAGAAGAGATACGACAACTTGAAAAACAGTTAGAAGAAGACTCAAACCAACTCGCTGCTGAGCAGAAAGCAGGAATGCAATTGTTGCAAGATCTGCATATGCTTCGGACACAACTTGATCTTCAACAGGAACAAATAGAAAAAATAGATGAAAAAATAGAAAAAGAACAGCAAAGAATAGCTGAAAAGCTGGAAAGCCAATCGTATTTTTCAACAACTGAGGAAGTCTGTGCATTCGCACAACAGCAAGCACAATACGAAGAGAACCAGCGCATAATCACTACTTATCATGAAGCACAATTAGTGACAGCTGACCGACTACGTCAATTAGAAAATATCCAGCTGACGGAGATAGTTCCAGATACAGAAGAGATCAGCCAGCAATTGGAAGAGATAAGAGAGATGATCGAAACAAAGCAAGAAAAGATATACAGTTTACAAGAACAAAAAATCAATAACCAGAAAATCTACGATGAATGTCTTTCGATTTATCACACAAGCCAGACGCAATTAGATGAACTTACGCAATTACAGCAGCTTTCGCAAACATTCAACGGAGAAAATCCTAAGAAGACTAGTTTAGAACGGTATGTGCTTCAAGTTTATCTACAAGAAGTGTTACAAGTAGCAAATGATCATCTCCAACGTTTAACGAAAAATCGTTATCAGTTTGAACTAGCGGATACGATCGGCAGTTATCGAGGGAAAACCGGATTAGAAATCAATATCTATGATGATCAGGCAGGCATGTCTCGAAGCGCGCATACGCTGTCTGGCGGTGAAAGTTTTATTGCAGCACTTTCTTTAGCATTAGCCCTTGCGGATGTGATTCAGACACAAGCTGGTGGGGTAGCAATCGATGCATTGTTTATTGATGAAGGTTTTGGGTCATTAGATGAAGAAGCTTTGGAAATGGCGATGGAAGCTTTAGAAACGATTGAAAGTGAAGGAAGAATGATCGGGATCATTAGTCATGTAAGAGAATTGAAAGAACGAGTATTACAGCAAATAAGAATTGATACAGAAGGTAGCGGACAAAGCAAAATACGCTATCAACTTGGATAAAAAGGGAGATTGGTAACTATGAAATGGAGTATTCCGGAAAAAGTCATTGCACGTGGGCATCAATACTTGCAAGAAGGCCGAGTGTTATCGGTTGTCCCTGACCAAGAAGAAAACGTGTGGCATGCAGAAGTCTTGGGCAGTGAATTGTATATGGTTGATTTGGATGGGACAGCAAAAGAGATAGATTACTGCCAATGTCCATATTGGGAGGAACATAAATATTGTAAGCATACAGTTGCTGTGGAACTTTACTTACGGTCGAAAAATCTATCTCGTATCATGAAAAAAGACCAGCCGATGTTAGAACCGGTAAAAACAACAAGTGAAGGAGAAATCATTGCAAAAGGTTTTTCTCGTCTAAAAACACAAAAAAATCCTCAAGCGGTGCAACCCTTGATTATTGAATACCAAGTAGAAACGATTGAGACAAATCAGTATCATCCAGAGCTTTCTATTTTGGCGCTTTACTTACGTATCGGTTCTTTGGCATCGCCGAAAAAAACATATATCGTAAAAAACATCTATGATTTTTTACAGGCTTACACAGAAAAAGAAACCTACACAGTCAATAAGCAGTATCAGTTTCGTCTAGATAAACGGGCTTTTCAAAAAGAAGATCAAAAAATACTCGCTCATCTTGCAGGAAGTGCCCAAACGCATCAATTATTAGGCACGAATGGCTTGCAAGTCAAAGGGAAACTAGACAAAAGATACCTGCTTCTCCCAGTAGAACAAGCCCGCTTCCTACTAGAACAGATGAATCAGACGACACGTTTGCATCTGCAGATAAATGAACAAAACGATCAAGGAATCCAATTTTCCGATCAAAACAAGCCTTTATCATTCAAAGTGGAAAAACAGGGAGAAGACTATTTATTGCAAGCATTGAATGATTTTGATTTTTTCTTTATGCATTATCAGTGGGGGCTTATCCAGGGAGTATTCTATTCTCTAACGAAGCATCAACAAACAGTTTATCAAACTTGGAAACAATTGATTCGCCGATTGGAGAAACCAGAAGTAGTATTCAAGAAAAAAGAACTACCGGCCTTGTTTAAAGAAATCATTCCTCTTCTTTCGGAGATCGGAGACGTAGTGATTGCCTCTGAAGTAGAAAAGGAAGTAGCAGATATTCCAGTCGAATTTATTTTCTTTTTTCGAAAAGCCAAAGGAAAAATCCAAGCTCGAGTCGATTTCGTCTATGGCGAAGTCATCTATTCGACCGATCCAAAACATGAGGTCTCGGCCAATCAGGACTTTCAGGTGCTGCGTGACAGAGCTGAAGAAAAACGAGTCCTTGATTTATTCAGGATGTATCGCTACCAGAAAAATGAAACTGGCTATGAGCGTCCATTGCCAAGCGGGGAGGAACTATATGCCTTTTTCCGTACAGAACTATCTGTCTTCCGTCAGTTTGGTGAAGTCAGACTTGGCAGAAAGTTGCGGGAGTTGTATTTAGATGCGCATAAACATCAACCGCAAATCGAAGTAACCGAGACTGGTTCATGGCTTGATATTCGGTTCGACGTATCGGGGATAGAAGAGCAAGAGATTGATCATGTACTGCAAAGCTTGTTGCGAAATGATGCTTTTTATACATTGGAAAATGGACAGGTTCTTTCTTTTGATTCAGAGGAATTCCAACAAACAAGTCAAGTATTGCAACAATTACGAGAGTCAATACGTTCAGAAGAAGGGACGATCCATGTACCTAAGAATCAAGGACTGATCATTCAAAATCAATTGGAAAAAAGCAATGCTACTTTTAGCGAATCGTTTCAAACGATGGTCCAAGATCTCATTCATCCAGAAGGGTATCAGGCGCAACTTCCCAAAGGATTGAATGCAAAGATGAGAGAGTATCAGAAGCAAGGGTTCCGGTGGTTGAAGATGTTAGGCCATTATCAGTTTGGCGGTATCTTAGCCGATGAAATGGGACTTGGGAAAACACTGCAGACGATTGCCTTTTTACTTTCGGAAAAAGAAGAACGGGAAAGCTTTTCTGCTTTGATCGTAGCGCCGGCCAGCTTAATCTACAACTGGCAGGCAGAGGTAAAAAAATTCGCTCCTTCTTTGAATATCCAAGTAATCAATGGGAATAAAAAAGAACGGGAAGAATTGCTGGCTAAAGACACAGATATTCGAGTGACCTCTTATGCCAGTTTGAGACAGGATTTAGCTGATTACCAGTCACAAAAAATTGATTATTTGATCCTTGATGAGGCGCAAATGGTCAAAAATAGTAGTACGAAAACTGCTCAAGCATTGAGAGAATTAGCTGTGCCTCAGCGATTTGCATTAAGTGGGACACCAATCGAGAATAATTTAGAAGAATTGTGGTCATTGTTTGCAACAATCATGCCAGGATTTTTCCCAACCAAAACAAAATTCAGAGAACTTGCCGCAGAAGAAATTGCGCAAATGATCCGACCGTTCATTTTACGGCGAGATAAACAAACTGTGTTGAAAGACTTACCAGAAAAAACAGAAATGAATCTATATTCTGCACTGACAGAAGAACAAAAGACCGTTTATTTAGCTTACTTGCGTCAAATGCGTGAAGAAATCTCGTCAATGGATTCTGAAGCATTCAAGAAAAACCGGATCGGGATACTAGCAGGTCTGACAAGGTTGCGTCAAATTTGTTGCGATCCTCGTCTGTTTATTGAAGATTACCAAGGCGGTTCTGGCAAACTCGAACAAGTAAAAGATCTATTAGTCGCTGCCAAAGAGAACAAACGCAGAGTTCTGCTGTTTTCTCAATTTACAGGTATGCTTACTATCTTACAAGAAGAGTTAGCCGAGCTGGGAATCTCAACATTTTATTTAAGAGGCAGTACAAAACCGCAAGATCGATTAAGTATGGTAGATGCATTTAATGCAGGCGAAAAAGATGTTTTCCTGATTTCTTTAAAGGCTGGGGGAACGGGACTGAATTTGACAGGAGCAGATACGGTCATCTTGTATGACCTTTGGTGGAACCCTGCAATTGAAGAACAAGCTGCTGGTCGTGCGCATCGAATCGGACAGAAAAATGTGGTAGAAGTGTGGCGTATGATTTCTGAAGGAACGATTGAAGAACGAATGGATTCGCTCCAACAAGAAAAACGCGAACTGTTCCAAAAAGTGATCCAAGGAAATGAAGAACAGCTGACAAAACTGACTGAAGAAGATATCCGCATGATCTTAAGTGTAGGAGAGATTGAGAAGTAAGAGATTCGAAACAATCGTTCAGTAATGGATAAGAAGATTTTTCGAAAAAAGCAGGTGTTTAGTTGATTTAAGAAATAGCAAGGAAGCTGGGTTTCTGTTTTATCCCGATTTCCTTGCTATTATTTTTTGTTTTTATTTATAGGCGTTAAGCAAAGATTGTCTTCATTGTTTCTAACAGCTGATCAAAAGAAGAAATTTCGATATCGCAAATAGGGGTCTGGTCGATTTTGCGTTCTCGATGGTTGAACCAAAGTGCTTGCCAGTCGGCACTTTTTGCACCTAAAACATCATTGTCATAATTGTCGCCAACATATAGAGTCTCTCCTGGAAGCATATAAAATTCTTTCTCAGCAAGCTGAAAAATCTCTTTTTCTGGCTTTTGGAAACCTGTTGCTTGAGAAACCAGCATGTTGTGGGAAGGAATCCAATTGTTCAATTGAAGTTGTTTTAATTTTTTTGTCTGATGGTCAGTCGGTCCATTTGTGATAATTCCTAATGGGACATTTTTTTCCTTCAAGAAGTCAAGTGTTTTTTTGACCTCCTCATGCAAACAGATATTATCAAGTTCTTCCTCGTAAATTTTTTGAAATAGGAGACCTTCTTCTTCTGTGATGTGAGGGTAGTCTAAATCTTTTAGTGATTGGCTGATTCGATGTGCTCGCATATATTCTAGCGTCCACTCTCCTGCCATTACTTTTGGAAAGTTTTCATCACTATGATGACGGAATCGGATATATAGTGGATGCATATCTTCATCTGAAACAAGCGGCACGACTCTTTTTACCGCATTTCGAAATGGCTGCTGCTGATCATACATTGTATCATCAACATCAAACACAACTGATTTAATCAAAATTTTACACGCCTTTCGGTTTTCATTGATTTTTTCACAAATCCTTGACTATTGTAACAGAAAAAATCATCTAAAAAAGCTGATAAATAAAGGTTTTTCTTACTATATTTCTGTTTCCTTGACAGAATAAGGTTTTTATATTTCAGTTTTTTTCACTAAAAATCATGAAACACGTCAATAGGTTTGATGAACAAATTAATCATTATTGTGTAACTCGGTTGGTTTATTTTAATGCAATCTCTGAGGAATTTTCGAAAGGTTTATTTTTTTAATACAGTCTCAGTATAACTATTCAAACATAAAATAACGTTATTTAGTTTATTTGTTTATAGTAAATTTTATCTAGTAATCATTGCTTTAAAATATTGCGCTTATATAACAGAGAAAATAAGCGTTATAATAAAGAACAATATTATCTAAAATGACAAGAAACATTACTATCAAAGAAATAAAAAACATAAAAAATCTTAAGAAATCGGTTTCATTTGTGTTTTTAGATAAAATAATAGTACAGTTTTGTTTGCTGTTTCATTGTCTTCTAAAATTTGAATTAGATTTGAAAACTCTAATTTTTAAATGATGAAAAAAGCAAGAACGCTGGTTTTACTGTATATTAACCTTAGATAACTTTCATTTTTTTAAAAAAATTATGAAAAAAAGGTAGCTATTTAAAAGTTGATTATGTATAATAGAAACAGATGGGAGATTATTATGATCTTCTGTTACAAAAAAGTGATTCTTATCACGAAAAGGAGTGGTGCACGTTGTTAACATTATATACTTCCCCAAGTTGTACTTCCTGCAGAAAGGCTCGTGCGTGGTTGCAAGAACATCAGATTCCATTTGTTGAACGTAATATTTTTTCAGAACCATTGAACAGTTCTGAATTAAAAGCGATTTTACAAATGACAGAAGACGGAACAGAAGAAATCATCTCGACACGTTCCAAAGTATTCCAAAAACTGAACATGGATTTAGATGATCTGCCGTTACAAGAACTATTGGAACTTGTGCAAAACAATCCTGGATTGCTTCGCCGTCCAATCATGATTGATGATAAACGTCTACAAGTTGGTTTTAATGAAGACGAGATTCGTCGATTCCTGCCGCGCGATGTACGACAATTAGAATTGCGTCAAGCACAATTGATGGCTGGATTATAGAAGATAAAATGAAACTTGGAAAAACTATTACGAGGATAGTTTTTCCAAGTTTTTTTGTTTTTATAAATAGCGTTCTTTATTGTGGGCACAAAAAAGGGTGTGAGAGTGATCATGGTATGAAAAACAGAAGTGATTGATTAGCTAAAAAGTCGGCTATATAGTATTCATCTCCCAAAAATGTTATAGTTAAATAAGATAGCTTGAACGATTGGAAAAATCTGCTGGTTTTATTAAATTCACTTAACAGCGGGATTTTTTTTCTTTACATTTAAGCTGATTTCGCTACAATGAATCTATATTGAACATTGCGGCAAAGTGAGGTGTAGCAAAATGGAAATGGAACATATTAATGAAAATACGATCCGTGTACTGATAGGTCATGAAGATTTAGAAGAACGGGGCGTTTCATTTTTGGATTTACTTGGCAATCACAAAGAAATCGAAAATTTCTTTTATAGTATTCTGGAAGAAGTTGATATCGAAGAGGAGTTCCGAGGAAGCGAAGCTGTCACTTTCCAAGTTTTGCCAAAAGGAGACGGATTAGAACTGTTTATCAGTAAAAACCTGCCAGATGAAGAAGTTTCTCAATCAGAAGATTCTGCTGTGGATTCAGAAGACGTGAGCGAATTTCTCCGTCAGCAAATTATTGGTAGCGATCCGGAAGAAGAATTATCTGGAAGCGCCCTAGAAGAACAGGAAAGACAAGCAATTTTTGCTTTTGAAGATTTTGAGCAAGTGATCCAGCTGGCAACAGATGTTGAACTAGAGTCTGCTTGGACTGATTTGTACTTATTCGAAGAGCGTTATTACCTAGTCGTTCATTTCTGGATGGAGAATCTCAACCAAGCGGATGTAGAGAATCAGATTGCTCGAATTTTGGAGTTTGCAGAAAAGAGCGATCGTACACCAGAAACATTGAATGAATATGGAAAGTGTCTGATGGCGCGTAATGCTATCGAGCGTACGAAATTTTATTTTGTATAAATCATCATTATAGTAAGAGCCATATCGATCATATATCGATATGGCTCTTTTTCGTGTAAATAAATTGTTAGACGTAAATAAGTTCAGAGGGAGAAAAATGCTGCTTGCGATGAATGAATATCATGAATGCTGTTCTGCTAAATATGCAGAAAAAGAGAAAACGTATTATTGTCGTAGTTGTCGGAAAAGAGTGGTTTTGAAAAGGGGAAAGAAAAAATGTGCTCATTTTGCCCATCGAAAAACCGACAACTGTTCGGTTTTTAGTGAGGGGGAATCAGAAGAACACTTGCAGTTAAAGGAATATTTCATGGATTGGCTGGGACAGTCAGCAGAACCTGCATTTTTGGAAGCCTATTTGCCAAGGTTGAGGCAGAGACCAGATATTTTATTGGCTAATCTAGCATTAGAAATCCAATGTTCTAGATTGTCTCATCAGAGATTTGTTGAAAGAACCAAAAGTTATTTGAACAACGGTTACCAAGTATGGTGGATACTTGGTCATTCTTTTCTTGGACAGCGGCAATTTTCATTGATAGAAAAAAGTTGCTGCTATTATAATAGAAAAAGGGGGGTACATTGCTGGAAAGCTGACCTTAAGAACCAAAAACTTTATTTATATCATCATATTACAGAGACTGTATCAGGTCACATTTCTTTTTTCAGTAGCTGCTGGACTTTTTCTGGTAATGATCTAAAAAAAATATTTACTAATAATGAGATCAAAATAAATCAGAGGAAGAAAACAGACAGGTTAAGCGAGGATGGGAAGAAGTGGCTGGCGCGCCAGCTGATTTACAAACAAAAAAATACAGTATCCATACAAGAACAGTGCTACTTGCGTCACAAGCACCTTTTGTATCTATCACCGTGGATCTATCAAAACAGTCGGTTTTTCTTTTATTTACGAGAACAGGTTTTTCTTTATCGAATGTTGTACGAAGAATCCTTAAAACAACAGAAAGTACCTGATTTCAGCTCATGGTTTTGCCAAGTAAAAGAATATAAAATGCAGTGGCTTTTCCCTATGATTGAGGAAGAGATGGTCTATCGGCAATTTTTTGATGAATGCACACATTTATCCTCTTGGAAAATATAGTAAGTATAAAAATAGAACAGGAATCGGTTTTCTATGTAAAACAAGTTTCAGTTGTGCTAAAATTGATAGAAGCAGACACATAGATTAGTAGAAAAATCAGACGCTGTAACATGTGGATGTTAGACGAGGATCTATTTTGATAGACCGAGACAAAAGGATATAAAAAGGAGTGGATTTCATGGAAGTAAAGCAGTTGCCAAAACGCGAAGAATTGCCTGAAAATTTAACTTGGGACTTGACCAAGATCTTTTCAAGCGACCAAGAATTTGATGAGAAATATCTAGAATTATCAGAAAAGTTAAAAAAATCTGAAAAATACAAAGGAACACTTGATCAAGGGGCTTCTCAATTTCTTGATGCGATTGAATTTGTGTTGAGTGTTTATCGCCAAACTGAAATCATTTATGTCTATGCGCACCTTAAAAACGATCAAGATACTGGGAATACAGAATATCAAGCGCTTTATGCAAGAGCAAGTAGTTTGTTTTCAAAGGTTAGTGAAGCTGTTTCCTGGTTTGAACCAGAAATATTGCAGTTATCAGATGAACGGATTTGGCAATATTTCAAAGAAGAACCGAAGTTAGAAGTCTATCGTCACTATATCCAGCAAATAGTAGATAATCGTGCCCATGTTTTATCTGCCGATCAGGAATCGCTTCTTGCAGGAGCAGGTGAAATCTTTGAGGCTTCAAGTGATATATTTGCTGTTTTGAATAATGCAGATTTAGTTTTCCCAACGATCGAAGGAGAGAATGGTGAAAAAGTCCAATTATCTCATGGCGTGTACGGTCAGTTGCTAGAAAGCACGGATCGAAGTGTTCGCGAAGCCGCATTTAAAGGGTTGTACAGTGTTTATGAACAATTTAGAAATACGTTTGCTTCTACTTTAAGTACGCATATAAAAGGACATAATTTTAAAGCAAAAGTTCGTAATTACAGCTCTGCCAGAGAAGCATCTTTGAGCAATAATCATATTCCTGAAAGTGTATACGACACTTTGGTAGCCGTGGTAAACAAGCATTTGCCTTTGCTGCATCGATATATGGAATTACGGAAACGTTTATTAGAAGTGGAAAAACTGCACATGTACGATCTTTATACACCGGTCTTAGGAGAAGCTCCAATCACCTTTACGTATGAAGAAGCAAAAGAGAAAGCTTTGGAAGCACTGAAGCCAATGGGTGAAGAGTACATGACTATTGTAGAAAAAGCATTCTCTGAACGTTGGATCGATGTTGTCGAAAATAAAGGAAAACGAAGTGGTGCCTATTCTTCGGGAAGCTATGACACAAATCCATATATTTTATTGAATTGGCATGATACATTGGATCAGCTGTTTACGCTTGTCCACGAAATGGGACATAGTGTCCACAGTTATTTCACACGGTCGAACCAGCCTTATGTATACGGTGACTACTCCATCTTTTTAGCAGAAATTGCTTCGACAACGAACGAAAATATCCTAACAGAATATTTATTGGAAACAGAAAAAGACCCTCGTGTCCGGGCTTATGTGCTCAACCATTACTTGGATGGATTTAAAGGAACAGTTTTCCGCCAGACACAATTTGCTGAATTCGAGCACTTCATGCATACGGAAGATGAAAAAGGTGTGCCATTGACTAGTGAATATCTAAGTGATAGTTATGGTAAATTGAATGCAAAATATTATGGTCCGGCAGTCGAAGAAGATCCAGAAATCAAATTTGAATGGTCACGGATCCCGCATTTTTACTATAATTACTATGTCTTCCAATACTCGACTGGTTTTTCTGCTGCTTCAGCGTTGGCGAAAAGAATACTCAGTCAGGAACCAGATGCGCTAGAGAACTATTTGGCTTATCTAAAAGCTGGTAACAGTGATTATCCTGTTGAAGTGATGAAAAAAGCAGGAGTAGATATGACACAGGCTGCGTATATCGAAGATGCAATGTCGATGTTTGAACAACGACTAAACGAATTAGAAGAATTGATTGATCGTTTATAAGATTTTTGATTTTTCCGAATAGAAACGAAAAAAATACGTCGGCTCTCTTGTAAGGGAGTCGACGCATTTTTTTAATTAGAAAGCAAGTGTAAATGGCTAGTTCGTGAATGGAACTGAGAATCATTTGTATGTAAATGTTCACCATTAAAAACTTGATACGAGTTATCTGTTGTTTTACACAGCTCTTTGATTCTCCAAAGGCTGCTGGTGCCTTCTACTTCTACTAAAACACCAAAATCACGATCGCAAGCGTAATTGTAAACGACTGCGGAAGGATGTTTCGTGATGCCCATTTCCCGAGCAATTTTTTGATCGGAAAAGAATACTTCTTTAACAAAGTCAGATTGCCGATCTTCTTTAAACATATTCAAATCGCCGCCAATCTCTTCAAATATCGATTCAGCAAGTGCACGAGAATATGGTATGTTATTGCAGCCGACTGCTTCTTGCAGTTTGATCAAAAAACGGCGGCCTTTTTTCTTTCCTTGGAATTGAGCCGCTTTGCAGTCTAATGCGGCAGAATAAGTCGTTGAGAATAAGTGGTTACGTTTCTCAAGATTGTTTTGAGAAATTCCTTTTTGTTGCATGACATCCCCAATTGTCTGCAAATTGACCAAAGGAAGAAAGCGAAATTGCATCTTTTCTTTTGATGGTGTTCCGTACTCTTCTTCAATAAATTGTAATAACTGTTGCTCCATTTCGAAACAATATTCCCCTAAAGGATTAACAAATAAATAGATTTCGATCATATGAATCTCCCCCAAAATAGATTCTATACAACTAGTGACTAGATTCTTTCACATCCTATAACTTAACAGAAAAAAGTAAAAAAATGAACTCAAGTGCCTTGTGAAAATGAAAGGTTTCTAATTTTTAGCCTCAAGCATACGTTGGATCTTGTTCTTAGCAGGACGATAAGGCAAAGAAAAACGTTTTAAAAAATTTATAAAAGCAATTTTTCCTGCAGATGCATCCCCTACCTCTAGTTCTAGTTCAAAATCATGAAGATTGTCTCCCCAGCTTTCATCGATAGCTAAAAGTCCTTCTTCAATAGGGAACTCAGCCCGTTTTGTTGTAAGCTTTCCTGTTTGGATCAATGAAGCAGGATCGATATTCAAATCAGAAAGTTTTTGAAAAACTGCGCCCGAGCGAGGCAAACGTTTTTGAAAGATGAATGCTTCTGCTTCTTCTGTTACAAAGGTATCCGTCGTTTCGAGACGTCCTTCCTCAGCAGGTGTTTTTAATGTATATTCAGCTTGATGACCAACGAAACGGATTCGTAGGCCACAATTTTGTTTCTTCAGCTGTTCATCAACGGTATCGAAGTAAATATTAGTCTGTACACGGAAATCTTTATCTGTTAATTGATAGTGAGCGATGAATATCTCGTACTCTTGCTTTGTCAGCATAGATTTATATTCGATTTCAAGCATTTGCGTCATTTGATCGACTCCTTTTTGTCTATTCTGCCTAATTTTCTTTTTTTGGTCAATGCATAAATCAAGAGTACGAAAAAACTTTGCATATATGGTAGAATAAACAATGAATGTTAATGAAGTAGAGGTATCAGCTATGGAACGAGATTGGGAAGCATTTTTAGCACCATATGAACAAACTGTATCAGAATTGAAAGTGAAACTGCGGGGAATCCGTAAACAGTTTCGTGAACAAAATCGTCATGTTCCAATTGAATTTGTCACTGGGAGAGTCAAACCAGTTGACAGCATCGTAACAAAGTCACAGTTACGTCATATTCCGATGGGACGCTTAGAAGAAGAAATGTCTGATATTGCCGGCTTAAGGATCATGTGTCAGTTTGTAGAAGATATCCATCAAGTTGTTGAGATTATCCGTAAAAGAAAAGACATGAAAGTTCTTCAAGAACGGGATTACATCACTAATAAGAAAGCAAGTGGCTACCGTTCGTATCATCTGGTGATCGAGTATCCTGTACAGTTGATCAGTGGTGAGAAGAAAATTTTGGCGGAAATCCAAATACGGACCCTTGCGATGAATTTCTGGGCAACGATCGAGCATTCACTGAATTATAAATATCAAGGCGTTTTTCCAGAAGAAATGAGCGAACGACTTCAGCGTGCGGCAGAAGCTGCGTATCAGCTGGATGAAGAGATGTCTAGTATCCGTGAAGAAATCCAAGAAGCACAGCGATTGTTCTCCCATGGAAGAGGAAAATCAGATGATGTCTACTATCGAACGCTTTTGAAGAAAGAAAGCGAAAGAGAGGAGGCAGGGGATGAAAGTAGCGATCGTTCACAATAAAGAAGCAAAGACCATAGAAGTGGCTGAGCGCTTGAACACACTATTAGAACAAGCTGGGATCCAGCGAGATGATCATGAACCAGAGTTGGTCATCTCAATTGGTGGAGATGGCACATTATTATCGGCATTTCATCACTACAGTCATTGTCTGAATGACGTGCGTTTCTTAGGCGTGCATACAGGTCATTTAGGGTTTTATACTGATTGGCGAGATTACGAGTTGGAAGAACTAGTAGACAGCTTGCGAACAAATCGGGAACAAAGTGTCAGCTATCCCTTGTTGGATGTTCGGATCAGTTATTTGGATGAAACGCCTGATCAGCATTTTTTAGCACTAAATGAATCAACGATTAAACGGGCCAATCGTACGATGGTAGCCGATGTATACATTAAAAATGAATTGTTTGAAAGTTTCAGAGGAGATGGATTGACGATTTCTACACCCACTGGTTCGACTGCCTATAATAAAAGTGTCGGCGGTGCAGTGATCCATCCTAGTATCAATGCCTTTCAATTGGCTGAGATTGCTTCGCTGAATAATCGAGTGTTTCGTACTTTGGGTTCTCCGATCGTGATTGCCCATGATGAGTGGTTGGAAATAAAATTGGAAAATACAGAAGATTATCTTGTAACGGTTGATCAATTGAATGTCGCAAAAGCCGATATCCGTTCTATTTATTATCGAATAGCAGAAGAACGGATCCATTTTGCTTCTTATCGACATATGCATTTTTGGCATCGCGTGAAAGATGCCTTTATTGGTGAGGATTAATATGCAGTTTACATGGGATTATGAGAAAGATCATTCTCAGCAGGTAAAATATTTTTTAAAAGAAAAAGGGATCTCAAAAGGTCTGTTAGCGAAAATAAAATTTCAAGGCGGTCAAATCAAAGTCAATGATCAAGTAGAAAATGTCTTGTTTTCTCTAGCCAAGGATGATAAGGTAACCATTGTGATTCCTGCTGAAGGAGAACATGAAACCGTACTTTTGGACGAAACGCCGATCGATATCGTGTATGAAGATGAACATGTTCTGGTAGTAAACAAACCAGCAGGCGTTTCGTCCATTCCTGCCCAATACCATCCAAATGGGACAATGGCAAATCGTGTAAAAGCTTATTACAAAAAACAAGGGTACGAAAACCAAGTAATTCATGTAGTTACACGACTAGACCGGGATACGTCTGGCTTGATGCTTTTTGCCAAGCATGGGTTTGCGCACGCAAAATTAGACACGCAACTTCGTGAAAAGAAGTTTGTAAAAAAATATCAGGCATTAGTCAGTGGAATGCTTTCCAATTTATCGGCACATGGACATATCGATTTGCCGATTGCCCGAGATTATTCTTCGCTACTGAAGCGAATGGTCTCTAATGAAGGACGTTCTGCACAGACGGAGTACTGGATAGAGAAGCGACTAACAGAAATCGCGTTAGTTGATATCCAGCTGCATACAGGAAGGACACATCAAATAAGAGTTCATTTTTCCGCCATTGGCTGTGCACTGCTCGGTGATGATATGTATAGCGGACGAATGGATCTGGGAATAAAAAGACAAGCCCTTCATTGTTATGATCTGCGTTTTTACCACCCATTTACAGAAGAGCTGCTAGAGTTCAAGCAGCCTTTAGCCGCAGACATGGAGGCAGTTGTGAGACGGTTTGAAGAATAAGGCGAGGTGAGATTGGTTTGGATGAAAATCAAGAATTAGAGGAAAGATTTGCCCAGTTGACTCAAGATTTAAGGGAAAATAATATTCAGGCATTCAGAAACAGTTTTTTAGAGATGCATATCTATGAGCAGGGGCAATTCTACCAATCTCTTACAGAAGAGAACAGGCAGCTGATCTATTCCTATCTGTCGCCTAAAGAATTAGCGGATATGTTCGATGTGATTGAAGAAGATAACGAACATATGAAAGAATATCTGGATGAGATGCGTCCTAGCTATGCAGCGGATATGCTTTCTGAGATGTATACAGATAATGCTGTCGATTTGCTTAATACGTTAGATAAAAAGCAAATTGCTAAATATTTAAGTTTGATGTCTGCAGACGATGCCAGTGAAATCAAGGAATTGCTCCATTACGAAGACGAAACAGCTGGTGCAATCATGACTACTGAATTTGTTTCGATCGTAGCAAATCAAACCGTTCGCTCTGCGATGTATGTGCTGAAGAATGAAGCAGATGTTGCTGAAACAATCTATTACATCTATGTCGTTAATCAAGAAGGTCAACTAGTGGGGGTTATTTCTCTACGCGACCTAATCGTGAATGATGATGATGCTATGATTTCTGATCTGATGAGCGAGCGGGTGCTTTCAGTTCATGTAGGCGACGACCAAGAAGATGTGGCACAAACATTCAGGGATTATGACTTCTTAGCTCTTCCTGTCACCGATTATGATGATCATTTGTTGGGAATCGTCACAGTCGATGACATCATTGACGTTATTGATGATGAAGCTGCCAGCGATTATTCAGGACTTGCCGGGGTCAATGTGGAAGAAATCAATGAAAATCCAGTAAAGGCAGCATCTCGACGTTTGCCTTGGCTAATCACTCTGTTGTTTTTAGGTATGTCTACTGCTTCTTTGATCAGTCATTATGAAGACTTGGTAAGTGAAGCGAGCATTTTAGCGGTCTTCATTTCACTGATCACAGGAACAGCTGGTAATGCTGGAACCCAGTCGCTGGCTGTGGCTGTCCGTCGACTTGCAATCTCTGATGACAAAGATCACGGGTTTGTCCGACTTGTTTTGGCTGAAGTCTTGACCGGCGTCGTAACAGGAGCTGTTACAGGGATTACGATTTTTCTGATCGTGGGCTTTTGGAAACATAATTTTATCTTAGGATTTGTGATAGGGATGGCCATGCTGTTTGCGATAACAGTGGCGAATCTTGCAGGTAGTTTGATTCCGATGCTGATGGATCGTCTAGGATTTGATCCAGCGGTAGCAAGCGGTCCATTTATCACGACCTTGAGTGATTTGACAAGTGTACTGATTTATTTCAATATTGCCTCTTTATTTATGGGCTATTTTATGTAAAAAGCAAAAACATTGGCAACAAGTATACTGCTTGTTGCCAATGTTTTTTGTTTATAAGATTATGGCTGAAGTTCAACGATTTTAGTTCCGTGGACTTCACTCACGTTTAATTCTTTAGCTACATGTGCTGCATTCGCTGCTGTTACGCCACCACCGGGCAAAATGATCAAACGGCCATCTGCATAGTCAATCAATTCTTTGAGCCGTGGGAAATGTTCTTCAATCGTTTGATCAGCAGGGCCGCCATGCGTCAAGATACGGTCAACACCGTGCGCTGCCAGCCAATCGATTGCTTCAAATTGCCGTTCTTCAGGAATACTGTCAAAAGCCATATGGAAGGTGATCTGTACGCCTTCTGCGGTTTCGATCAATAGTTCCAATGCTTCTTCGTCTAGCCATCCTGAGGGAGTAAGACAACCAAAAACTACGCCATCCGTCCCTAATTTCTTTGCTTCAATCAAATCAGTATGCATAATTTTCAATTCGATATCGTTATAGACAAAATCACCCCCTCTAGGACGGATAATCGTCATTACAGGGATATTTTTTTCCCCTGCGTAACTTAATGTTTCTTCGATCACACCAGTACTTGGGGTCGTTCCGCCGACCGCTAAGTTGTCACATAATTCGATTCGGTTAGCTCCTCTGGCAATTGCCAGAGGAATAGATGTGTAGTTTTCAGCACAAAATTCTTTGATCATCTGATCTTCTCCTTTGTCTTTCGCTTTCTTCTAGGCATTGTATCATATTTTTACCAGTTGCCAAAGTGAGCATCTAACGGTAAGATAAAACAGAAATGAGGGGGAACTATGTTAAAAAAAATTGACCGAGGACGCCAGTTTTTGGCAGAAAAACATCAGCTGTTCCGCTGTCCAGTTTGCCAAGAAGAGGTAGAAAAGTCTGATAATGGCTTGATATGCAAAAAGAATCACCGTTTTGATCTGTCCAAAAAAGGAACACTTTACTTTTTATCCCACGCGGTTAAAACAGAATATGATCAAGAAATGTTCGTTCCAAGGCGTAGAATGATCCAATCAGGCATGTATCAGCCTGTTATTGAGACTATCGCACAGCATCTGCCTAATGAAGTCTCGCTATTAGATGTCGGCTGCGGAGAAGGAAGCTTCTTGAATGAACTTTCAAAATTGAAAAAGATTCAAACTGCTGTTGGATTTGATATTTCAAAAGAAGGGGTCTATGCAGCTACGGAACAATCTGTCGAGGCATTTTGGTGTGTAGCGGATTTGACCAATTTGCCATTTGCTGATCAGACATTTAACACGATCTTAAATATCTTTTCGCCTTCTCATTACCAAGAATTTCAACGTGTACTGTCAGAAGATGGAGAGGTGCTGAAAGTAGTGCCGCAAGAAAATTATTTAAAAGAACTGCGCCAGGCTTTTTATCCGAATCAACCTGAAAAGCAAAGTTATTCCAATGATCGTGTAGTCGCAAAGTTTACTGAATCAATGAAACTAACTGAACGTCAGCGTGTGACCTATGAATTTGAGATACCAGAAGAAAATCGAAAAGATCTTTTAGCAATGTCGCCCTTAGAGTGGCAAGTGGAGGAAGAAATCAAAGCAGACTTGTACAAGAATCCTTTGAATAAGATTACAATTGACATAGAATTATTAAAAGGAACTAAGAGAAAACGGTTTTCTAGTAGTTTTTAAAGAGTAGAGGTTGCAAAAGTAAGTTGAGGGTGTTATAGTAGCAACAAGTTGTTTTTTCATTGGTTTTTATCAGGTTCCTGTTCTGATAAAAGTTAGTGAGAAGAGCTTCACTAACGTAACGACTCGCAGTGACTGACACCGAGTTGATACGTTTTTTTTTATGCAAAAATCAAATTGTCAGAAAATAGAAACGAACATAAATATGAGAGGAATGATCCTGATGAATCATATCGTTTTATTCGAACCGTTAATACCTGCAAACACCGGAAATATTGCCCGTACGTGTGCGGCCACGAATACGCCGCTTCATTTAATTGAGCCCCTAGGTTTTTCAACGGATGACAAACATCTGAAACGAGCAGGGTTAGATTATTGGAATGATGTAAATATTACTCATCACAGTGATTTAGAAGCTTTTTTAGCATTTTTAGGTGATCGTAAACTACACTTGATCTCAAAATTTGCCCATAAGGTATACAGTGAAGAAAGTTTTGCTGATGGAGAAGAGCACTTCTTTTTATTTGGAAAGGAAACAACTGGCTTGCCAGAAGCGTTTATGCGCGAAAACGAGGAAAAGTGTTTGCGCATCCCTATGAATGATGAGCATGTTCGTTCATTGAATTTATCGAATACAGCTGCAATGATTGTGTACGAAGCACTTCGTCAGCAAGGATTCCCTAATTTAGAATTAACGCACCATTATGAAAATGACAAGCTGGATTAGACAGTTTATTATAGAGTAAAATAAAAGAAAGACAGGAGTTTGCTGCGTATGGAACTATATTTTACCCGACATGGGAAGACACAATGGAATCAGGAAAGACGTTTTCAAGGGAGCAATGGCGATTCTCCGCTTTTGCCTCAAAGTTATGAAGAAATCAAAGCATTTGGGAAAAAAGTAAAATATGTTCCTTTTAAAGCAATTTATTCCAGTACAGCAAAACGAGCACGCGATACAGCAGAAGGTATCAATAAAGAGCTTGCTCGTCCGGTAGAGATTTTTTATACAGATAAACTGCGAGAACTAGGGCTAGGTACTTTAGAAGGACAATCAATCGATGAAATGTATCAGAAATACCCAGAGAATCTGCCGAATTTGCGTAATCACTTAGATCTATATGATCCTTCTCCTTTTCATGGAGAAACGATTGAATCAGCAATCACACGTATTGAAACTGTTGTAGCGGATGCGGTTGCTCAACATAAAAACGGACCTCTTTTATTCGTAGGTCATGGGGCCTCATTAACTGCTGCCATTCAATGGATGACAGGGAAAGAGCTAAGTGAGTTGCGGGAAATGGGCGGTTTGTTCAATAGCAGCCTGACGATTTTAGAGACTGAAGAGCCTTGCAAATTATTGACGTATGAACTGAAAGTATGGAACCAAACAGATTTTTTAGGAACTGAAACAGCACCAGAACCTTTACTATAGAAGAAGGAGGCGGCTTCCGATGCAGCCAGAAGAAATGCCTTATTTCGTTGGTACAGTTGCCGCGATTTTTTTTCAAAATCCTAGTAATTTTTACAAAGTGCTTTTGGTACACATCAGCGAAACCACAGCTGATTACCGTGAAAAAGAAATTGTAGTTACCGGAAGCTTTGGCGATATCCAAGAAAATGAGACCTATCGTTTTTATGGAGAACTAGTGGATCACCCTAAATACGGAAGACAGCTTAAAGTCGAAAGATATGAGCAAGAAAAACCAACAACTGCGAATGGGATCGTAGCTTATCTTTCCAGCGAAAAATTCCCTGGGATCGGTAAGAAAACAGCAGAGAAAATCGTCGAGTTGCTGGGAGAAGATGCTATCGAAAAAATCATTGCTGATCCTTCGGTATTAAAACAAGTCTCTGGTTTAACGAAGCCAAAAAGAGAAATGCTTGCTGAAACGATTCGTCTAAATCACGGGATGGATCAAGTAATCATGGGATTGAATCGTTATGGATTCGGTAGTCAGTTAGCCTTCAGTATTTATCAGACCTATAAGAACGAGTCTTTGGATATCATCGAAGAAAATCCGTATCAGCTAGTCGAAGACATAGAAGGAATCGGGTTCAAACGTGCAGATAATCTAGCCGAACAAATCGGTATTGCAGCAGATTCACCTAGAAGAATCCGAGCAGCCATCTTGCATCAGATTTTTCAGCATGCTGTTCAAACAGGAGATACATACGTACCGGCGGAAACATTGCTTCAGCAAACCATCCGTATTTTAGAAACAAGTCGTCCAATCGAAATTCTGCCTGATCAGGTTGCTACTGTGATTATCCAGCTTGTTGAAGAAGGAAAAATCCAACAAGAAGAAACGAATCTTTACGAAAACAGTTTGTATTTTTCTGAATGGGGAATCGGCAATTCCATCCAACGTCTGCTCAGCCGTAAAAAAGAAATCCATTATCCTGAAAAAGAAGTGCAGAAAAATATTCGGCGTATCGAAAAAATATTCGGTATACAATATGGACCCTCGCAAGAACAAGCAATCGCTGAAGCCATCCGTTCTCCTCTATTTATTTTAACAGGAGGACCAGGTACGGGGAAAACTACTGTGATCAATGGGATCGTTAATCTTTTTGCAGAGTTGAATGGTCTGGAATTGGACCCGTCAAAATATACCCAAGAAATTTTTCCTATTCTGCTTGCAGCACCCACTGGCCGGGCAGCTAAACGAATGAACGAGACAACAGGTCTGCCTGCCAGCACAATCCATCGTTTACTTGGGCTGAATGGACGAGAAAAAACACCTTCAGTCAGCACGAAAGAATTAGAAGGCGGACTTTTGATCGTTGATGAGATGTCTATGGTCGATACATGGCTGGCTAACACATTATTCAAAGCGATTCCGACGAATATGCAAGTTATCCTAGTAGGAGATAAAGATCAGCTTCCTTCTGTCGGTCCTGGACAAGTGCTACATGACCTTTTGGAAATCGAACAAATTCCTAAAATGGAACTCAATCAGATCTATCGACAAGGTGATGGTTCTAGTATTATTCCTCTTGCCCATGAAATCAAAGAAGGGCGTCTACCAAAAGATTTCACAAAGAATCAAAAAGATCGTTCCTATTTCCGAAGCGACGCGTATCAAATTGAACCCCTGATCTCTAAAATTGTGGAAAAGGCGAAAAATAAGGGATTCCGTGCACAAGATATCCAAGTATTAGCACCAATGTATCGGGGACCTGCAGGAATCGATGCGTTAAATAAAATGATGCAGGAGATATTCAATCCAGGGAGACCTGGGAAAAAGGAAGTGCATTGGAACGACACCGTTTATCGGATAGGAGACAAAGTACTCCAGTTAGTCAATACTCCTGAATTGAATGTATTCAATGGGGATATGGGAGAAATCACGGGGATTATCTTGGCAAAAGATTCGGAAGATAAAGTGGATGAATTAGTTATCCAGTTTGATGCAAATGAGGTCACTTATAAAAGAAACGAGTGGAATAAAATTACTCTTTCTTATTGTTGCTCGATCCATAAATCACAGGGCAGTGAATTCAAAATGGTCATTTTGCCCATGGTTCATCAATATCAGCGCATGCTTCAGCGTAATCTACTCTACACGGCGGTTACTCGGAGTAAGGAACTGTTGATTTTGTTAGGGGAAGAGCAAGCGTATGCCACTTGTGTAGCGAATGAATCGGCAAGCCGAATGACTACGTTGAAATCAAGAATCATCGATAATGAAAAAATGACTATCACTCTGCGGACAAAATTAGCAGCTTATGAAGATTCTTTGATTGGAAATGATCTATTTGAAGATGGGACCTATACGAAAGAGTCGCAGGACATAAAAGAACAGTTACCTATAAAAGACGACAGTGGAACGAATGAATCGAAAAACCAAGTAATGGAAACAGTGGAACCAGATCTGTTTTCTTCATCGATTGTGGAAGAAAAGAAAGAAGAGATAGAACCTGCTGTTCCTAAGGAGTTCGTTCTTACTGCAGAAGCGATTAATCAGAAATTAGTAGATCCAATGATTGGTATGGAAAACATTACACCGTATACATTATAAAAGAATCTGACGATACGTATGCGCTATTTGTCGGCAATATTGATCACTTAAAAAGCGGATGTGACACGACTTGTGCCTCATCCGCTTTTTGAAATTATTCTTGGTGAGTTGGAGTGAAATTGTAGGCTCTTCTTGGTAAACGGTGTTCAAAAGCCAGTTTCTCGGTATGAAGACAAATTTTTGCAAAAATGCGAGCAACCGTTTCCGCAAAATTTTTCTTTATACTCGAAATTACTTGAAAAATAACTGGTTTTTTGTAGAAAATTGCAGATCAAAAGGACGAGGAGCGACATCTTCTCCATCTTCTTGACCATATTGCGGCGTTGTTGAAACGATTCGTAATCTGTTTGTTGTGTAGTGATGGAAATATTTCGATTTCAATTGTTTTTTCTGCATAAGTAAAAGGATAAGCCATATGATTTTAAAAATATTGATTCGTTCGACCATGACAAAATCAATGACTGGTTTAGACGCATCTGCAGTTGGAGCAATTGCGATTCCTCCTCCAAAAAAAGGATGCTTCGTTGCTGTACATAAAAATGCATTTGAAAAACTTAACTGCTTTCCTCCTGCATCCACTAGAATTGGAAATCCTTTTTGAGTAAATAAAGTCCGGAGAATAGAGAACAAATACGAAAAAGAACCTAAGTTGTATTTGTTCAATCGCTCTTTTGTAGAAGAATGATTTGTCGCGTGGACGATAGCCGCATCTAACCCAATACCGAAATTATTAACAGCTATTCCTTTTTTTTCACTTATTTTTTCTTCATAAGCCATTATATGGACTTTATCTGGTGATTGAGCTGCTAAAATCAGCTGAAGTGCTTTTTTAGGATTCTTGGAAAGTCCCGCTCCTCGAGCAAAATCATTTCCAGAGCCTGCTGGAATATAAGCAACAGGAAATTCAACTTCCATCTGATAGAAAGTATCAAGTACCTGATGCAAGGTACCGTCTCCTCCTACGATGATCAAAAGAGGGAAAGTTTCGATTGTTTCCTGTTCTTCTGTCCAAGGTACTAATGTTTCTTTTGCCAGAATTTCAGTAATCTCCGCATCATGTCCTTTGTATTCACTGTAATGAAGGGTATAGTCGACATGTTTATTTTTTAATACCGGCAAGATTTTTTCTGCTACTTTAAGGCCGTTTCCACTGCCTGCCGATGGATTGATCAATAAATGATAATGGAATTTCATATTTTCCTCCTGCTATTCAATAAAACAAGATATTTTAATCATCCTGTTTGCTGGTTAACCAATAATTAGCAAGCTTTTTCTATTTTTGGAATGAAAGAAACTTGTTTTTTACAAAAAAACACCTGTTACAAAATTAATTCTTGGTTATTATAGCAGAAGACTAGGAGAATGAAAAAGGTCTGGAGACCGAAAAACACAAAAAAGCCTAGCAAGCGCATCATCCATTACTTACGTAAGGAGAAGTTCCAAGGTTCGGTATGTCCACTTAGACCTTCAGCTGCCTGCTAGACTATTCTCTAGTAAGAGGTTGCTCAAATTCCCACATCCTTTTTTATTTATTTAAGTTTCACAACAATTCTGTTCGTGCAGAACCTACTTCGTCTGCTTTACTGGGAATTCTTATGACCCCTTACACTTATCTTATACCATATTTTGAGACTTTTAGCAAACGTTTACATTTTGCTTGTTTACTTTTTTCAAAAGTAGATAAGACAGATTGAAATAAATGAAAAGTCTGTTATAATTATTGTTTGTTTCACATAATCGCGGTTCATCAACCATCCCGCGTTAAAAAAACTAGGAGAAACGAGGAGAGAAAATGCAAAAAACGAAAAGCAGACAACGGTTGTCCGTAATCGTTGTAAATGGTATCGTCATGGCTCTTTATCTAGCGTTAACTATTTTAGTTGCGCCTGTATCCTCAGGGCCGATCCAGTTTCGTATTTCAGAAAGTTTGAATCATTTAGTTGTCTTTAACCGTAAATTACTTTGGGGAGTTTTGGGCGGGGTCATCGTCTATAATGCCTTCTTTGGATTTGGTATCATGGATGTGGTTTTCGGTGGTGGCCAAACATTGCTTTCTTTAGGTCTGACAGCTTTGTTGCAAAACAAAGTGAAAAATGTAAAGATGCGTTTAGTATTGAACACGATCTTCTTTACCATCAGCATGGGATTGATTGCTTATATGCTAGTTCCGACAGGTGGCCAAGCATTTTGGACAACCTATGGTACACTTGCATTAAGCGAGTTCATCATCATGGCTGTTTCAGCACCACTGATGTATTATTTAGATCGTTCGCTTGATTTTGAAAAGCGTGTCTAATTGTAAAAAAACGACAAAAGAAAGCAGCTGAGCTGTATTTCTTTTGTCGTTTTTATTATGCTTCTTGGTTTTGCAAATTTTCGATTTCTACCACTTTATAATTCTTTTTCTCTAAGTGGTTGACGATCGTTTCACATACTTTTGGTTCAGTGTTCGCCGGCAGCGTAATCAATGTACGTCGGATGTATTCGTCTTTTTCAATATCAAGAGTAATGCAGCTGGCAATGCTACTGTGTTTTGAAATGATTTTTGCGATAGCAGCCAGATCTCCTTGCTTTCCTGTAGAAGCAATTGTCAGTACATAGCTTCCTTGTTCTACGCTCCAAGATTGAGAGAGCATATTAAGTAATGTGCTATGTGTCAAAATACCATAAAAATGATTTTCACTGTCAAGGACAGCAATATAAGGAAGCTCTTTGATCGTAAAGAATACTTTGAAGAAAGAAGTATCCAGATAAATGAACTTTGTGGCATTTTTCAAAAGATGAGTGACAGGAAGCGTCATATCACCGCCGTTTGCTTTATGACGATAGATGTGCATTTTGTAAATATTTCCACGGAAAATATTCCCTGAAGAATCTAAGATCGGCACACAACGGTATCCGGAAGTTTCTAAAATTTTTAATGCTTCTTCTAATGTACTAGTCTCTGTAACGGTTGTCAGATCTTTTTTCTTATATACAAGTGTTTTTAATAGCATCGCTATACCTCCAATTGTCTCATTTTAGCTTAATTTCAAATTAATCATATCATAATTTTATCTAAAACAATAGATAGTTTATTTCACAAATTGACAAGTAAAAAGTTACGTGATACTGTTATTAAGTATAAGTCTGATTCTCAGCAAGGGGGCAGAAGTAAATGGCAAAGAAAAAAGCAGCACTCGCTTGTTCCGTTTGCGGGTCTCGTAACTACACAAAATCAGTCAGTGAAGGAAAAAGCGGCGAACGTTTAGAAATCAACAAATTTTGTAAATATTGTAATCAATATACATTACATAAAGAAACGAAATAAACAGCAAAGGAGGATGTCTCATGAAATTTCTAAAAAGCGTAAAAGATGAAATCAAACAAGTAACTTGGCCAAACAGAAAACAACTTCGTAAAGATACGTTGGTAGTTATCGAAACTTCTATTCTTTTCGGATTGATGTTTTACGTAATGGATACAGCAATCCAAAGTTTATTTGGCTGGATCTTAAAATAACTCGCTAGCCACAATGTGCTTTTAGTGCTATAATGAAGCGAAAGAAAAACTTCGGGTGTACTGAGGTTTTTTTATTTTACAATGAAATGAGGAGCCTTCAATGGAATCTTTTGAAAAAAACTGGTATGTCTTGCATACATATTCAGGATATGAAAACAAAGTAAAAGCAAATATCGAATCTCGTGCGCAAAGTATGAAAATGGCCGACTTTATTTTCCGTGTCGTTGTTCCTGAAGAAAAAGAAACAGAAGTCAAAAATGGGAAAGAAAAAGAAATCGTTCATAAAACATTTCCAGGATATGTTCTTGTTGAAATGATCATGACAGACGCTTCCTGGTATGTTGTCCGTAACACACCAGGTGTGACAGGATTCGTTGGTTCACACGGAGCTGGAAGCAAACCAGCACCACTACTTCCAGAAGAAGTCAATCATATCTTGCGTTCTATCGGCATGAGTCTACGACAAAATGATCTAGAAGTAGAAGTTGGCGAAGTTGTGAAAATCATCGAAGGCGCATTTGCTGGATTAGAAGGACAAGTAACAGAAGTTGATGGAGAAAAAGAAAAATTGAAAGTCAACATCGATATGTTTGGTCGTGAAACAAGTACAGAACTTGATTTCGATCAAGTAGATAAAATCGATTAATGATTAATAAAAAGACTTGAAATGTCGATCATACGATTGACCTTTCAAGTCTTTCTTTTTTCTATATGGAAAGGAAGAGGCGAATGACAAATCAAATCAAAAATGTATGCAAACATGCGGCTACAGCAGCTTTAGTGCTTATCAGCTTGTTTGCGATAAGTGGTTGCCAGATGACGAAGACGAATACTACTGCAGTTTCTGATAAAGAAAAAACGGTAGAATCCAGTAAATTGATAGAAAAAACCACTATTCCAACACTTTTTTTCCATGGCTACAGCGGGACAGAAAATTCCTTTAAAGGGATGTTGCAACGTTTGGAAAAAAATCAAAAAGCAGTAAAAGAATTAGTTTTAATAGTAGGAGCAGATGGACAAATACAAGCAGAAGGGGACTTGTCTGGAAAAGCAGACAATCCGATGGTCCAAGTATTGTTTGAAGATAATAAAAACAACGAGTGGAACCAAGCAGAATGGATCAAATCTTGTCTTTTGTATCTGAAAGAAAACGAGGGCATAGACAAAGTCAACATAGTGGGGCATTCCATGGGAGGGGTTAGTGCATTACGCTATTTAGGAACATATGGACAGGATACGTCATTGCCGCAAGTTCAGACATTTACGGCAATTGGTGCACCTTTTAATGATTTTGTCGATGACAGTGGGCAATCTCTGACAGAGGAGTTAGCAAAGGGGCCTGCTGTTGTTTCTAGCCGCTATCAAGATTATCAGCAAATGATCGGAAATATGCCTACAACTACTCGATTTTTCCTGATTGCCGGACAATTAGATGAAGCAGACTTGAGTGATGGGACAGTACCGTTAAACAGTGCATTAGCTGTCTATGCGTTGTTGAAACAACACGGAAATGAAGTAGAAGAAAAAATAGTAAAAGGCGAAAATGCCGCTCATAGTATGCTTCATGAAAACCAAGAAGTAGATCAGCTTGTTAGTCGATTTGTTTGGAACGAATAGCAAGAAAAGGATCCGAGAGTAAATGTTTGCTTACTTTTTGTAAGGATAGTATGATTTATATGTAATCAAGAAGATGAAAGAAGGATCTACTATGACTTATCATACAAGTAATGAAGAACATCCAATCGATATCGTAAACATTGCCTCACTAGAAGGTCGTGTAAAAGAGCGCATGGAAGCAGGAGCTTTTGGCTATATTCGCGGTGGTTCTGAAGATGAGTGGACGATGAAAGAAAATACGACTTCTTTTAATACAAAAAAAATCATGCCACGGATATTACGCGGAATCGACTCAGCAGATTTGCATACATCAGTTTTTGGAATTGAATTAGACACACCGATTATCCAAGCGCCATCAGCGGCCCAAGGATTGGCACATGAAAAAGGGGAAGCTGATACAGCTAAAGGGGTAGCTGCTGCTGGATCAATCTTTTCCATCAGCACTTATGCGAACACGACAATCAAAGATGCAGCAGATGCAGCGCCAGGTGCACCGCAGTTTTTCCAATTATATATGAGTAAAGACGATGGATTCAATGAGTTCATTTTGAAAAAAGCAGTAGAAGCAGGGGCTAAAGCCATCATTTTAACGGCAGATTCAACGCTCGGTGGTTACCGTGAAGAAGATGTGATCAATCAATTCCAATTTCCATTACCAATGCCTAATTTAGCTGCTTATAGCGAACAAAGTGCAAGTGGGAATGGCGAAGGAAAAGGAATTGCAGAAATTTATGCAGCTGCAAAACAAGGCTTGACACCAGATGACATCAAAACAATCAAAGAAATCACCAATCTTCCAGTCATCGTAAAAGGAATACAATCGCCAGAAGATGCAGTCATCGCTATCTCTGCAGGGGCAGATGGTATCTGGGTATCTAATCATGGGGGGCGACAATTAGACGGAGGTCCTGCTTCCTTTGAAGTATTGCCAAAAATTGCCGAAGTAGTCAATAAACGTGTACCAGTGATTTTCGACTCTGGCGTCCGTCGAGGAGAACATGTCTTTAAAGCTTTGGCAAGTGGTGCTGACTTAGTTGCGATTGGCCGACCAGTGATCTATGGATTGAATCTAGGTGGGGCAGAAGGGGTAACTTCTGTTTTTGAACACCTGAACAAAGAATTGTCGATCACGATGCAACTTGCAGGAACAAAAACGATTGATGAAGTAAAAAATACGAAATTGATGGATTAATAAAAAAACGAAGAGAGGCCTAACTGTGCGTCTCTTCGTTTTTTTGTGATGGAAATAACTAATCTCTTAATACTCGAAACTAGGCAGCTTTTTTACGACCTCTTATTTAAAATCTCTTCTGTAAGTCGCTTAGCAGTTGGCGTAACAGCTAAGCCGCCTTCTGCTGTCTCTTTGAAAATCGATGGCATTTGTCGTCCGACTTGATACATCGCAGCAACGACTTCATCCGGTGGAATGACACTTTCGATACCCGCTAATGCCATGTCAGTAGAGATGAAAGCTTGAGAAGACCCTAAAGCATTACGTTTGACACAAGGTACTTCAACTAAACCTGCAACAGGATCGCAAATCAGTCCCATCATATTTTTCAATGTGATGGCTACTGCTTGAGCTGCTTGATGAGGAGTCCCGTTTTTTGCGCAAACCAAAGCTGCCGCCGCCATTGCACTTGCAGAACCAACTTCTGCTTGACAACCCCCTTCTGCGCCACTAATAGAAGCGTTGTTCGCGATTACTAACCCGAAAGCGCCAGCAGTAAACAAGAATTCCAATTGCTGTTCATGTGACAAACCAAGCCGATCTCGGACAGCCATTAACACACCAGGAACAACCCCCGCACTTCCAGCAGTCGGTGTAGCACAAATCAATCCCATTTTTGCATTGACTTCGTTAACAGCTACAGCGTTGCGTACAGCCTTTAAGATCGTTTCTCCGCTCAAAAAATCTGCCTCGTTCAAATAATCATCTAATTTTTTTGCGTCGCCACCGGTAATCCCTGTGACGGAGGTGACACCTTCTTTTCCCTCGTTGATCGATTGTTCCATTACTGAAAGATTTTTTTCCATAATCGCAATGATCTGACTACGGGAACGACCGCTCATTTCCATTTCAACTGCAATCATCAATTCTGCTACACTTGAATAAGCTTTCGCTTGGTCTACTAATTCTTCAATCGATAAAAACATTTTTTCAGCTCCTTAATCGAAATAGTTTACGCTGTCGATATTTGGCAGATGTTTGAGTCTTCTTACTGTTTCTTCAACTTGAGGATTATCTACTTCAATGATCATGATGGCACTTTCGCCTTTTGATTCCCGTGTCACTGTCATAGTACCGATATTCGTATTGGTTTCAGAAAGTATACCAGTCACTTTAGCGATCATCCCTGGAACATCTTGGTGAACAACGATCAAGGTAGGTGTTCCCATGCTTAAAGAAATTTTGAATCCATTCAATTCAGAAATCTGGATATTGCCACCGCCGATCGAAATGCCAGTAACTGAAAGCTTTCGTGTTCCTTTTTTTAGAAGCATCTTTACAGAATTCGGATGTTCGGCTTTTTCACTCTTAGGAACAAACAAGACTTCCATGCCTGCTTCATATGCCAATTTCAAAGAATCAGCTAAACGTTCATCATCAGGTTCCATTCCTAATAGACCGCCAACTAATGCAATGTCTGTTCCGTGCCCCCGATAGGTTTTTGCAAATGATTCATATAGATAAATATCTACAGAATCAGGTTGCTCGCCAAATATACTGCGTACGATCTTCCCAATTCTAGCTGCTCCAGCTGTGTGGGAGCTACTTGGACCAATCATCACAGGTCCAATAATATCAAAGACACTTCTATACCTTAAATCTTTCATTTTCTCCACCTCATTTTGTTATGTAGGAATCTTTGTACAAGGGTCTAAAAAAACCGCGTTATTGTTTGCTTTCATCTGTTGAACCATGCTAGCGCAAGTGTAACATAAAAGAAGAAATGGGAACGAAAAATTGTTGTTTTTTTAGAATAAATTTAGCGTTTATTCAAGCAAAATGTAAAAATAGCAGAAAAAAATCTTGAAAAAACAAATAAATTTGCTATACTGTACCAGTGTGCATTGTTTTGCACATTATTTGTCTGGATTTTTTCAGATCAGATAAAACGTGGGAGGAGAAATATGCATCTCCAATTAACCACATCACGGACTTAAGGAGGTATGTCTCGTGGCAAAGAAAGTAGAAAAAATCGTTAAATTGCAAATTCCTGCAGGGAAAGCAACTCCAGCTCCACCAGTAGGTCCTGCACTAGGTCAAGCGGGTATCAATATCATGGGATTCACAAAAGAATTCAACGCTCGTACAGCTGATCAAGCAGGTTTGATCATTCCGGTTGTTATTTCTGTATACGAAGACCGTTCATTCACATTCGTTACAAAAACACCGCCAGCTGCTGTTCTATTGAAAAAAGCAGCTAAAATCGAAAAAGGTTCAGGTGAACCAAACAAAAATAAAGTTGCGAAAGTTTCTAGCGATCAAGTAAGAGAAATCGCTGAATTAAAAATGGAAGACCTAAACGCAGCTAACGTTGAAGCAGCAATGCGCATGGTTGAAGGAACTGCACGAAGCATGGGGATCACTGTAGAATAATCTCTACACCCTAAGACAGCAGCTTCTCAGTTGGCTCTATATTGAAAGATATAGAACACGTGGGAGGTACAACCGTTATAACCACAATCAAGGAGGAACCAAAATGGCTAAAAAGAGCAAAAAAATGCAAGATGCATTAAAAAAAGTTGATTCAAGTAAAGTTTATCCTGTTGCCGAAGCAGTAGCTTTAGCAAAAGAAACAAACATTGCAAAATTTGATGCAACAGTTGAAGTTGCATACCGTTTGAACGTAGACCCTAAAAAAGCAGACCAACAAATCCGTGGTGCTGTTGTATTACCAAACGGAACTGGTAAAACACAAACTGTTTTAGTTTTTGCTAAAGGAGACAAAGCAAAAGAAGCTGAAGCAGCTGGTGCAGATTTCGTAGGTGACGACGACATGGTTCAAAAAATCCAAAACGGATGGTTTGACTTTGACGTAGTTGTTGCAACACCTGATATGATGGCTACTGTAGGTCGTCTAGGACGTGTATTAGGACCAAAAGGCTTAATGCCAAACCCTAAAACTGGTACAGTTACAATGGATGTAACAAAAGCAGTAAACGAAGTGAAAGCTGGTAAAGTAACTTACCGTGTAGACAAAGCTGGAAACATCCATGTACCAATCGGAAAAGTTTCATTTGATGATGAAAAATTAGTTGAAAACTTTGCAACAATCCATGATGTATTGCTAAAAGCTAAACCATCAGCAGCTAAAGGTCAATACATGAAAAATGTAACGATCACAACAACATTTGGACCTGGTATCCATGTTGACCAAGCTTCTTTCTAATCAAATATTAGAACGTTGATTGATCCAACTGAAAAATAATTCTTGACTCAACTAGTTTAGCATGCTAAGCTAGTTGAGGTTAATAATTAACTTGTACCGAAGACAGTAGGTGGCTCCAAGCCTTAATTTCCTACCGAGGACGTTTATTGAATATATTCAATAGTCCCTCTATGTCTGCGGTGGCATAGAGTTTTTTATTGTGAATCACTATGAACGAAGTGAATAGATGATGAACAATACTGGTTGAGCAAAGCGAAAGGAGTTTCCTTTCGAGCAAAGCGAGTAGAATCACTATGAACGAAGAGAATAGATGATAAACAATACTGGCTGAGCAAAGAAACTATACAAGTGATTTGCCTTTTCAGTTCAAAAAACTCTTCCATCAAAATTCAGGAGGTGAAACTCAAAAATGAGTGAAGCAATTATCGCAAAAAAAGCAGCAATCGTTGATGAAGTAAGCGAAAAATTTACAGCAGCTGCATCAGTAGTAGTCGTTGACTACCGCGGATTAACAGTTGATGAAGTAACACGTTTACGTAAACAACTTCGTGATGCTAACGTAGAAATGAAAGTTATCAAAAACTCAATTCTTTCACGTGCAGCTAAAAAAGCTGGCCTTGAAGGCATGGACGAAGTATTCACTGGACCTACAGCCGTTGCATTCAGTAACGAAGATGTAGTTGCACCAGCGAAAATCATGGACGAATTTGCTAAAGAAGCAAAAGCATTAGAAATCAAAGGCGGTATCATCGAAGGTAAAGTATCTTCATTGGAAGAAATCACAGCATTGGCAAAATTGCCAAATCGCGAAGGACTTCTATCTATGTTGCTATCTGTACTACAAGCGCCAGTCCGCAACGTGGCTTACGCTGTCAAAGCAGTGGCAGACAAAGAAGATGGAGATGCAGCTTAATTGCCGCATAAAGTATTAAATAAAAAAGAACATTTAAACGGAGGAAATTATAATGGCATTGAACATTGAAAACATCGTTGCTGAGTTAAAAGAAGCAACTATCCTAGAACTTAACGACCTAGTTAAAGCTATTGAAGAAGAATTTGGCGTATCTGCTGCTGCTCCTGTAGCTGTAGCTGCTGCTGGTGGCGCTGCTGCTGCTGAAGAACAAACAGAATTCACTGTAGAATTAACTGCAGCTGGAGACCAAAAAGTTAAAGTTATCAAAGCAGTTCGTGAAGCAACTGGCTTAGGCTTGAAAGAAGCTAAAGCTGTAGTTGATGGCGCTCCTGCACCAGTTAAAGAAGGCGTATCTAAAGAAGAAGCTGACGAATTGAAAGCTAAACTTGAAGAAGTTGGCGCATCTGTAACTGTTAAATAATTTTTTAACTATTTAAAAGCACTGAGATCCTATCTTGGATTTCGGTGCTTTTTTGTTTTTATGTTAAACTATTATTTAATGAATATAGTTTTTTTCAGGAGGTAATATGAAAAAGAAAAAAATCCGATTGATTTTGATCACGTTGGGAATCGTTCTGATACTGATGGTGGGCTATCGGTTGTATTTGGAATACCAGACAGATATACAATTATTTTTGAACCCGAAAGCAAGTAAAGCACAGCTACTGGCTCATATCCGTTCTCACGGATTTTTCGCAGGGCTTCTTTTAGTCGTATTAACGGCAGTGATGTGTGCTGTTCCCGGTATCCCTACTTCGGTTATTGGTGTCATTGCCGGATTGAGCTTTGGTCCGTTCATTGGGGCAGGTATCAATGTTTTAGGGAATGCTCTGGGCAATATCTCCGCTGTGTTTTTGATGCATCGATTGAAGTTTTTAGACAAGAAAACTGAAAAAAATCATTGGGTGCGATCCATTCGGCAAATGAGACATCCAAAAATAGGCGTAATGTTAGGTTACATGATACCGGTGATCCCATCTTCTATGGTCAATTTTGCTGCAGATGCGATGAAACTGCCTCTTCAGCAAATCGTAATGTCGATCGTGATTGGAGTCATCCCTTCATCTGTGTTGTATGCGTGTGGTGGAGAAGCTCTGTTTCACGGATATAACAAAACTGCAGTCACGTTGGTTGCAAGTGTTACTGTGTTAGTAGGGTTAGTTGTCTTCATTTATAAAGATCGTAAGAAAAAACAAGGAAAACAAAGACAAAAATAATAAGTATGGCGAATAGTTGTATTTTTCTATTTCCAATCTTTTCCATAAGTTGTAAACTAAGATAGGAAATGGGGGAAATCAATGGAGAGTAAAGAAAAAACATCTTTAACAACATCGCTTATTTTATTATTATCAATCACTTGCGGCGTCGTTGTTGCTAATATGTATTATATCCAGCCGATTGGAACAAAAGTAGCAGCTAGTTTATCTGTTAGCACAAGTGCAGTCGGGATATTGACAATGCTGACCCAGTTAGGCTATGCACTAGGGCTACTGTTTTTAGTTCCTTTAGGGGACGTGGTGGATCGTCCAAAATTAATTATACGAATGGCAGCGTTATCTGCTATCTCGCTGTTGGCCGCTTTTTTTGCGCCTTCGTTTACGTTATTTGCATGCGCTTCTTTTTTAATAGGATTACTTTCGATCGTGCCGCAAATCATCATTCCTTACGGTGCGGTACTAGCGGGACCAAAAGCAAGAGGAAAAGTCATGGGAACATTGCTTAGCGGTTTACTCTTGGGGATTTTGCTTTCTCGGACGGTATCTGGTATTGTTGCCAGTCTTTTTTCTTGGCGGATGATCTATTTATTTGCTTTATGTGCCGTCGGGATTCTTACACTTCTGCTTTACTGGAAGATGCCGCGTTCTGTCCAGCAAAGTAGTACATCTGTTTCATACCTTGATTCACTCAAAAGTTTGCCGCATTTAGTTGCCTCTCAACGTTTATTAAGAGAAGCGGCAGTCAGCGGATTTTTTATGTTTGGCACATTTTCGATCTTTTGGTCTACGTTGATTTTTTATATCAGCAGTCCCGCTTACAATTGGGGGACTTTTGAAGCAGGGATATTAGCGATTTTTGGGTTGTCTGGAGCAGTCGCTGCACCTATCGTGGGACGACTGGCAGATTCTTATTCTGAAAGAAAAATTGTATATATGGGACTTGTTATGCAAACAATAAGTTTTATTGCTTTATTGGTTGGCGGAAGCCATTTGGCCATTTTGCTTTTAGCTATTATTTTATTAGACGTCGGGAATCAATTTGGTCAAGTCGCCAATCAAACACGAGTACAAGGACTAGGTGAAGCAGCAAGCAACCGAAATAATACTGTATTTATGTTTATGTACTTTATTGGAGGTGCGGCTGGTTCATTGCTAGGGACGACCATGTGGCAGCAGTATGGTTGGTTAGGTGTAACGGTTAGCGGACTTGTTTTTCAGGGATGTGCGTTTTTCTTTCAATTCGTTGTTTTTCGAGAGAAAAAAGAAAACTGAACAACAAAAAAACTGATGATCATGCTATCATCAGTTTTTTTGTCTTTTTGTCTCATTATTTTGGCTCGATCTCAATAACTCGTTGAACAAGATCTTGATAAAATTCTTGTTCATGAGAGACGATGATCACCGTTCCTGGAAATTTCTGAATGCCATCTTGTAAGCTTTCTTTCGTTTCTTGATCAATATGGTTCGTCGGTTCATCGAGAATCAGTAAATTACCTTGGTTCATTGTCAACTGTGCAAGTTTCACCTTGGTTTGTTCTCCACCACTTAATGTAGTGAGAGGTTCGCTTGCTAATTGATTGACTAGTCCAGCTTTAGCTAATTGGCGACGTAATTCTTTGATAGTTGCTTTTGGAAATTGACTACTTAAGTATTGTAGTGGTGTTTCTAATGGATTTTCCCAGTACAGATCTTGTGAAAAGTAATTGATTTTTGTGTTATCTGGGAAGTGGAAATCGCCACTTATTTTTTCGATCTCACCAATCAATGTTTTTAACAAAGTAGATTTCCCAATCCCGTTGAAGCCTCGAATGGCAATATTTTCACCAAACCGGATGGTCAAATTGATGGGTGCAAGTAGCGGTCGATCATAGCCGATGACTAAATCAGTTGTTTCCACTGCCAACGTCGTGACAATAGGAGAGAATGGAAAATCAAAGACAGCTTTACTTGCTGAAGCGGGAGGTGTCAGCCGTTCGATTTTATCTAATTGTTTTTGTCGGCTTTTTGCCATCGTTGATCGGGAACCGGCTTTGTATTTCCGAATATAAGCTTCGGTCTTTTCGATTTGTTTTTGTTGAGCATGATATTGGCGCAAATAGCTTTCGCGATTTTGTTCCTTTTGTTTTAATGCTTGTTTTAGATGGCCAGTATACTTAGTAATCTTTCCAAACTCGATGTCTGCGATATGGGTGGTGATCTGATCAAGAAATTCTTGGTCATGGGAAATCACGATATACGCACCGTCAAAATCCTGAAGAAACTGCGTCAGCCATTGGATATGCTGATCATCTAAGTGATTGGTTGGTTCATCTAAGATCAGAACATCTGGGTTTTCTAAAAGTAGTTTTGCTAAAATCACCTTTGATCGTTGTCCACCACTTAGATTTTTCAACAGTGAATCTAAACCTAAGACATCGATTCCCAACCCGCTGCTCATCTCAGCAACTAAGGTGTCGATTTGATAAAACACTCCTTGGTCTAATTCCGTTTGGAGTTTCCCAGCTTTTTCCAGCAAGGAATCATCGAAGGTCTCGCTATATGTTTGGTAAAGAAAAGCAATTTTTTCTTCCTTTTCGTATTCTTTTGCGTACGCAGTTTTTAGAAATTCTTCGATCGTTAATGTTTCATCGACTTCTACATATTGATCGAGGTAACCTTTATGAATATTTTTTTGCCAATGGATCTGTCCGTCATCTGGCAGGATCTCACCAGTGATGATTTTAATCAATGTACTTTTGCCGGCTCCGTTTTGTCCGATCAGCCCAAGATGTTCGCCAGCGTTTAATTGCAGATCGACTCCTTCATAGAGGATTTTATCGCCGAACTGCTGGGTGATGTTGTTTAATGTCAGTATACTCATAATAACTCCTTTTTCATAAAAAAACTGTAGACATAAAGCGTCCACAGTGAATCAAGTGCTTGGTTTTCATGCAACATGGATTGTTTGATTGAACCATCTTATGAAACCTAACACGGATGCCCTTTTGTTGTCAAGAAAATGAAAAAAATAGAATTTGGTCTATACTGATTATTGTAAAAAGAAAAAAAGAATGTTATAATTGGGCTATACCAAAACACAAAGGAGCAATCACTATGGAAATCATTCGTGTAAAAAACGCTGAAAAAGGCGGAAAAAAAGCATTTGAAATCATCAAAGAAGGTATGAACAAAGGTGCAAAAGTCTTAGGATTGGCAACAGGAAGCACACCAGTTACTTTATATAAAGAAATGACTTCAAGCGATTTGGATTTCAGTGAAATGACTTCTGTAAACTTAGATGAGTACGTTGGACTAGGTGGTTCAGATGAACAAAGCTACCGCCATTTCATGGATGTCCAATTATTTGATAAAAAACCATTCAAAGAAACATTTGTGCCAGATGGGAAAGCAGAAGATCTGGAAGCAGCATGCAAAAAGTATGATCAAATCATCGATGCTCATCCAATCGATATCCAAATTTTAGGAATCGGGCAAAATGGACATATCGGTTTCAATGAACCTGGTGCTTCATTTGACGGAACAACTTCAGTAGTTGATTTGACAGAATCAACGATCAATGCAAACAAACGATTCTTTGATAAAGCAGAAGATGTACCAACAAAAGCTGTTTCAATGGGAATTGGCTCGATCATGAAAAGTAAAGAAATCGTCTTGATGGCGTTTGGCGAAAGCAAAGCTGATGCAATCAAAGGGATGATTGAAGGACCTGTAACGAATCATTTACCAGCAAGTGTATTGCAAAACCACGACAATGTCGTTGTGATCATCGATGAAGAAGCAGCAAGTAAATTGTAATTTACAAAAGAGGCTGGGACAGAAGCGTTTAACTCCAAGAAATAAGAAGGAATTCACGAAAATTGCTTTTCAAATTTTTGTGAATTTCAGCTTATTTCCGAAGGAGTTGCTTCTGCTTCCGCCGTTTACACATGTTTAGAGCGTGAGACAAAAGTTTTTCTTTACTTTTGTCCCACGCTCTTTTTCGTAAGAGGTAAAAATTGCACTTTTTTTGTCTGCTCCTTTCAGACATGATATATTGGACAGGAGGGTGTTTAGATGAATGATATGGTATTGACAATTCCAGAGATTATTTTACGTTTAGGGATCGCTATGCTATTTGGCGGAGCAATTGGCTTTGAGCGACAATATAAAAATCGCCCAGCAGGGATGCGTACACATATTTTAGTTTGTATGGGAGCATGTATCATTGCATTGATCCAAGTCGAGATCGCTAGTGGAGCATTAAGAGATGCTTTAGCGTATCCACAGCTTGCTGGAACGATCCGTTCAGATGAAGCAAGGCTGATTGCTCAAGTAGTGAGTGGCGTCGGTTTCTTAGGTGCTGGAACGATCATCGTCACGAAACAATCAGTGACGGGACTTACGACTGCCGCTTCTTTATGGGCTATTGCCGGATTAGGGATCGCCATCGGCATGGGTTACTATTCCATTGCGATCATCAGTTTTATCGGGATTGCTATTGCACTCACAGTAGTGAAACGCGTGATCCATGTACCTACGACTAAAAAGTTAGAAATCCAATTTATCCATAGAAAAGAAACCAAAGATTTTCTTACCGATTATTTTGAAGAGAAAAATATCGTGATCGAAGATGTGAATTTTGATGTGAAATTCGTTGATGACTATCGTGTATATAAAAATATATATACGATCGATCTTCCTAAAGGACTCACTTATGCCGATGTGATCGAGGAATTGTCCGTGCACAAAAATATCACAAAGCTGCATTTAGTCAGTATTGCGCAATAAACGATCTGCCCAAAACGATTTTTATTTTGGGCGGATCGTGTTTTTGTTGAAGTACTCTTCTGATCAGTATAATACCTTTCCTTTTTTATTTTGTTTTTTTTAAGCAAATGAAAATCTCAGCGCGTAATTCTTTGTTAAATGATAAAATAGAAGTATCAAAGGAATTTGGAGGAGAGGTATGCAATCACGTTTTAAACAATCAAAATTATTTTTCTGGACAGTGGAGCTAGTACTCACGATCGTCGGCGTGTATTTTATTTTACAAATGCCGAATATTTTTAGTCCAATATTGAAAATGCTTTCGGCTATTTTTTTGCCGTTGCTTGTGGCTGGTTTTATCTATTATATGTTCGATCCAATCGTTGTTTTTCTCGAAAAGCATCGGATTCCGAGAGTGTTCGGTTTTTTATTGACATTTTTGGTCGTGATCATTTTAGTTGTTTTGACTGTCATGAATGTAGTGCCTCAGTTAGTGGAGCAGACGATTCAATTGACTCAGAGCCTGTCAATCTATGCAGATGAAACAAGCAAATGGTTAAATGAATTGGCGCAGCGAGAAGAGTTTAAAAATTTCAATTTGGAAGAACAATTAGCATCAGCGAATTTATCTCTCAGTAATTTGTTCAATATCATATTGGTCAGCTTATCTGCAAGTGTCACTAAAATCATTTCATTCATGATGCAATTTTTTATTTTGTTATTTACCGTTCCATTTATCTTGCTGTTTATGTTTAAGGATGGACACAAATTTATTGATGCGTTGTCTCATTTTTTTCCGAAAGCGATTCGTAAAGAGTTGCGCCAAACAGTGAAAGAATTAAATGAAACATTGTCTGCCTATATCAGCAGTACGATCTTAGATGCTTTGATTATTGGTGTGATGAGCTTTTTGGCAATGAGAATATTCAATCAGCCTTATAGCTTATTGCTTGCGGTCATTTGCGGCATCACGAATATTATCCCATATGTCGGCCCTTTTATTGGAGCAGTACCAGCAATCATTGTCGGTTTGTTTATCTCTCCATTTCAAGCTTTGTACATGGCGTTGTCGATTCTAGTGATCCAACAATTAGATGGAAATTTGATCAAGCCGTTGTTGTTTGGGAAATCAATGAATATCCATCCACTGACGATCATCTTGGTATTGATTGGAGCAGGAAGTGTCGCAGGAATATTAGGCATGCTGATTTGTATACCTGTCTATGCAGTCATTAAGACGATAATATTAAATATCCGGAAAATCTATTTATTGAGAAGAATGGAACATGTTTCTGAAAAGTTAGATAGTCCAAAAGTGCTGGAAGAAACAAGTGAATAAGCCTATTTAAAAGGGGATCTTAGCGTTCATTTTATTTAGATGTATGCTGAGATTCTTATTTATATGATCCAGTGGATGCTTTTTTATAACCTAACCGTTCCGTCCTGTTTAGGGTGGACGAATTAACAAATCATGGGGTAAATATTGTTTACTGGAAATGGCTCAAAGGTATATTAGATTTCTTTCATTTTAGATAGAGTAAGTAAAAAGAAGAAATCACAAGAAATGCTTCCAAGAGAAAACAATACTAAGTGTGCTAACATATTAAGTTTTGATTATCCTGCTTTCTCACTCATTTTATTTTCATCTCACTCAGAAGTCTCTCCTGAAACCGATTTTCTACCATGGTATCCTAAAGAAAAAGAATTCGGAGGGTTGTCATGAATCAGTTAAAACAAAATCTATTTTTGACGCGGCGCGATTTCGAAGAAGCACTAGAGGAGATGATTCTGCCTTTAAAACAGGGACTATTCAATAGTGAAAAACCAGGAGTACGTCTAGGGAGTAGCGGCGCTGTTTATGACGAGAAGAGAGCAGAGATGGAGGCATTTATTCGTCCATTATGGGGACTGGCACCTTATTGGATGAATAATGGGACGAAAGATGAGTTGAAAGACATCTATCGAAAGAAAATCTTGAAAGGGATGAATCCAAAAGATTCATTTTATTGGGGAGATATTAACGATTATGATCAATATATCGTAGAAATGGCAGCGTTATCTTTGAATCTGTTATTGAATCGAAACTATTTCTTTGATGAACTGTCAGGCACTTCCAAACAACAGTTGATTCATTGGCTAAAACAAGCCTTAGATAAAAAAATACCTAAAAATAATTGGACATTTTTCAAAATTTTGATCCGAATCGCTTTAAAACATTGTGGTGAATCATTAGATAAAGAAAAAATGGAAGCAGAATTACGCTTTATTGACACGATGTATGTAGGAAAAGGCTGGTATATCGACGGTAAATCTTCGCAAAAAGATTACTATGTTCCTTTTGCTTTTCATTATTATGGATTGATTTTTGCCAAATTAATGAAAGATGACTTTCCTGAATGGTCAGAAAAATTCATCGATCGTGCAAAAGAGTTTACGAAGGACTATATTTATTATTTCGATTCCGATGGAGAAGCGTTACCTTATGGACGAAGTCTCATCTATCGATTTGCACAAGGTGCTTTTTTTTCTGCATTGATTTTTGCAGAAGCGGAAGCAATCCCTTGGGGTCAGATAAAGACGCTTCTTTCCAACCATATGAAGCAGTGGATGACACACGATATCTTTACTTATGACGGACGGCTATCCATTGGGTATCATTATGAGAACCTTGTGATGGCAGAAGGTTATAACGCACCTGGGTCTCCCTATTGGGCATTAAAAGTATTTTTATTACTAGCAACAAAAAAAGAACATCCGTATTGGAAAGCCAAACCTGAACCAGTCAATACCAAAGAGAAAAGATTGATTGATAATGGAAATATGCTTTTGTGTCAGGCAAAAGAAGGAAAACATGTACTTGGTTATCCATATGGTTTGATGATTGAGGGCCAAGCGCATGCCCCAGCGAAGTATAGTAAGTTTGTCTACTCTACTAAATTCGGCTTTAGTGTGCCAAAAGCGGGAATCACATATGGAGAAGGGGCATTTGATAATACATTAGCTCTTTCAAGAGACGGTGAATATTTCAGGACAAAGAAAAAGGTACGAAGTAGTGAAGCAACAGAGACTTCTGTTATGTATGAATGGCAACCATTCCAAGAAGTGCTGATCCAAACAGAAATTTACCCATTTGGTGAATGGCATGTTCGATTCCATGAGATATATACGACGATTCCTTTAGAGATAAGAGAAGGCGGATTTAGTCTTTTGGTAAAAGAACCAGAAATAACTTTGGCGAAAGACTGTGCAAAAATAAAAGAAACGCATGTGTCTCAAATCATTGCAATCGAGGGGTATGAAGAAGCAGGGATTCAGGTGCTAGAACCAAATACTTCTGTATTCTTTCCAAGAACCAATCTTCCCTATTTGAAAAAGAAAATCGAACCTGGTACCCATCGCTTTATTTGTTTAGTTGGCGGAATAATAAATGGAGGAGAAAAAAATGATCCAAATTGATCTAAAAAATAAAAATAATCAAGTAGTTATTGGCAAAATCGATCACGAGAAAAAAGAAACCGCATTTTCTGCAAATGGAGAAGAAATAGCAGTTTTAGCAATCAAAAATCACACATATGAAGTAGGAGACAAACTGGTCATAACGAAAGAGAAAAATGATCACTATTTTGTTGTGCAATTAGATGAAACATTGGCACCGACACTTCTTTATATTCCAGAGAAGAAATGGGAATATGTGATTCCGCTAGAAGAAACGAAAGCTTCAGTAGAGACGGGATTTCGTTCAAAAAGACATCACATATATGTTCGTAAAGCCTATGATTTTGAAGTGGAAAGCTATCGGAATGTATCTACAAACCCTCATGATCAAAAATTGTTCAGTGGAGCATATCCACATGCATATGCTAATGTAGAGACGAGAAATGATGTGACTTTTTTTGCTAAAAATGCGATTGACGGAAAGTTTGGTAATCGCTCACATGGATCCTATCCATTTACTTCTTGGGGAATCAATCAGCAAAAAGATGCAACTTTGACGATCGACTTTGGACGCTCAATCCAAACCGATCGAGTAAATCTTTTGTTTCGAGGAGATTATCCACATGATAGCTATTGGACAGAAGTTTCTATTTGTTTTTCTGATGGAGAAACAATAAAAGTAGCAACAACAGATACGCTTGAATTTCAATCGTTTTACTTTCCTGAAAAAATGACGAGTTCAGTTACTTTGAAAAATTTGAAAAAAGCAGAAGATACGTCACCATTCCCAGCATTAACACAAATTGAGATTTTCGGACGAGAAGTAATCACTTGTACTTGATTAAGAGAAATAATGATAGAAAAGCTATTCACTATAAAAGGGAATCCGTTTTGAAAATCGAATAATGATTTTCGTAGGACTCCCTTTTTGTATAAGCTAATTTACAGGATGATTATTTTGAATCGTTCATGACAAATCTTTTTTTATTGGTTGATCTGAAAAAATCAATGTATCAATCGATATACCTTCTGTTTCAAAAATAATCACTTCATTTCTGCCTTTTTTTAGTACATCTTTTGGACAATATAGTGATAAAACAGGCCCATGATTCCAGTACCTCCCAAGATTGAATCCATTGATGATGACGACCCCCTTACCATATAAAGAACAATCGATATAAGTATCTGCTTCTTCAGCAAGATCAAACTCAAATTGATAAAAAACATACTAAGATTAGAGGGGAACATCATTGACGAATGATGTTCTCCTCTATTTTCTATTTTTAGATTATAGTGAAGAGTGAAAGAAAGTTCGAACAAAGCCTTGAGGACTACGAGTCCCTATCAAAAACCGAACTTCTTTACTG